>DASVDT010000201.1:0-67843 GCA_036380955.1 Candidatus Limnocylindria bacterium | reverse complement strand
AACAGCGGCGGCGACAGGTAGCGGCTCAGGCGCCGGTGGAGCGACATGGTGGTCGAGGGCGGCCCCCAGATGTGGACCTCAAGGTTTCCACCGAAGAGGGGCGCGAAGAAGCCGAGGCCTTGGAGGTGATCCATGTGCAGGTGGGTCACCAGGATGTCGACGCGGCCGACGCCGGCCGGAAGCGCCAGCCCCAGCGGCCGAATCCCGGTTCCGGCGTCCAGGATGATGTGCTCGCCCTCCGAGCCGACGACGAGCACGGACGAGGTATTGCCGCCGTACCGAATGGTGGGGCTGCCGGGCGCGGGCAGCGACCCGCGGGTGCCGAAGACCTCGACCTTCACCCCGCCGCGTCCTCCCAGAAGATGGCCACTGCCCCGAGCAGCTCGCCGCCCTGGCCGATGAGGGGGATGCTGGTGGCCACGATGGGCAGCAGCGTGCCATCCGGGCGTTGGTAGGCCAACGAGGTGTGATGCGGATGTCGCTCGCGCAGCGCGGCCACGACCGGGAAGCGTTCTATGGGCAGTCGCTGTCCGGTGGCTCGGTCGAACAGCTGGTAGGTGGTGGCCCACTCGTCGAGCGGGATCTCGAGCGCCTCGTCGAACCGATAGCCGAGCAGCGACTCGGCCGGCTCGTTGTAGAACAGCAGCTCTCCCTCCGGGCCGACGAGGAACATCGGCGTGGCGAGATAGCTCGCCAGCTGGCGCGTCAGGATCAGCTCGATCGGGTGCTGGGCCATGGCTCGGCCGATAATGCGCCGGCGGGTGGCCGCCTGACCAGACCCGATGTATCGCGCACTGCATAATGGGCCACCACCAACCCGTCCTCGATCGCCGCGCCGGGACGCATCGGCAGCGGCGCCGGCGCCTCGCCGCCTGACGACAAGGAGCACCGATGAAGCCGACCTCGCCCGACAAGATTCGGAACGTTGCCCTCATCTCCCACGGTGGCGCCGGCAAGACGAGCCTCGCCGAGGCGATGCTCTTCGACGCCGGCGCCATCTCACGTCTCGGGACCGTCGAGGCCGGCACGACAGCGCTCGACTGGGATCCCGACGAGCACAAGCGCAGCCAGAGCATCAACCTGGCCATCGGATCGCTCGAGCACGATGGCGTCCGCATCACCATCGTCGACACGCCCGGCTACGCGGACTTCCAGGCCGATGTGGTGGAGGCGCTCGCCGCGGTCGACGCCGCGATCGTGGTCATCGACGCTTCCGCCGGCGTCGAGGTCGGCACCGAGGAGGTCTGGAAGCTGGCCGATGCGCGCGGGCTGCCGCGGATGGTGTTCATCAACAAGATGGACCGCGAGAACGCGAACTACGACGCCACGCTGGACGCGCTGAAGGCGCGGTTCGGTCCGAAGATCGCGCCGGTGTACCTGCCCATCGGCGCTGCCGAGAGCTTCAAGGGCTACGTCGACGTCATCGAGGAGCACGCCACCATCTACGAGGGCGGCAAGCCGAAGGAGGTGCCGATCCCCGACGACCTGGCCGGGATCGAGCACTCGCGGCGCGACGCCTTGGTCGAGGCGGCGGCCGAGGCAAGCGACGACCTCATGATGAAATACCTCGACGGCGAGGCGTTCACGGACGAGGAGATCGAGACCGCGCTGCACAAGGGCACCCGCGAGGGATCGGTGGTCCCGGTCTTCGTCGGATCGGCGATCCAGAACATCGGCGTGCGCGAGCTGCTGAGCATGATCGCCAGGCACGTCCCGTCACCGGCCGAGGTTGGCTCGCGCCGGACGGTCGACGGCAAGGAGATCACCCCGGACCCGAGCGCACCGTTCGTCGCCCAGGTGTTCAAGGCGACCGCTGACCCGTTCGTCGGCCGGCTGACCTACTTCCGCGTCGTGTCGGGCTCGTTGAGCGGGCAGGGGCACGTCTACAACGTCAACCGCAAGGAGGAGGAGCGGATCGGCAACCTCCTCTCGGTCCAGGGCAAGGACCAGGAGAACCTGGCGACGGTCGGGCCGGGCGACATCGCCGCCGTGGCGAAGTTGACGTCGACCCACGCGGGCGACACGCTGGTCGCCGATAAGGCGCACGCCGTCGAGCTCGAGCCGCTCGCCTTCCCGAAGCCATCGCTGCAGGTCGCGATCGAGCCCGAGTCGAAGGCCGATCTGGACAAGCTCGGCCAGGCGCTGCATCGGCTCACCGAGGAGGAGCCGGCGATCGAGATCAGGCGCGAGGAAGGCACCGGCGAGACCGTCCTGACGGCCATGGGCGACGCCCACGTCGACGTCATCGTCGATCGGCTCAAGCGAAAGTTCGGCGCTGCCGTGAAGACGGCGACGCCGCGGGTGCCCTACCGCGAGACGATCCGGCAGGCGGCACGCATCGACAACAAGTACAAGCGCCAGACCGGCGGTCACGGCCAGTACGGCCACGTGGTGATCGAGTTCGCGCCGGCCGAGATGGGCGAGGGCTTCGCCTTCGGCGACAAGATCGTGGGCGGCGTGGTGCCGAAGCAGTACATCCCCGCCGTCGAGAAGGGGCTGCGGGAGGCGATGTCGGAAGGAGTGCTGGCCGGCTACCCCGTCGTCGACCTGCAGGCCACGCTCGTCGACGGCTCGTACCACACGGTCGACAGCTCCGAGATGGCGTTCAAGGTGGCGGCGTCGCAGGCGCTGAAGAAGGCGTTCGAGGCCGCCTCACCCGCCCTGCTGGAGCCGATCCTGGAGGTCGACATCGTCGTGCCGGACGAGTACATGGGCGACGTGATGGGCCAGATCACCTCGAAGAGGGGCCATGTGCTGGGGATGGACTCGGCCGATGGGATGCAGCACCTCAAGGCGCAGGTGCCGCAGGCGGAGATGTTCCACTACGCCACGGAGCTGCGCTCGATCACCCAGGGGCGCGGCCGGTTCAGCTGGAAGGTCGACCACTACGCCGAGGTGCCGCACGCGATCGCCGAGAAGGTGATCGCGGAGGCATCGTCGAACGGCCATGGCGCTGAGCGCGCGGGGCACTAGCGGGCTCTCTTCGGGAAGATTGGCCGAGGGGCGCGCAATCTTTCACGTCGCGTGGTGGCGACTGGAACACTGATCGGCTGGCGGCGCATTGCGCGGCCAATCAGATCACCGCCGGCTGCTGTTGAGCGTGAATCAGCGCCACCAGCGGCCCATCGGCCATGGAATGCGCGTCAGACGGCACGAATCTCAAGTCGCGGGGTCACGTGAGGGAGCGCCGGCTTCACCAGCTCGACCGATACGCCCACGGCTCGCCCGTGGCGCGCATGCGGGCGAGCGAACGCCGATGAACGATCCGTTCGGCGAGATAGGTGGCGACGCCCACGAGGGCGGCCGCGAGCGCCACGATCCACGGCGCAATCGACCACGGATCCGATGACCCGCTCAGGACCGTCGCGATCCAGATGAGCAGCGTCGTCAGACCGGCGGCCGTGAACCCGGCCGCGATGGCGCCCGTGGCGAACGCGAGCTTCACGGCGTTTCGACCTCCGCGACCGCCAGGTTGCGCTTCCCGCGACGCAGCAGGAGCCACCGACCGGCGAGGAGCGTGGAGCGATCCGGGACCGTCGCGGGGTCGCTGACGCGCTCGTTGTTGACGTACGCCCCGCCCTCGCCAACGACCCTGCGCGCCGCTCCACGGCTCTCGGAGAGGCCAGCATTGACGAAAAGGTCGAGCACCGTCGGAAGCCCGTCCGCGCCACCAACCGTCGCGCGCGGCAGATCGGCGAAGGCAGCCTCGAGCGTGGCGGCGTCCAGGGACGTGAGGTCGCCGCTCCCGAACAGCGCGGCGCTGGCTTCGGCCGCGGCCGATGCCGCATCGGTGCCGTGAACCAGCTCGGTGACTTCCATGGCGAGCGCGCGCTGCGCCTCGCGCGCCTCCGGATGCGCCGCGGAGCTGGTCTCGAGCGCTTCGATCTCCCCCTTGGATCGGAAGCTGAAGACGCGCAGGTAGCGGCCGACGACGCTGTCATCGGCGTTGACGAACCACTGGTAGAAGGCGAATGGCGTGGTCAGTGCCGGATCCAGCCACAGCGTCGAGCCGGTCGACTTGCCGAACTTCTCGCCGTCAGGACGGGTGATGAGCGGCGTGGCCAGGGCATGCGCGGTTGCGCCCTCGACCCGGCGGATGAGATCGACGCCGGCGGTGAGGTTGCCCCACTGATCGCTGCCACCCAGCTGAAGGGTGCAGCCATGGCGCCGGTACAGCTCGAGGAAGTCGAGCGCCTGCATCACCTGGTAGCTGAACTCGGTGTAGCTGATGCCGCCGGCTTCGAGGCGAGCGCTGACCGCCTCCTTGGCCAGCATGCGGCTGACGCTGAAGTGCTTGCCGACGTCTCGCAGCCAGTC
Organism: Candidatus Limnocylindria bacterium; assembly: GCA_036380955.1. Classification (GTDB taxonomy): domain Bacteria; phylum Chloroflexota; class Limnocylindria; order QHBO01; family QHBO01; genus JACDBZ01. The sequence continues at coordinate 63,526 of DASVDT010000201.1, read as the reverse complement.
GATGGCGCTCATCTCGCCGGTCCACTCCAGGTTGTTGACGATCACCGCGGCATTCGAGCCCTCGAACGACAGGTAGCGTTCGACCTGCGAGCGAATGCGCTCCACCCAGCCCTCGACCACCTCGCGCTCGTTGAGCGAGCGCTCGCTCGTCCGGCCGCTCGGGTCGCCGACGAGGCCGGTCGCGCCGCCAACCAGCCCGATCGGCCGATGGCCGGCCATCTGGAGCCTCCGCATGGTGACCAGCAGCACGAGGTTGCCGAAGTGCAGGCTGGGCGCGGTCGGGTCGAAGCCACCGTAGTACGTGACCGGGCCGGCCCCCATCGCGGCACGGAGGGCGTCGAGGTCGGTGTGATCGGCGATCATGCGACGCCACTCGAGGTCGTCGAGGACGGCGGTTCGTGCTTCGGCGGACGTCACCGGCGAAGTATAGGGAGCGGCGCCGCCGTCCGGCCCGTGCTACCCTGCCGCGCGATGACCCGACGTCCACCGCCGGGCCGGAGACCCGCACCGAGCCGAGGCCCGAGGGGGGGCGATCCGCGCCGGCGACCCGGCTCGACCACGCTGCCGCGCCTCGTCCTCGCCGCGTTCGGGGTAGTGGCGATCGGCGTCTTCATCGGCGTCATGAGCATCTACGCGTCCTTCACCAGCGACCTGCCCGACATCGGCGAGATCGAGAACTTCAGCCTGGACCAGGCCTCGACGGTCGTGTCGGCCGACGGCAAGGAGCTCGCCACCTTCGCGGTCGAGGATCGGCGCGTCATACCCTTCGAGCAGATCCCGTCGGTCATGATCGATGCCCAGGTCGCCGCCGAGGACCAGACGTTCTGGGAGAACCCGTGCGTCGACTTCAAGGCGATCGTGCGCGCCTTCCTCCAGAACTTCCAGGCCGGTGAGACGGTTTCCGGCGCGAGCACCATCTGCCAGCAGCTGGTGGGCATGCGCCTCCTGGACCCGCTCGTCCAGGCCGATCCCGACCGACGCGTCGAGCTCAAGGTCAAGGAGGCGATCCTGGCCCTGCGGCTCGGCGACCGCTACCCGGGCACCGAGGGCAAGCAGCACATCATCGAGATGTACCTCAACCAGGTCTACTACGGGAACAAGGCCTATGGCGTGTGGGCCGCCGCGAACGCGTACTTCGGCAAGGACATCACGTCGGACGCGCCGGAAAATCAGCTGACGGTGAGCGAAGCGGCGATGCTCGCCAGCCTCGTGCGCGCACCGTCACGCCTGGATCCGACGACGGAGGCGGTGGAGGAGGACGCCGGCGACGAGGTGCGCTACGTGGTGCCGGAGACGGCCCAGGCCATCAACACCCGCAACATCGTGCTGAAGCAGATGCTCGAGTCCGACTTCATCACCCAGGCCGAATACGACGAGGCCCTGGCCGAACAGATCGAGCTCGCGCCGCCGCGTGACACCGCCGACCTGGCGCCTCACTTCGTGCAGGCCGTGCGCCGCGAGGCGAACGAGCTGCTCGAGGGCGAGGAGCTGCTCGACACCGGCGGGCTCCACATCATCACCACCCTCGACTACGACGGCTACCAGACCACCGCGGAGAAGTGGGCGCAGGTCGGCTACGACATGGATCGCCTCTCCGACGAGGAGCTGACCGCCAAGTACGGCGAGGCGGCGCTGGGCTGGATCAAACAGCTGCAGGGCCGCAACATCAACAACGACGCCATCGTGACCGTCAACTACCGGACGGGTGCGGTGCTCGCCTACGTGGGCAGCGCCAACTTCGACGGCGAGGCGACCCCCGCCCACCAGCCGAAGTTCGACGTCATCGGCCAGGCCTTCCGGCAGTCGGGATCGGCCTTCAAGCCGATCACGTATGCCGCCGGCTTCGAGTCGGGCGTGATCAGCCCGGCGACCATGGTCATGGACGTCCGGACCGACATCGCCAACGGCTTCAACCCGCCCAACGCCGACAACAAGGAGCGTGGCCCGGTGCGCGTCCGGGACGCGCTGAAGTACTCGCTCAACGTGCCGGTCAGCAAGATCCAGCAGCTCATCGGCTCCGACAACGTCGTCTCACTGGCGCAGCGGCTTGGGCTCGAGTTCGACCCCGCCCACAACGGCGAGTACGCGGTCCCGTCGCTGACGCTCGGAACGCTGGGCGTGCACCAGGTCGACCTTGCCGGCGCCTACGGGGCGCTCGCCAACGGAGGGCTGCTGCACGAGCCGTATCTCATCGAGCGCATCGAGGACTCGCGCGGCAACGTCATCTACGACCATTCGGACATCGACGATGACGGAGACCAGGTGCTCAGCGCCGCATCGGCCTACCTGGTGACGGACATCCTGGCCGACAACACCGATCCGGCCGCCAACCCGCTGTGGGGTCCCCGCTTCCAGCTCCAGGCCGATGGCGGCCGCCGGCCGGCCACGCTGAAGACCGGCACGACGAACGACTTCCGCGACCTCCAGGCCTTCGGCTTCCTGGCCGGCAATCCCGATGACCCGGCCGATCCGACGGGCGCCATCGTGACCGGGGTCTGGGTCGGCAACAGCGACTTCTCCCCCATCCAGGACGTGTTCGCCGCCGATGGCCCCACCTTCATCTGGCACGACTACATGGCCGAGGTCGCCGCCCTCAACGAGCTGCCGGTCTACGACTTCCGCCAGCCCGCTGGCGTCACCGAGGTCACCATCGACGCCATGAGCGGCATGCTGCCCGGCGAGTTCACCCAGACGACGGTCACCGAGCTGGTGCGCTCGGACCTCCAGCCGAGCCAGCAGGACACGACGCACCGCGAGGTGCGGATCGAGGCGCAGACCGGCAAGATCTGGCAGGAGGGCTGCGGCGACTTCGCGACCGTCGCGCCGTCTGCGTCGCCGGACCCGTCTGCCGAACCACCGCCCGCAGTGCCCGAGGAGAAGGTCGTCCTGGACCTCGCCGGCTGGGAGGATGAGCATCCCGCCTGGGAGGAGTCGAATCGCGCCTGGCTCGAGCAGTGGAGCGGCCGCGAGGACGAGCTCAACGCGAGCATGAGGGTGCCGTTCCCCGGCCCCGTCGACGCGCCGTTCGCGCCGACGGTGGAGTGCACGCCGGGCGAGGTGCCGACGTCGACGCCGACGCCCTCGCCCACCCCGACGCCGACACCGACGCCCGAGGCAACACCGACGCCGGCGATTACGCCCGAGCCCACGGTCGTGCCCGCCACTCCGACTCCAACTCCGCCTCCTCCGCCGACGCCCACGCCCACGCCCACCCAGTAAGCCCGTAGTCCATATAGCGGGCAATTGCGCACGCGGCGGCCCTTTCACGCGCCTTTCGGCCCGAAAGATCGGGCACCACGACGCGCCGATCGCCGCCCTCGCGCGCATCTGCCCCATATTTCCGGCACCGAGCGGACGCGTCGGCCGTTACAGCTCGGCGACGGTGGCTCCTTCGCCGCCCTCGTTCTTCCGTCCGCCACGCATCCCCTGCACGCGTGGATGCTCACGCAGCGCCTCACGGACCGCCCGCCGCAGCGCGCCGGTTCCGACGCCGTGGACGATCACGACAGAGTCGAGCCCGGCCAGCAGCGCGTCGTCGAGGTAGGCATGCAGCCGCTCGAGCGCGGCCTCGACCCGTTCGCCGTGAAGGTCGAGCGTGGGTGAGACGCGCTCGGCGGCGCGCCGGCGCATCTCCTCGGCGGCCACGTCACGCGGGGCGGGCCCGCTGATCGGCTCGGGCACGACCTCGACGTCATCGGAGGGCACGACCAGCCGCGCGCCCTCGGTTTCCAGCGTGACCCGCCCCGTCCGGCCGCTGATCTCGACGATGCGCCCGGCGCTTCCTAGTGTTCGCGACCGCGCCCACAGTCCGACGCGCGGCTGCGGCCCGCCCGGTTCGACCTCATCCTCCGGCTCGGCCACCGGCGACGGCGCCTCGGTGCGGACACGCCTCGCGCGCTTCGTCATCTCCTCGAGTGCTGCCGCATTCGCGCCACGCCGCCCACCGGCGAGATTCCGCTGGCGCGTGAGCTCACGACGCACCTCGGCCACTTCGCGCTCGGCCCGGGCGAGCAGCTCATCGGCGGTGCGGCGAGCATCGGCAAGGATCTCTCCCGCCTCGCGACGCGCTCGTGCGACGCCGCCGCGGGCCAGGTCGCGCTCGGCGCTGGCCTCGGCTCGCTCGGCTTCGGCGGCCGAAAGCGCCGCCGCCTGGGCCTCCTGCGCGCGTGCGATGGCGGCCAGCGTCTCCTCCATGCTGGCGTGCTCGGCCGAGATGCGGTCGCGCGCATCGGCCAGGATCTCGTCCGGCAGGCCGAGCCGCTCGGCAATGGCAAACGCCTGCGACTTGCCGGGAAGGCCGATCGTCAGCCGATACGTCGGCCGCAGGGTGGTGACGTCGAACTCGACGGCGGCATTCGTCACGCCCGGGTGCTCGGTCGCAAACGTCTTGAGCTCGGCGTAGTGGGTCGTGGCGGCGACCATGGCGCCCGCGTCGAGCAGTCGGGCGAGGATGGCCATCGCCAGCGCGGATCCCTCGGCCGGATCGGTGCCGGCTCCGACTTCGTCGAGCAGGATCAGCGTGCCCGGTTTGGCGTCCGAGACGAAGCGCACCACGTTGCGCAGGTGGCTCGAGAAGGTGGAAAGCGACTGGGCGATGCTCTGCTCGTCGCCGATATCGGCCATCACCCGGCCGAACACGGGAAGCCGAGCGCCACCCGCCGCCGGCACACGAAGGCCGGCCTGGTGCATGAGCGACAGGAGTCCGAGCGTCTTGAGCGACACCGTCTTGCCGCCCGTGTTCGGCCCGGTCACCACCAGCGCCCGATAGCCGAAGCGGTCGCCGAGGCGGAGATCGATGGGCACGGCGCCCGCCCCGAGCAGTGGATGGCGGGCTGACAGCAGCTCGGCCGCGTCGTCGGCCACGGTCGGGCGGACGCCGTCCATCGCCGAACCGAGACGGGCGCGTGCGATCCAGAGGTCCGCTCGGGCCAGGGCCGCAAGGCTGTCGCGGAGCGATTCGGCGCGGCTCTCGACCTCGGCGGACAGCTCGTCGAGAATGCGCTCCTCCTCGCGCGCCTCTGCCAGCGTGGCCTCGGTCCACGCGTTGTTCAGTTCGACCACCGTCAGCGGCTCGATGAACAGGGTCGCGCCCGACGCGCTCTGATCGTGCACGATGCCCTTCACGCGACCCTTCGCCTCGGCGCGGATCGGGATGACATACCGCCCTGCGCGCACGGTGACGATCGGCTCGCCGATGATCCCCGCCATCTGCGACGAGCGCAGCATCGCGTTCAGCCGCTCGCGGACGCGGTCCTGTGCGGTGCGCAGGCGCTTTCGGATGGCGCCAAGCTCGGCGGAAGCGCTGTCAAGCAGCTCGCCGGATTCGTCGACGCTGCGGACGATGCGCTCGGCGAGCTCCGGGGCCGCATCCAGCTCGTCGCGAACGTCAGACAGGTGCCGGCCGCGCCACGCGCCGAGGCGCGCGGCGAAGCGTTCGGTCGCAGTGAGCGTCTCGGCGATCTCGAGGAGCTCGGCAGGCGTCAGCCGGCCGCCGCGGCCGGCTCGCTCCAGCGCTGCGCGAATGTCACGCGTGCCGCCGATGCTCGCCTGCGCCTGCTCGGACAGGAGCCGATCGGCCTCATCGGTCTGGTCCTGGAGGAGCCCGACATGCACCGGGTCCGCCACGGGCAGCGTCTGCTCCGCAAGCTCGCGCGACGGGGCGAACGAGGTCAGCGCCGCCAGCTGCTCGACGACCGCGGCGAACTCCAGCGCGCGAAGCGTGCCGCCATCGGCGGCGGCACCAGCGACGTCAGCGGCGCGAGATGTGGGGGTCATCGGTGATCCAGAAGCGCAACGGGCGTGCCGCCCAGTCGCCGGCATAGTCCACGCCGATGCGCGGTCCGCGGCTGGTCGGGGGTGGAGGTCCGCTGCGTGGCTCGAGACGGACCGGCCCGCGCAACAGATCGACGCCATTCAGGCCGCGATCCACGCCCAGTGCCGAGCCGACGTTTCCCGGACCGGCCGCCAGGCGACGCTCGGCGACGGCGTGGCCGCGTCGCTGCCGTGCCAGGTCGACGCCTTCGTCCAGGTCCAGTGCCCGCACCAGGACCGCCTCCGGCTTGTCGCCGGGCCCCGCCACCACGTTGAGGCAGTGGTGCAGTCCGTAGATCAGGTACACGTACAGATGCCCCGGCGGACCGAACATCACCGCGTTCCGTGGCGTGCGGCCACGGGACGAGTGTGCCGCCAGATCTTCGGGGCCGCGGTATGCCTCGACCTCGACGATCCGGCCGCCGATCGGCCCGTCCGGCGTGTCGTGCACCAGGCGGGCGCCCAGCAGCTCGGGAGCCAGCTCGTCCGAGCGACGGTCGAACCAGGTGCGTTCCGGCGTGGCCGGCGGACCGGCCGGCGCCACGCTCACGGGAAGAGGAGCAGGGCGATCTCGTCCGGCACGAACGGGCGCGCCAGGAATCCGGCCGTGGGGATCACGGTCTCGCGCAGGAACGCCACGATGAGCGAGCTGTTGAGCGCGTCGTAATAGCTCGCGACCCAGCCACCCGTTTCGCCGCCGCCACGGAAGAAGCTGTCGTACACGACCAGCTGGAAGCTGATGACCATGGCCGCGAAGATGAGCCCGAAGATCGCGCCACCGAGCTCATCGAGCTGCTTGGCGATCGGGAGACGCGTTCGCCGGTAGAGTGCCCGGATCGCGAACCAGCCGGCGATCACGAAGCCGACGAACAGGAGCACGAACACCAGCAGCTCCCGCCCCTCGGGGGTGAAGGCGGTCCAGAAACGCAGCAGCTCCAGGATCGGCCCCTTCAACTGTGCTGCCAGCACGAAGGCGACGAGGACGGCGATCGCGTTCAGGACGTAGCGGATCATGCCCTGGGTGAAGCCGACGAACACGCCGCCGGCCAGGACCAGGATGATCGCCAGGTCGACCCAGTTCAGCCGCGCGAGCAGCTCCACGCCCGACTCCTCCTTCGCCGATGAGCGCCGGGCGCGAAGGATGCCGGCCCGGGCGGGCGCAAGGGTACCAGCACGCCGTCCGCCGCGACAAGGAACGATGCTCCTAGCGGATCTCGGCCCCGAGATGGTGCTGTAGAGATCCGCGGACCTTGTTGAGCGCCTTGTCGACCGCGCGCTCCTCCCCTGCCTCGAGCGGCTGGAAGCGGAACGCCAGCGCGTAGCTGATCCGTCCGGGACCGATCTGCTCGCCGCGGTAGACGTCGAATGGTCGGAGCTCGTCAAGCAGCGGACCGGCGCTCATGCGTGCCACGCGCAGGACCTCCCCGAGCGGGGTGCTCTCATCGACGACCACGGCGAGGTCCCGGTCGACCGGCTGCGCGCTCGGGATCGGCCGCGACCGCGTCTCGGCGGGCACGAGGTCCAGCAGCCGGTCGATGCTGATCGACGCGTCGACGGGGCGCCCAACGAGGCCCCACGCCTCGACGACGCGTGGGTGGACCTCGCCGAGCGAGCCGTATGGGCGGCCGGCAGCGTCCACGACCAGGCCCGTGCGACCCGGATGCCGGTGTGGATGGCGCTCATCGGGTTCCTCGGCCCGGTAGGCGGGTCGTGGAGCGCCCAGCGCGTCGTGCAGCGCATCCACGACGCCCTTGATCGCGGCAACGTCCGCGGACACGGCGTCCTCGCCCGGCGCTGGCGGAGCGGCGCGACCCGACAGGATGATGCCGAGCTCCCACGACTCGTAGCGGCCGGTGCCGGCCGTATCCGAGCGCGTGTCGCGCGGCGTCTGTGAACCGTCGGGTCGATACCAGTACACCTTGCCGAGCTCGAACAGCCAGGCGTCCGATCGTCGCCGGCGCGCGTTCTCGGCCAGCGCGGCCAGCATCGACGGGGTCATCGACGGTCGCATGATGGCGTGGTCGGCGCTGAGCGGGTTGTAGATGCGGACGAGGCCCGCATCGGCAACCTCCAGCCCGCTGCGCACCAGGTCGTCGGGGCCGATGAGCGCGTAGGTCAGGACCTCGTCGAGGCCCATGCCGGCCAGCACCCGCCGTGCGCGGTTGCGGCCCGCACTCGGGTCCTCTCGATACGGCGGCAGTGCGGCATAGGGCAGCCGCCCCTCGATGCGTCCGTAGCCGTACGCGCGCGCCACTTCCTCCGTGACGTCCGCCGGGACGCTCACGTCGAGGCGATGCGACGGCACGCTGACCACCACCCCGTCGCCGATGCCGGACACGTCGAATCCGAGCGGCGCAAGCAGCTCGCCGATGGCCGCGGCATCGAGCTCGAGCCCGAGCAGGCGGTTGAGCCGGCCGACGCGCACGTCGATGCGTCTCGGCGGCTTCGGCTCAGGGTCGTTGTCGACGATGCCACGGCCGACCGATGCTCCCGTGATCTCGGCGATGAGCGACGCCGCGCGATCCGCCGCGAACCGTGGCAGGTCGTGCCCGATCCCCTTCTCGTGACGCATGCTCGCCTCGGAACGCAGGCCAAGCCGTCGAGCCGTGTTGCGGATCGTCGGGCCGTGGAAGATCGCCGACTCGAGGATGACGCGGCGCGTGGCCTCGGTCACTTCCGTCGATGCGCCGCCCATGATCCCGGCGAGCCCGATGGCGCGTTCACGGTCCGCGATGACCAGCATCCGCTCGTCGAGCGTCCGCTCGACGTGATCGATGGTCGTCAGCCGTTCCGCGTCGCGCGCGCGGCGCACGACGATCTCGCCGACCGGGACGGCATCGGCGTCGTAGGCGTGCATCGGCTGACCCAGCTCGTGCATGACGTAGTTCGTGACGTCCACGACCGCGCTGATCGGCCGCATCCCCGCGGCGACCAGCCGCTGCTGCATCCATTCCGGCGACGGGCCGTTCACGACGCCATCGAACCAGCGCGCCGTGAAGCGCGGGTTGAGCTCGGGCTCCTCGATCCGCACGCTGACGTGCGCCGCGGTCGGCTCGCCGGGCTCCTCGATCGTCACGGATGGCAGCCGCAGCTCGGCACCGGTGAACGCGGCGATCTCGCGCGCAAGACCGACCATCGAAAGGGCGTCGCCGCGATTGGGCTTGACGTCGACGTCCAGCACGGTTTCGCCGACGACCTCGGCCAGCGGCGTGCCGACCGGGATGTCTCCCGCACGGCCGAGGATGTGAATGCCGTCCGCATCCGTGCCGAGGCCCAGCTCGATCGCGCTGCACAACATGCCGTTGCTCACCACGCCGCGGATCTTCGTGCGCTCGATCCGCCGATCGCCGGGCAGCACCGAGCCGACCAATGCCGCCGGGACGAGCTGGCCAACCTCGAGATTCTGGGCGCCGCACACGATCTCGATCGGCCCGTCATCGCCGCCGATGTCGACCTTGGTGAGCCAGAGGGTGTCGGCGTTCGGATGGCGCTCGACGTCGATTAGGCGACCAACCACGACATCGGTCCAGTCGGCACCGGTCGTCTCGACCTCAGCCTCCATGCCACGCATGGTCAGCGCCTCGGCGAGCTGCCGGGGCGAGAGCTCGATATCGACGTAGTCACGCAGCCACGAGAGCGGGACGCGCATCTCAGCGACCCTCCGCGAACTGCGTGACGAAGCGCAGGTCGGCGCCGAAGAAGAGCCGGATGTCGCCGATGCCGTGGCGCAGCATCGTCATCCGGTCGGGCCCCATGCCGAAGGCATAGCCCTGGTACTCGTCCGGATCGAAGCCGCCGTTGCGGAGCACGGTCGGATGCACCATGCCGGCGCCCAGGATCGTCATCCAGCCGCTCCGCTTGCAGGCCGGACAGCCCTCGCCACCGCACACCAGGCAGCCGATGTCGAACGCGACGCTCGGCTCGGTGAACGGGTAGTAGCCGGGCCGGAAGCGCGTCGGCACGTCGCGGCCGTAGAGCGCTCGCGCCACCTCCTCGAGCAGGCCCTTGAGGTCGGCCAGGCTCGTGTCGCGATCGACGACGAGTCCCTCGACCTGGAAGAACTCGAAGCCGTGACTGGCATCGACCGCCTCGTACCGGAAGCAGCGACCGGGGGTGAGGACGCGGATCGGTGGCTCGAGCGCGCGCATCGCGCGAATCTGCGTCGGGGAGGTGTGCGTCCGCAGGATGGTGCCGTCCGTCGCCGGCTTCGGCATGCCGGCCTCGACGCTGCCGGGTTCGGCCACGTACAGGGTGTCCCACAGGTCACGCGCCGGGTGATCGGGCGGGATGTTGAGCAGCTCGAAGTTGTATTCGTCGGTCTCGATCTCGGGTCCTTCGAAGATCTCGAAGCCGTAGACGTGGAAGATCTCGCGCAGGTCGCGGATGGTGGTCAGGACCGGATGGAGATGGCCGAGGGGCACCGGCCGTCCCGGCGCGCTCATGTCGATCGCCTCGCCGGCCAGCCGATCCTCCAGCCCGCTCGTTCGAAGCGCCGTCAGTCGGTCCCCGATCTCCGACTCGAGCCGGCCGCGGATCTCGTTCGCCAGCTGCCCCACCGCGGGACGATCCTCGGCGGGGACCGATCCAAGCTGCTTCATCAGCACGGTCAGCTGGCCCGAGCGGCCGAGCAGATCGTGCCGAATCGACTCGATCTCGACCTCGCTGCCAGCGGACGACAGGCGTTCGCTCGCGGCGCGTTCGACGGCCTCCAGCTCGGCGCGAAGGTCGCTCATCTGCTGTTCTCGGATGGCTGCGTCATCGGTCCATGCTCAATCATCGGTGAAAACGAACGACCCCGCCCCGGATTCCGGGACAGGGTCGGTGGGACCGGCGTCGAGGACGCCGGTCAGCTGGTAAAGGAGGACTTGGCCGTCTCGACCATCGCCGCGAATGCGGCAGGCTCGCGGACGGCCATGTCGGCCAGGATCTTTCGGTTGACCTCGACGCCGGCGGTGCGCAACCCGGCGATGAATCGCCCGTACGGCAGGCCGTGCTGGCGCGACGCGGCGTTGATGCGCTCGATCCACAGGCGCCGCATGTCGCGCTTGCGGTCACGCCGGTCGCGATAGGCGTAGACCAGGGCGTGGATGAGCGCCTCGCGCGCCGGCCGGACGAGCGTCGAGCGCGTCCCACGACGGCCCTCGGCCTGGTTCAGCAGGCGCTTGTGACGGCGGTGCGCGGCGACGCCGCGCTTGACTCGGGCCATCGGCTACTTCCCCTTGCCGGCGTACGGCATGAGGCGCTCAAGCTGGCTGGTATGCGCGTCGGAGACGTTCGCCATGCCGGCGTAGCGGCGCGTGCGGCGGCTCGACTTGATCTCCAGGTGGTGGCCACGCCAGGCCTTCGGCCGGACCCACTTGCCCGAGCCGGTCTTCCGGTAGCGCTTCGCCGTGCCCTTGTGGGTCTTCATCTTCGGCATTGGTTCGTCTACGGTCCCTGCTGTGCCGGCGCCTCGGTCGTCGCCTGGGGCATGGCGCCCTTGGCGGCGATCGCGTCGCCGATGGTCTCCGCCGAAGGCGCGTCGCCCTCGGCATCGGTCTTCTTGTCCGGCCGCTTCTCGAGCGGCGCCATCACGATGTACATGCTGCGGCCCTCGAGCAGCGGCTGCCGCTCGATGGTGCCGTGCTCCGTCAGGAGCTCGGCGGTCCGCATGAGCAGGTCGCGACCCAGGTTGGCGTGGCTGATCTCGCGCCCGCGGAAGCGGACCGTGACCTTCACGCGATCCCCATGATCGAGGAACTGCGCCGCGCGCCGTGCCTTGACCTGGAGGTCATGGACGTCCACCTTGACGCCCAGGCGGACCTCCTTGAAGGTCTGCGACTTCTGCTTCTTCTTCTGTTCGCGCTCGCGTTTCTGCAGCTCGTACTTGTACTGGCCGTAGTCGAGGATCCGGCAGACGGGGGGGACCGCGGTGGGCGCAACCTCGACGAGGTCGAGCCCCTTCTCCTGTGCGAGGGCGAGCGCCTTGGGCGTGGGCATGACGCCGAGCTGCTCACCTTGATCATCGATGACCCGTACCTCGCGGATGCGGATCATTTCATTGACGCGGAGGTCCCTTGCCAGTGTCTGCTCTCCTTCAACAACAAGGCCACCTTCCGATCACGGACGGGTGGCCCTGCAAACGTACGCGAATTGCCGGCGGATGATACCCGGAATCGAACAAATGGTCAACGCCGCGAGCCATTCAGCCGGGCTCGGATACGTCCTCCGGTGGCCGGGCTTCGGTACTCAGGAGCACGACGACGGCATCCGGTCCGACATCGAGCGCTTCCCGGCGCTGTCCATCCGCCAGCGCAGCCCGAACGCCGGCGAGCGTTGCAGCGCCGCTTGGGCCCGACGAGATGCCCACCCGCCCGAGGTCGTCGACGGCGCGCAGCGCATCGGCGTCGCTGACGGACACGGCTGCATCGCATCCGGCGCGGAGCACCGGCCACGCCGCGCTCGAGACGGTGCCGCAGTTCAGGCCGGCCATGACGGTGTCCGCCGTTGGCACCGTGACGGGGCGGTCGGCGGCCAGGCTGGCCAGCACGCACGCGGCCGTATCGGGCTCGACCGACAGGATGCTCGGGCGCGCTGAACCCGGGCGCCGATAGTGGCGCACGACGGCCTCAACCAACGAGCCGACGCCGACCGGGACGGCCACCAGGTCGGGCGGTTGGTCGAGGTCCGCGTCCACCTCGGCGAGCAGCGTCTCGTAGCCCTCGACGATCCAGGCCGGGACCTGCTCGTACCCGTCCCAGGCGGTGTCCTGCACGAGCTGGCGCTCGCCCTGCTCGCCGGCGAACTCGGCGGCGCGGCGGACCGCGGCGTCGTAGTCACCCTCCACGCGGACGACCTCGGCGCCCTCGTCTCGAATCCGGGCAGCGGCCACCGCGCGCATCACCATGGGCACGAAGACCGTTGCGCTGACACCGAAATGGGCCGCCATGCGCGCCACCGCACGCCCGTGGTTGCCGTCGGTGGCGGTCACCAGCATCGCGCCCGGATGCTGCTCGAGCACGCGGTGGCACGCCCACGATGCGCCAAGCACCTTGAACGCCGGCATGCCGAGCCGCGAGGACTCGTCCTTGACGAAGACCTGGCCAACGCCGAGCTCGCCGGCGAGCGCCGGCGCCGGCACGAGCGGCGTCGGCGCATAGCCCGGAAGGGACCGATGAAATGCCTGGGCGCCGCCGGCCGTGAACGGGATCGTCACGGTGCGAGCGCTCGGCCGCGCGTACCACACGGGCTGCCGCTCAGGCCGGGTAGTCGTAGAAGACGGCGACCTGCCGTCCGTCGGGATCGGCAATGCGGAAGCTTCGGGTCCCCTCCCAGCGGTCGCCGGACGGTGGAGCCGCCAGCGCGAAGCCCCGGCGGCCGAGCTCCTGTGCCCAGGCGTCCACCTCCGACGCCGTCTCGACCTTGAAGCCGATCTGGATGCCGTCGCGGGTGGCGGAGTCGCCTCGACGGAAGCTGAGCTCGAAGCCACCGAGCTCCAGGTCGGTGCCGGCATCGTCGCCGGCGATCCGGCGGAAGCCAAAGGCGGCTTCGTAGAACTCGGCCACCCGCACCGGATCGGTCGAGCGCAGTGCGAGCTGGCCGACGCCGCGCATCTTCCTCATCGGAGCACGGGAGGGTGGATCAGGCGCCGTCGTCGACGGCGACCGGCCACAGCTCGCGCGACGCGTTACGGGCGACGAGATCGGCCACGAACGAGTCCAACGCGACGCCCTGCGACGATTCCCCCGTCCGCAGGCGCGGCGACACCGCGCCGGCGTCGACGTCACGGTCGCCGAGCACGACCATGACCGGGATCTTCTGCTCCTGGGCCTCCCGCAGCTTGGCCTGCATCCGCTCCGAGCGTTCGTCGACCTCGGCGCGCAGCCCGGCATCGGTCAACGCCTGGCGCACCTTCGAGGCGTACTCGAGATGCCGGTCGGCGATCGGCACGATCATCACCTGCACCGGCGCCAGCCAGAACGGGAACGCACCGGCGTACTGCTCGGTCAGGATGCCGATGAACCGCTCGAACGACCCGTAGATGGCGTAGTGGATGACGACCGGGCGCTCGAAGCCGCCATCGGCGGCGCGATACTCCAGGTCGAAGCGCTGGGGGAGCTGATAATCGGCCTGGATGGTGGCCATCTGCCATTCGCGGCCGAGCGCATCCTCGATGAAGATGTCGATCTTCGGCGCATAGAACGCCCCGCCGCCGGGGTCGAGCGAGTAGGACATGCCGTCCTCCTCCAGCCGCTCGCGAAGGCGGTTCTCGGCGCGCTCCCAGAACTCGTCGGAACCGAGCCGCTTCTCGGGGCGCGTGGCGAGCTTCGCACGCGGCTCGAAGCCGAACGGCGCGTACTGCTTGCGCACGAGCGAGAGGGCCAGGCGGATCTCGTCGTCGACCTGGTCGTCGCGGCAGAAGACGTGACTATCGTCCTGCGTCAGCTGGCGGACGCGGAACATGCCCGCCAGAACGCCGGTGCGCTCCTTGCGGAACAGGACCGAGTAGTCGGCGAAGCGAATGGGCAGCTCGCGGTACGAGTGCGCCCGGGTCTTGTAGATCAGGATCTCTTCCGGGCAGTTCATCGGCTTCAGGCCCGACACGTGGTCGTAGTCGTCGAGGACGAACATGTTGTCCTGGTAGTTGTTCCAGTGGCCCGATGTCTCCCACAGCTCCTTGCGCACCAGGCTCGGCGTGCGCACCTCGTGGAAGCCCGCCTCGCGACGCACCTGCCGCGACCACTCCTCGAGGGCGCGCCAGATGGCCATGCCTCGCGGGTGGAGGAAGGGCGCGGCCGGCGACTCGGGATGGAAGGTGAAGAGGTCCAGCTCGCGGCCCAGCTTGCGATGGTCGCGCTTCCTGGCCTCCTCGATGCGCCACAGGTAGCGGTCGAGCTCCTCGGCCGTGTCCCAGGCGGTGCCGTAGATGCGCTGGAGCATCGGCCGGGTCTCGTCGCCGCGCCAGTAGGCGCCCGCCGTGTTCAGCAACTTGAACGCGCCGAGCTCCTTCGTGGAGCCCAGGTGCCCGCCGCGACACAGGTCCTCGAACGAGCCGTGGCGGTAGAAGCTGACGGTCGGCCCTTCCGACTCGGGCAGGTCGTTCACGATCTCGACCTTGAATGGCTGGCCCTTGGCTTCCAGCTCGGCCACGGCATCGGCGCGCGGCAGGTCCCTGGCGTGCTCGAATGCGAGCCCCGCCTCCTGCTGCGCGCGCATGAGCGCCTCGATCTGCTCGAGGTCGGCCGGCGTCAGCGGGCGAGGCAGGTCGAAGTCGTAGTAGAAGCCGTCCTTGATCGCGGGGCCGATGCCGAGCTTTGCATCGGGGAAGATCTCGAGCACGGCCGCGGCCATCATGTGCGCCGCGCTGTGGCGCATTGCCGCCAGGTGATCCTGCGTCCCCGAGGCCAGCGCCGCGCCGGCGTCCGTGCCGATCTCGTCAGCGTCGATTGCCATGCGCCGAAGGGTAACGCATGGCGAGTGAGGCCACTACGGCGGCCGCCCGGGCGCGTCGAACGGTCCCAGGGCGATGTGCCCGGGACGCACGATGCCGGTTGCGCGATGCATCGGGCTGTCATGTCCTGGGACGGCGCCGAGCGCGTACACGCTCATCGTCATCCGCTGCGCGATTCGCTCGCGGGCGGCGGCGACGCGGAGCACGTCGACGCGATACGGGTGATCCGGAGCCGCGGCACCGAGCGATGCCAGCCCTCCGAAGTGCAGTGATCCCGGCTGTGAGGTCATGAGCCACGCGATGTGGTTGGTTGAGAGCTCGACGCCGCCGAGCAGCGCACGAAGGTTGATCGCATCGGGCGCAGCGGCGCTGCCCGGCGTGATGAGGAATCCGAACGCGATTCGCTCCCCACGCTCGACGTCGCGCACCCAGCCCGACGCGGCCACCTGGTCCGTCCGGGCGATGGTCACATACCGGTCCTCGGCCTCATCCTCGTCGCCTACCTGCACCCGAACCCGATAGACGCCGGGACTGTCGTACCGATGCGTCCGGCGCGCACGAACCACCGATCCCGGATCGACACGCTCCTGATCGTGGCCACCATCGTCCCACCGCCACGTCGCCAGCGCGCCCGCTTCGGGCGCGCGCAACCGCACCGACACGATGGCGAGACGCCCGCTGAAGACCGGTCCCGCGGGCGCTAGTAGGCGGATCGTCACGCGCTGAGGATCGCCCGACCCGGCCGCGGTCGCATCGGGAGGATGCCCTAATTCGGGGATGTGCCCGCGCAACGAGCGTGGCGTGTGCTAGGGCGCCGAGCTGACCACCCCCGATTGGACCGCCACCGCCGCTGCCTGTGCGCGGCTGATGACGTCGAGCTTGGCGAGGATGTTCGAGACGTGCACGCCCGCCGTCTTCTCGCTGATGAACAGCTCCCCCGCGATCTGGCGGTTCGTCAGCCCGCGCGCCACCAGGGCCAGCACCTCGCTCTCGCGCTGCGTCAGGCCGAGCGGCCGTCCGGACGGCGGCAGCGCCTCGGCGTGCGGATGCGGCAGCCGCAGCCGGGCACGTGCAGCAAGTCGCTCGATGCTCGTCCGCATGGCCACGGCGCCGACCGACTCGGCGGCCGCATGGGCGCGACGCAGGGCCGCAACGGCCGCATGGCGCTCGTCGATGGCGAGGCGTGCAGCCGCCTCACGCCAGCGCGCGTACGCCTCCTGGGCGGCCAGGCCGAGCGCCGCCCACTGGTCCGCGGTCGCGGACCACGCATCCGCCTCGCGGTCGGCCTGGTCCAGCCGAAGCAGCTCGGCACTGACCTGGCTCACCCATGCCCGCGTCTCGGGCAGGCCGACCGTCGCGGCCGGAAGCCCCTCATAGCGGGCTGCTGCGACAAGGCGGAGGAGGCGGGCGCGCAATGCGGCGAGCTCCCCCTCGGTCGCACGACGTCCGCGGAGCTGTGCGGCCTGATCGGCGCAGGCCCGGGCGCCGGCGCCATACAGGTCCCGCGTCCAGATCGGATCGTCGGGCGATAGCAGCCTGTCGAGGGCCTCGTCCAGCAGATGCACCGCCCGCTCGGGTCGACCCTGCCAGCAGGCCAGCTCGATCGCGGCCGTATAGGACGGCGCGATCATCTGCTGGCCGATGAAGTTGCGCGCCAGGGAGTGGATCTCGTCAACCATGGCCTGCGCTTCGTCGAAGCGGCCACGCCACGTCCACAGCAGCGCCGCGTGGAACAGGAGCTCGAGCCGCACCGGCCCGCGCGACGGGCGCATCAGCGCATCCTCGAAGATGGCTTCTGCCTCGGACCATGCCGCTGCGCGCATCTTCATGACGCCATGGATGCTCGCCAGCCACACGCCGCGCGACCGCTCGAGGCCCGCGGCCTTCTGAATCTCTGCCCACTCGGCGATCATGGCCAGCGCGGCCGGCGTGTCACCCAGCAGGAACCCCAAGGCCCATGTGCCATCGATGTACGCGATCGCCTGCGCATCGTGGTCGCCGGAGACGAGCGCCATGGCGCGGGCGCGGTCGACATCGGCCACGCCTCGCTCGGTGTCGCCGACCACGCAGCGCGACATGCCGCGAACCGCGAGGCTCCAGCTGATCACCGCTGGATCGTTCAGGCGCTCGCCGATGGCGACCGCCTCCTCGGCCACCTCGATCGCCTCGCGATACATGCTCATCACACTCAGCGCGCTGGCCCACGCGCCGGCGACCACGGCCCGCTCTCGCGAACCATCGGCCGGCACCAGCTCGAAGGCGCTGCGGGTCATCTCGATCGACTCCGCCTCGAGGCCGTGCTGCCAGAGGTACTCGCACAGGTGCTGCCGGAGGATGCCGGCCCGAGTCGGATGGGCATCGGCATCCTGCATGGCAATGGCCTGTCGCACGAGATCGATGGCGCCGGCGGTGTCATCGGACAGGTACGCCGCCACGGCGGCCGCCTCGTGCAGCGCGACGAGATCGACGTCGGCGTGGGCGGCTCCTCCCTGGTCGAGCCTGCGCTCGATCGCGCGCCGATACAGGGCGACGGCATCGGCGTATGCGTGCGAGGCCGATGCGTGCTCGGCCGCGGCGATCAGTGCGGGCAGCGCCTCGACGGCGTCGCCGGCCGCGTCCCAGTGCAGCGCCAGAGCCAGGGTTCGGGCCGAGGGAGACAGCAGCGCGGCACCGCCAGCGCTCGCAATCAACCGAGCCACCGCCTCGTGCATCGATCGTCGCTCGTGCGGCAGCAGGTCGGCGTACAGCGCCTCCCGCACCAGCGCGTGGCGGAAGGCGTAGGTATCGGCGTCGTCCGGGCGGACCACGTGCGCATCGCACGCGACGCGAAGCCATGAGCCGATGACGGAGGCGGTGGTCGCGGTGAGTGCCGTCAGCAGGCCGACCGACGCGCGCTCGCCGATGACCGCCATGTAGCGCAGCATCCCCTGCACCTCGTCGGGCATCGACGCCAGCCGCGCAAGGAGGATCTCGCCGAGATTCGGCGGAAGCCGCACGTCGCCGCCGCGGGAGGCGGCAACCAGCTCCTCGACGAAGAAGGGGTTCCCGCCCGCCCGGCGGCTGACCTGCTCCACCAGCGCAGCAGCCGGCTCCTCCCCGAGGATGCCGGCCACGACGTCGTGCACGCCCTCCGATGCCAGGGGCGCCAGGTCGATCCGTTCGAGGCGACGCCCACGCTCGAGCTCGCTCAGCAGCGGACGCAGGTCGGCAGCCGGTTCGTCCGTCCGCACCGTCGCGAGCAGGCTGATTCCATTCGACCAGCGGCCCGCGACCAGGAACGCCAGCAGATCGCGCGTGGCCGCGTCGCTCCAGTGCAGGTCCTCGATGGCAACGACCACCCGTCCGTCCGCGCTGGCACGCTCGAGCGCTGCGACGATCGACTCGAACAGGCGAGCCTGACCGGCCGGTCCATCCGCCCCGTCCGCCCCGGCCAGCTCCAGGGCCGTCGTCATGTCCCTCCGCAGCGCGCGCTGGATCTCGGACGAGCCGCCATCAGCACGCCGCCGAACGGCGTCCAGGATCGGACCGTAGGGCAGGGTGCGGCCGACGAATGGAATGCACGACCCGCTCAGGACGAGGCAGCCGCGAGCGCGGCTGTCGGCCAGGACCGCTTCCAGAAGCCGGCTCTTGCCGATCCCCGCCTCCCCGCCGATCACGATGAGCGGAGGCGACCCCGAGGCATCCGCGAGCAGGGACGTGGCGCGCTGGAACTCTCCCTCCCGCCCGACGAGCGTCGGGCACGAGATCCGCCCGGGCATTGCTGCATTATCGGCACGTCCGCAAGTACCTCGGTACGGCCTCAGTACCGGATGCGCGGGTCGATCAGGGCGATGACGAGGTCGACCAGGAGGTTGGCGACCACGATGCAGAACGTCCCGAACATGACGGTTCCCATGATCAGGGGAATGTCGGTGTTCGTGATCGAGTCGACCGCCAGGCGCCCGACCCCCGGCCAGCTGAACACCTGCTCGATGATGACCACGCCGCCCAGGAAGAAGCCCAGGTCCAGCCCCAGTTGCGTCAGCAGCGGCGGCAGCGTGTTGCGGAACGCGTGGCGCCAGGTGACGCGTCGGTCTCCGAGGCCCTTGGCCTGTGCCGTTCGCACGTAATCCTGGTGCAGCTCGTCGAGCATCGCGCTGCGCGTGAGCCGGGTGTAGTACGCGGCGCCCGTGGCGCCGAGCGTCAGAGCTGGGAGGGCGAGGTAGCGAAGATCCATCGGCTCGTAGCCGCCGATCGGGAAGAGCGCCAGGTTGAACGCCATCAGCGGCCGGAAGGCGAGGAGGTCGATGAGCATGTACCCCAGCCAGAACGCCGGCACCGAGACGAGCACCGTGCTCAACATCGTCGCGGCGCGGTCCCACCCGCTGCCACGCCGTCGCGCGGCCAGCACGCCCAGCGGCACGCCGATGACGAGCGAGATGGCGATGCCCGCGAGAGCGAGCTGCGCCGTTGCCGGCACCCGGCTCAGGATCAGGGGAAGGACCTCGGTGCGATGGTGGTAGGAGTGTCCGAGATCGCCCTGCACCATCCGGGCAAGGTAGCCGCCGAGCTGAACGACGAAGGGCTCGTTGAGCCCGAGCGCCTCACGGATGCGCGCCACATCCTCGGCCGAGCCACGCAGGCCGACGATGGCACGCGCTGGATCGGCGGGAACGACGTACGTGAGCACGAACGTGACGACGGCCACGGTGAGCAGGACGAAGACGCCCCAGAGCAGGCGCGTGGCGAGGAATCGGATCACGTCGCTGGGAAATATGCGCCGGCGGCCGGGGTGATGCCGCCCCGGCCGCCGATTCGCGTTCCGCGCCGGTCAGCCGCTGACGCCGTACTTTGCGAGGTCGACGAACCAGACCGGATGCGGCTCGAAGTTCGTGAGCCGGTTGGAGATGAACGTGTCCGTCGCCGGGAAGTAGATCGGCACCCACGGCGCGTCTTCCATCACCATTTGCTCGAGCTCCTGGTACATCGCCAGCCGCTGGTCGACGTCCTGGAGGCCCTTGGCCTCGGCAGCCAGGGCGTCGTTGTCCTCGTTGCAGTACCAGGCGACATTGGCCCCACCCTCGACGGCCGTCCCGCACGAGAGGATCGGATCGTAGAAGTCCGACGGATCAGGGAAGTCCTGGAACCAGCCGATGAGGACGAGCGGCGCCTCGTGGGGTGTCGTGATCGTGCCGAGCAGCACGTCGAATTCCTGGGTGACGATCTCGATCTCGATCCCGATGACCGCCAGGTCCTGCTGGATCGCCTGGGCGATGGCGCTGCTGTCCTCGCTCGGATCGGTGTAGAGCGTCGTCGAGAAGCCGTCGACCCCCGCCTCGTCCATCAGCTCCTGCGCCCGATCCGGGTCGTAGGTGTACGGCATGCAGTCAGGATTGAAGCCCGGCAGCTCGGTCGGGAAGATGCAGTGCGCCACGGTGCCGCGTCCACGCAGCAGCTGGAGGATGTTGTCCTTGTCGATGGCGTGGTTCATCGCCTGGCGCACCAGCACGTTGCCGAGCGGCCCATCGTCGGGCGGCGTCGTGTCCATCGACAGGTACGTGACCGCAACCTGCTGGAACACGAAGATCCGATCGTCGTAGTCGGGGTTCTCCCGGAGGCTCGTGACCACGCCGGACGGGATCGGATCGCCCATGATGTCGAGCTGATTTGCCTCGACCTGCTGAACGGCCGTGTTTGCGTCGATCCCCACGCGGAACTCGACCCCCGCGTTGGCGGGAGGATCGCCCCAGTAGTGCGGGTTGAGCACGAACGTGGCGCTCTGGCCGATCGTGCGGGATTCGAGCAGGTACGGCCCGGTGCCGACCGGCGTCTCGCTGAATGCCTCGGTGTCATCGGTGGCCAGATCCGCCGGGACGACGGACGCGAACGGCATGGCCAGGATGTTGAGGAACGTGAGATCGGGATTGGTGATCGTGATCTCGACCGTGTGATCGTCGACGGCGACGAGCCCGGTCGCCTCGTCGGCCTCACCATCCACGACGGCCTGCCCGCCCTCGATCAGCGTGAAGAACGCGCCGCCGACCGGCGAGGGCGCCGGAGTCAGGTTCGGGCTGAGCAGCCGATTGAGCGAGAAGACGACGTCGTCGGCCGTCATCTCGCGGTGCACCGTGCCATCGGGCGTGACGAAGTTGACGCCCTCGTGCAACGTGAACGTGTACGTCAGTCCGTCGTCCGAGACGCTGGGCATGTCAGTCGCAAGCAGCGGGACGAGCTCGGTGCTGTCGCCGTAGGTGAGGAGCGTCTCGAAGATCAGTCGCTCCGCTGGCCAGCTGATGACGTCGTAGCCCTGGCTCGGGTCGAGGGTGGCGATGTCGCCCTCGAAGCCGATCGAGACCGTGCCGCCGCCGCTCGCCGACTGGCTCTCATCGGTCCCTCCATCTCCGGGTTCACCGCTCGCCGCAGCCGACGGCGACCCTACGTCCTGGGCGCCGCACGCCGCCAGGAGCAGGATCAGGGCGACCAGTGCAGGAACGGTGAATCGGCGCGGGCTCGGGCGCATCGTGTCTCCTCCCGTGAACGGTGGCCGGCCGTCGGCGATTGGGCACGCCGCGGCCCCGGCGCCACGAGGATGGGATCGGCCGCGCCGATTGGCATCGGGAGGATTCCCTATTTCTGCGGTGCGGTCAGTGCCACCCGTGCGGGTCGATGGCGTCTCGCAGCGAGTCGCCGAGGAGGTTGAACGCAAGGACGGTGAGCATGATCGCCGCCCCGGGCAGGACCAGCAGGCGCGGGTCGGTGCGGTAGTAGCTGGCGTGCTCGCTGATCATCACGCCCCACGACGCGGCTGGCGGCGGCACGCCGACGCCGAGGAACGAGAGGCCCGCCTCGAACAGGACGGCCGCGGCGATGCCGAGCGTGGCGTACACGACGATGAGCGAGACGACGTGCGGGAGCACGTGCCTCCAGAGGATTCGGAAGCTCGATGCGCCGAGCGCGCGCGCGGCAACGACGAACTCGAGCTCGCGCAGGAGGCGCATGCGCCCGTAGACGACGCGGGCGGTCGCGGTCCACAACAGCCCACCGATGACGACCGTGACCAGGAACAGGCTCGGCCCGCTGATGGCGACCAGGGCGATGGCCAGGAGCAGCGCGGGGAGCGAGAGCACCACGTCGGTGAAGCGCATGAGCAACGTCTCGACCGGCACCGCGATGCGGGTTCGGCCGCGCGCGAGCACGATCGTGCCGGCGAATGCCGCCACCGAGCCGACGAGGGTCCCGACCAGCGTGGCGACCAGGTTCGCGCCAATGCCGACCGTCAGCGACGTCCGTGCGCCGTGCAGCAGCCGGCTCCAGTAGTCACGCCCCAGGCGATCGGTCCCCAGCCAGAACTCTGCGCTCGGCCCGACCGGGTCGCCGTTTGCCGTCAGGCCGGCGCCGCGAATGGCGAGATTCGGATCGTACGGCGCCAGCAGGTTGGCGCCGGCGGCCAGCACGATGAGCGTCCCGACCACGATCGCCCCGATCCAGAAGCTCGGGTCACCGCGCAGCTGACGCCAGACGCGCGACGACGCGGACGCCAGGTCGACGCCGGCCTCGTCCTCGGGATCCGCTCCGAACGGCAGCGTCGCCGTCGTGGGGGCGACGTCCCTGGCCATGTCGCGTTCCTCGGGTGGGTGGCGCCATTATCGGCGTGCCGTCCACGTCCCGATCACGTTTGCCAGGACCCGCCGCTAACGCTCAGTCCGGCTCGTCAGCCGGGTCCAGCTCTTCCTCCTCCTCGAGCTGGTCGCGGCTCGCTTCCGGCTCGCCCGGCATCCCGGTCTCCGGGATCGGGTCGTCCATGTCGGCGGTCGGCGGCATCATTCCGCCGCCACCGGGATACGCGTCGTCGCCGATCGGGTCGCCGGCGTCACGCGCCGGACCGTCGAGGGGCCCCTGGCCCGGGCCCTGGGGGTTGTCGCGATCGATCATGTCGCTGCGCCATGCATGCCGCGCGCCACCGAGCGCGCGCTCAGACGCGCTTGAACTGCTCGAACGGCTGGCGGCAATCGGCGCAGTGGTAGATCGCGCGGCACAGCGTCGGTCCGAACGCGTTTTCCATGGTCGTATTGCGCGAGCCGCAGTACGGGCACTCGGCGACGGACAGGACGGTCAGCTCGGCGAGATCCGATCCAACCGCCGCCGGCCCGAGGTGCGGGGGCGCGAAGCCGCTCATGCGCAGGCGCTCGCGGCCCTGCGGGCTGATTCGGTCGCTGGTCCATGGGGGGTCGAAGCTGATCTCGACCTCGACCCGCTCGGCCAGGTTCAGGGCGCCCACCCGCTCCCGAATGCGGTCCTGCATGACGGCGATGGCCGGGCACCCGACGAAGGTGGGCAGCAGCTCGACGCGAATGGCATCCTCCCCGACCGCAACGGAGCCGATGACTCCCAGGTCGACGAGGCTGATGGCAGGGATCTCCGGGTCGGCGATGCCGCCAAGCTCGTCCCAGACGCGCTCCTCGGGGGATCGAACGCTGCCGGGCATCACCATATCGCCGCCTCCTCGGAAGACGCGACGCTGGTGAATTCGCCATGGAGCCAGGCGAACTCATCGGTCCTGCGCGTTCGTCCGTCGGCTGTCGGAGCCGCCGCCGGCAGCTCGCCGGTGACCGGCTCGAGCGTCCGGCGCACCTGGCCCTGCCACTCCGCGTGGAGGGCGCGCATCGGCTCCCGCAGAACGCCGGCGTGCACGAGGGCCGCTTCGCCGTCGAACGGTGCGAAGAGCTCCTGCGCGTCCGCCCAGAGCGTCCGGAGCGCAGATGCCAGCCGCTCGCGCGGCTCTGGGGCGCCATCGGCCAGCCGTCGCAGCCAGGCATCGGCGTGCAGCAGGTGGTACGTCTCCTCGCGGCGCATCTTGCCGGCCAGCATCGCCAGCGGCTCGTACGTCGAGGCGCCCAGGGCGGTCAGCCGGACCGCATCGGCGGTCTCGTACAGGTAGCGGCGGGCGACGCTGAAGGCCCAGTCCCGCCGGGCATGGTTCAGGAGCGCTGCGTGGCGGAAGTCCTCCGCCGCGCGCCCGTAGGCAATGCGATCGGCGTCGTCGTCGGTCAGCTCGGCCAACAACTCGTACAGCGCCTTGGCATGGCCGATCTCGTCCTGCGCGATCGAGCTGGTGGCGACGTCCTCCTCCAGCATCGGCGCGATGCCGGTCCACTCGGAATCCCAGGAGCCGATGACGAACTCGTCGTCGGCAAGGCTCAGCAGCAGCTCGGCGAGCGCCTCGCGCTGCGCGAGGTCGAGCTGCGGGGCGGGTCGGACCGTCACTCTCCCGCCTCCGAGGCTGCCCGAGCCTTCGCGGCCTCGAGCTTGTGCTTGATGATGTATCCGCCGGGCTTCTTGTGCGACCGGTCGAACGGGGGCTTGAGCAGGTCCGGGTCGTCGAGCTCGCTGATCGCGTCACGTGCGACGATCCACAGCCGGTGCGACTCGCCGCGGCGCCCGTAGAACTCGCGCGCGTAATGCACGGCGAGCTCCTCGTCGGGAGCGTTGACGTTTCCGGCGTGGATCATGGGGTCCCCTTCGTCCTCCTGGCGGAAGACCTCCCAGACGCGCTCAGATGGCTGCGATTCCACGCATCAAGCGTACCCCCGCCGCCCTTCGGCCGCCATCCGGCGCACCCACCGGCGCAGCGTGGGTGCCGATCCCTCGCCGGGCTCGCCTAGGCGGCAGCCGTCGCGCCTCCGAGCAGCGCATCGCGAACCCACTGGGTCTCGGCGAAGTTGACGCGGCGGAAGGCGAGGCGAGCTTCGGAAGCCGGGCCATGGCCGGTGACGACCGCCTTCAGCTCGGCCCAGTCGGGCTCCGTGTACTGCCAGCGCCCGCTCGTCTCGTCGTGGCGGAGGTTCGGATCCGGGATGCGGAGGCCGAGCTCGAGGATGCGCGGCACGTAGATCGAGAGGAACTCCTGGCGCAACTGCTCGTTGTTCTTGGCCTTGATGCGCCAGTGGAGGTCCTTGTCCTTCGCCGGATCGGTCGGTGGGCCGTGCATCTGCATGAGCGGGCCCCACCATCGGTCCAGTGCCTCCTGCACCATCGCTCGCTGCGTCGACGTGCCGTTCATGAGGGTCAGCACGACGTCGCGGCCGTGCATGATGTGGACGGACTCCTCCCAGCAGATCTTCTTCATCGTGCGGGCGTACGGCGCGTAGGAGGAGTCGCG
Source organism: Candidatus Limnocylindria bacterium (assembly GCA_036380955.1). Classification (GTDB taxonomy): domain Bacteria; phylum Chloroflexota; class Limnocylindria; order QHBO01; family QHBO01; genus JACDBZ01. Next base: position 38,147 of record DASVDT010000201.1, on the reverse strand, counting down.
CAGGGCCTGCTGGCTCACGATGGCCGCCGCGTCCACCAGCCAGGCGATGATGCCGACATCGGCCCACGAGCGCGTCGGGTAGTGGAAGACGTTGTGGAACTTCGTCTTGCCGTCGAGCAGGTCCTGCAGCATCGCCGATCGCGGCTTGCCGAGGTCCTCGGCGACGCGGTACAGCAGCTGCGCGTGGCCGACCTCGTCCTGGATCTTGCTGGTCAGGGCCAGCTTCCGGCGCAGCGTCGGCGCACGCATGATCCAGTCGCGTTCCGGCAGGACTCCCATCAGCTCCGAGTTGGCGTGCATCTCGACGAACTTGAGCACTGCGGCGCGGTAGTCATCGGGCATCCAGTCGTCGGCCTCGACCTTGCCGCCGGAGCCGACGTGCGCGTAGAAGGCGTCGGCGTCCCCTGGCGCATACGGCGGCCGACCGCTCAGCGGCTGGATCGTATCGGCGTCATCCATGACGGAGCAAGGGTACTGCAAGACCGATGCGACCGGCACGAACGGCCGATCTGGGAACGGACCATCGGGCGGGCTCAGCCGTCGTCGTGCGGCGCGCGCTTGAGCGGCCGATGCCAGCGCGCGTACGCCTCGTCCGGGCTGTACGACACCCAGAGCCGGTCCGCGCCGACCGTGACCTCTGGCCGCGGGATGTAGAGGTCAACCGGGATGAGCCCACTCGTCCGCACCAGCAGGTAGTCCGCGAAGACGGCGTCCACCGTGCCGATGCGGCGACCGCGCTCGCCGGTCAGGCTTGCGCCGACGCGGATGGCGGTCGTCTCGGTGCTCACCATCACAGCCTAGCGGACGGTTCGGCCACCGCCACCTCGATCGCCCGAGGCAGGAGCGAGATCGCCAGCGGCAGCGACCCGAACGGCTCGCCGTCGAGATGCACGCGCGTCGCGGAGCTCCCCTCGACATCGATCGTGACCGCCGTGTGCATCGACACGGCCGGGTGACGGACGTGGGTCCCGCGGTAGAGGTTTGGCAGCTCGCGCAGGGCGGTCATGCGCGAGATGTCGCCGACCACGCACACGTCGAGGAGCCCGTCATCGGCGCGTGCGTCCGGTGCGATGCGCATCCCGCCGCCGTAGTAGGCGCCGTTCGCGACGGCGATCAGCAGGACGTCGCGCTCCAGCACCTGCCCGTCGAGGGCGATGCGGACCCGGCGGTTCTCGAATCGGCGCAGCTCGCTCAGCGTCGTCAGCAGGTAGCCGGCGCGGCTGCCCTGCCAGCCGCGGCGCTGCGCCATCGCCGCCGCCACCTGGGCATCGAAGCCGATGCCACCGGCGGATGCGAACCAGCGCTCCTCGCCCGCGCCGTTGCGAGCGCGGCCCACGTCGGTCGCACGGAGCGAACGACCGACCGCCACCCGCCACGCTGCCGCCGGCTCGCTCGGCAGGCCGAGGCTGCGAGCGAGGTCGTTCCCGGTTCCGACCGGGATGATGCCGAGCCCGGGAATCGCACCGTCGCTCCGCAACGCGCCGTTCAGCACTTCCTGGATCGTGCCGTCGCCACCGACGGCGATGATGCGGTCCTGCTCGCGCGCCGCGGCGCTCGCCGCCCGCTCCTCCGCATCGCCCCGGCGGCGGGTGATGAACAGCTCCACGTCGGGACGTCGCTCCAGCCGCTCGCGAAGCCACGGGATGAGCCTTGCGGCCCGGCCACCACCGGCCGTCGGGTTCACGATCACCAGCGGGGCGTGCGGCACCGACCGATTGTGCGGTTGGCGTCAAGCATCGTGACGCGCTACGGTCGTGACATGGATCGCTGGCTGCGCCGCGTCGGACGGCTCATCGGCACTGCCCTGGGGGCGTTCGCGGGCGTCACCGCCATCCAGCTCATGCGCCTGCGGCGCATGGAATTCCTGCCCGGCCATCCGGGCTTCTACATCAACCACGTCGTGCGCCCGCGCGACGCGCCGGTCGATCGCGTCCCACTTCGGCTCGTGGTCCTGGGTGACTCAACCACGGCCGGGGTCGGGGTCGACCACCCCGAGGACTCACTCCCCTATCACCTTGCTCAGCGCATCGCCGAAGCCGAGGCGCGGCCGGTCCACGTCGTGAGCTACGGATGGGCCGGCGCACGAGTCGCCGACCTCGTACGCCAGCAGCTGCCGCGTGCCCTCCAGCCGCTGCGAGCGTCGGAAACCGAGCCCTTCCTGCCCGGAGCCGATGTCGTCGCGGTCGTCATCGGGTCCAACGACGCGACGCACCGCACCACGCCCGGACGCTTCCGCGCCGACCTGCGCGCGATCCTGAACGGCATCCGCGACGCGGCTCCAGCCGCGCGCGTCGTGCTGGCCGGCATCCCGGTGTTCCGCGGCGCGCTGCGCAGAGTGGAGCCGCTCATCTTCCTCGCCGATCAATATGCGCGCCTTCTGCGCCCCATCGGCCGCTCCGAGGCGGCGAGATCGGGCGTCGTCTATGCCGATCTCGCGGCGAAGCTGCCGGATCGCCTGCGCGGCCGGAGCGACATCTTCTCGCCCGACCACTTCCACCCCTCCGCGATCGGGTACGCGGCGTGGGCCGATGTCATCGCCGACGCCCTGGCCGAGCATCCGGCGGCCTCGACGCCTTCGATCACGTCCGCCGGCGCCTGACGGTGCGTTTGCGCAACATCTTGCGCCGCGCGCCGGCGTGGTGCGATGCTACCGGTCTGCCCAGAACCTCACCCTTGTGCCCTCGGGGGATACGGTGCGCTCGTTGCTCGTCCTCGCCACGATCGTGGCGACGCTCCTTGGCAGCCTCGGCCTTGCCCCGCCCGCGAGGGCCTCGACCCCGACGAAGGTTGCGATCATCGTGGGGCCGGTCGGCGACGAGCTGACTCCCGTCTACATCTCGCTCGCCGAGGCGGCCGCGACCGCCGCCGAGATGCGCGGAGCGACCGTCGCGCGGGCCTACTCGCCCGATGCATCCGCGGAGAACGTCCTCGCCGCCGTCGACGGCGCCAACATCGTCGTGTACCTGGGGCATGGCGTCGGGACGCCGAACCCGTACTCGGACACCCCGAGCCCGGCGACGACGAACGGCTGGGGCCTGAACGGACCGAATGCCGTCGGCACGCATGCCGACGCGTGGTCCGACGGCACGCTCGCCTATTACGGCGAGTCGTGGATTGCCGAGCACGCCAGGCCGGCACCGGGCTGGGTGATGGTCTACTCGAACGCCTGCTACGCACCGGGCGCATCGGAGGGGTTCGACACGGCGGCCACCGAGGAGGTGGCCGCCGAACGCGTCAGCGACTACTCGCGCGCGCCGCTCGCGGACCTCGGTGCCAGCGCGTACTTCGCGACCGACTTCTTCGAGGGCGCCGCCCACATCGTCGGCACGCTGCTCGACCAGCCGGAGCTGGCGTACGGCGACGTGTTCGCGTCGGAGCCACGCTTCTCGCCCGACGGCCTGGCGCGCGTGCCGCACGGGACCGTCCCCGGCGCCGAGACCTGGCTCGACCGCTCGGCGTACTTCGACGGCAAGGTGGACTACTGGTACGCCTTCGCGGGTGATCCTGCAGCCACGTTCGGGGGTGCCGCGAGCGGCGTGGCGGCGCTGGCCGGTCCGGTCGCGGGGAGCGCCACGGTGCCGCCGCTCGTCGCGGTCGACGGGCTCATCACCGGGATGGCCTCGAGCTACGGCGAGAGCGCGGGCTGGGAGGGCAAGGCAACGGTCGCGCTGCCGCTCGAGATCGGTGGTGGCATTCCCCAGGGCGAACCGACCGTCGTGCTCGTCTGCGCCGACCGATGCGTGAGCCTGCCAGTCGTCGACTCGTGCCCGTGCTACGTGGGCACACTCGACCAGCGAATCGCGAACCTCTCGCACGAAGCGTGGCGCCAGGTCACCGACGTCCCGCTGGAGGAAGGGCTGGTCAGGGTCGAGGTGCACATCGCGCCGCCGGCGACGCGATCCTCGAGCTGATCGGCTCCCGGATCAGGTCCCGGCCGGAGCGTTCGCGACCGGGGTCGTGACCGACGCGCTGACCACGGCCGGCGTCGCAGCACGCACGTGCGGAGCGCGCTGCCCGAACCGATCCGACAGGCCGCCGAGCTCGCGACGCAGCAGATCCGGCCATGGCGTGCGTACGGTTCCGGCGACCGGGTAGCGGCCGGCGAAGATGGCCCGTGCCAACGCACCGCGCGCAGCGTACTGGCCGGGCTCGAACTCGAGCGCGTAGTGGTACTCACCGCTGGCCGCGCGTCGGGTCGATCGGATCCGCGCCCACAGGGACGCCGCGACGCCGGGCAGGCCGAAGCTGACCAGGTGCGTCTCGCGGTCGACCAGCGGCTCGACCGTCGCGAGCAGCGTGCCGCCGACCGACACGTCCTGCACGGCTGCCTCCTGGCCGTCGATCCAGCCCGGCATGTCGACCGCGAAGCGAACGGCGCTCCGGCGCTGCGTCGCGAATCGGATCGACTGGATGCGGCGGATGGCGATCCACACCAGCGCGACGTTCACGCTCAACCAGCCGAACGCGCCGAGCGCTGCCCCTTCGGAGTCGTAGGCGATGTGGAACAGACCCAGGAGGTGGAGGCTGAAGACGGTGGCCGCGATGAACGAGACCGCCAACGAGAAGCGCAGCATGACCGGTGCCTCGATCCTGCCGCGGTCGGTGCCCGTCCGCCCCTTCGGCGTGACGCGGAAGGCCGGCGTCCGCGTGGTAAAGAGGGTCGTGGTCGCGATCAGGTTGGGCGGCATGCGCACGAGGTCGAAGATGATCGACAGGATCGGCCGATACGCGCCGCGACCGAGCAGGAAGAGCGCGGCCTGCTGGAGCAGGTAGGTCGCGACGAAGGCGGCCGCGAACGTGGCGCCGTCGGCGATGATCGGGATCTTGCCGGTGAGCAGGACGAGCGGCGGCAGCAGCAGGAACCCCAGCGTCCGCCAGGAGTCGAACCAGCCGAGCAGGGTGGCCGCGTAGGCGAGCCGCTGGCCGAGGGTCAGGCCGGGCACCACGAAGGGGTTTTCGATGCGCAGGACCTGCATGGCGCCGGTGCCCCAGCGGTTGCGCTGGAGCTGGTACTGCGCGGCATCATCGGCGGCCAGGCCTCGTGCCAGGACCTCGTTGTGATAGACGGTCTTCCAGCCGCGCCGATGAAGGCGAATGGTGGTGTGGATGTCCTCGGTGATCGTTTCCGTCGCGGCGCCCCCGACCTCGCGGAGCGCGGAGACGCGGACGACTGCACCCGTCCCGCACCAGAAGGCGGCGTTCCAGCGATTCTTGCCCGGTTGCAGCAGCCGGTAGAAGAGCGACTGCTCGTGGAACGGCTGGCCGTAGGCGGTCCCCGACCCGTGCTCGAAGCTGGTGACGTTGTAGAAGTCCTGCGGCGTCTGCACCAGTGCGACCTGCGAATCGCCGAAGTAGCCGATGGTCGCGGTCAGGAAGTCGGGCGAGGCGACGTGATCGGCGTCGAGGATGGCGATGAGGTCCGCATCGATCACGGCGAGGGCGTGGTTGATGTTCCCCGCCTTCGCGTGCTCGCGGCTGGGCCGAGCGAGATAGCGGGCGCCGAGCGATTCGGCGAGCTCGGCGACCTCGGGTCGGTTGCCATCGTCCAGCAGCCATGTCTCGTGGACCGGTTCGAGCGCCGTGGCGGCGGCGACCGTCGGCACGAGGATCTCCGAGCCCTCGTTGTAGGTTGGAATGAGGACGGCGATGCGTGGCCGGCGCCGCGGCGCGCGGCGCGCCGGCCGCCGGTCGACGTCCCACAGGCTGAACGTGAAGAGGGCCAGCCCGACGGCCGCGTGAATCTCGAGGGCGAGCATGGGCACACCGATGTACCACGCGTCGAGGTTGACCGTGAACAGCGCGCGCCACCCCAAATACGCGCCCGTCACCGCCAGGGCGGCGATCGAGACAGCGCGAATCAGGAGGAGGCGTCGCGGGCTCTCGGGGAGCGGGAGCTGCCCGCGGCGACGCATCGTGCGTGCCACGCCGCGCACGAGACCATGCGCAGGACCATTGGGCCATGAGCCGATGGTCCGGTCGTGGCCGGTACTCTACGCGACCCTCACGTCGATGGTGTGGTACCCACGGGCGCCGTCCGGCGGCGGCGGAGTGCGGCGCTCCTCCTGCACCTCGCCCTTGCCGTCGGTCGCGCGCACACGGAGCGAATGGTCACCCGCCCCGGCGTCCCAGCGATACTGCCACTGGACCCAGGTGGCGTCGGAGATGGGGACGCTCAGCTCGGCATCGGCCCAGTCGCCCTCGTCGACCTGCACCTCGACCCTGCGAATTCCGCGGTCCGGCGCCCACGCAACGCCGGCGACGGCCGTCGAGCCAGCGCTCAGGCTTGCACCGGATCGCGGGACGTCGATGCGCGACTGCGTCAGGATCGGACCCTGCTTGGCCCAGCCGAGCGGTACCCAGTACGCATCGAACGCATCGAGCGTGGTGAGCTCGATCTCGGTCAGCCACTTCGTCGCGCTGACGTAGCCGAACAGCCCCGGCACGATCAGCCGCGCGGGGAAGCCGTGATTGGCCGGCAGTGCTTCGCCGTTCATGCCGACCGCGACCATCGCCTCGCGCTCCTCGGCGAGCGCGTGAACCGTCGGAAAGCCGACGGTGAAACCATCCACCGATCGGCCGACGATCTGCGTCGCGTCGGGTGCCACGCCCGCCCGCTCCAGCAGCTCCTTGAGCCGCACGCCGCGCCACAGGGCGTTGCCAACGAGGTCGCCACCCACCTCGTTGCTCACGCACGCGATCGTCACGTACTGCTCGATGAGCGGCAGGGCCACCAGCTCGTCATAGGTGAGCTCGAACGGGTTGGCGACCATCCCGGTCACGGACAGGCGCCAGGTCTCCAACCGTGGGCGCGGCACGAGCAGCGCCGTGTCGATGCGGTAGAACCGCTCGGTCGGGGTCACCAGCGGCGTGATGCCGTCGACGTCGAGGCTCGCGCCGGCCGGTGGGGGCGGCGCCGTCGCGTCAGGTGCTGGCAGCGCGCCCGCTTGCGGGACGGCACCCTCGCGCGCCTGCGCCAGGAGGGTCCGTCCGAACACACCGCCGACGGCGGCCGCGCCGATCACCGCGATCGAGGTGCCGATGAAGCGACGGCGATCCCAGGCCGGCATCTCGGCCACTGGTGGCGCCATGCGTCGGGCCGCAAGGCGCAGCAGCCAGCGCAACGCGAACCAGGCCACCAGCGACGCCACCAGCGCGACGACGATGGTGAGCAGCGGCTCCGCGAGCGCATCGCGCAGGCCCGCGCCGAGCGCCAGCAAGCCGAAGGCCATGATCCCGACGGTCGCAACGTGCGGCCTGGTGCGGGACGCGATGGCGATCCCTGCCGCGGCGGCGAGGGCGACCGCAATCACGACCAGGTTGAGGATGAGCTTGTCAGCCAGGCCGAACAGGTCGACTACCAGCTGCTTGGCGCCCGGCGGCTGGAGTGCGATGACGAGGTCGCCGACCGCGATGATGGGGCTGGGCGCGCCCGGCAGAAGTCCGGCGACGAGCTCGGCGACCCCCAGGGCGAGCCCGCCGGCCGCGATGCCCGCCAGGGCCGCGTCGCGACGGGAGACGAGCGGTGACGCGGACTCGGCGGGGATCATGGCTCTCCATACGTCGACGGTTGCGCAGTCTCGATCGTACGGCACCCGTCTTGCTCTGGCCGGAGACGTGGCTGGTTTGATCTGGATCAGCGACCGCGACCCGGGCATCCGAGCCTTTTTCGCCGACGTGGTGCCGGAGGCGGAGGTCCTCGCCCCGGATGAGCTCATGGCCCGCCTTGCCGTCGGTCAGCGCCCCGATGCGCTCATCGTTGACGGGACGCAGCTGCTCGAGCTGCCACCCGATCAGCGCGCCTCCGTCCTCGAGCTGCGCCGCGTGCTCATCTGTACCGCCATGCTGCTCGCCTCGATGCCACTGAACCTCGTGTCGGGTCCCGGGATTGCGATCCTGGCCAAGCCGTTCTGCGTCGAGGATCTCGAAGCCGCGATCGACTGGCTGCGTGACGCGCCACCCGCGCGGATCGACGTTTCGGTGCCGATGGCGGCCTTCCTCGATCGCCCGCGACGGCCGCGCCGTCGCCAGCCGGCCCACTGAGCCTCGGGCCTATGATCGGGTCATGACGGATCGGATCGACCTGCGCTCGGATACGGTCACGCTGCCATCGGTGCCGATGCGGCGGGCCATGGCCGAGGCGGAGGTCGGCGACGACCAGTACGGCGAGGACCCATCGGTCAATCGGCTCCAGGAGGAAGTCGCCGCCCTCCTCGGAACCGAGGCCGCCCTGTTCCTGCCGAGCGGGACGATGGCCAACCAGGTCGCCCTGCGCACCCTGACCCGGCCCGGGGACGACGTGCTGGTGCCCACCGAGGCGCATATCGTCTTGCACGAGACCGGCGCCGCGGCCGCCAACTCCGGCGTGCAGCTCTCGGCGATCGGCTCCGGCGGCATCTATGACGCCGATGACGTGGCCCCGGCCATCAAGCCACCCGGTCACATCGTCTATCCGCCGACCACGCTGCTGGTGGCGGAGAACACGCACAACCGCGCAGGAGGCGTCGTCTTCCCGGCCGATGCGCTGCGCGCGGCGCTCGCGATCGCTCGCGAGCATGGGTTGCACGCCTATCTCGATGGCGCCCGCCTGCTCAATGCGTCGGTCGCGAGCGGCGCCCCGGCCGCGGAGCTGGCCACCGGCTTCGACCTGGTGAGCCTCTCGCTCAGCAAGGGCCTCGGCGCGCCGGCCGGCTCGATGCTGGCCGGATCGCACGAGGTCATCGGGCGAGCGCATCGCTATCGCCGCATGGCCGGTGGCGCGATGCGGCAGGCCGGCATCCTCGCCGCGGCCGGCTCGTACGCACTCGCCCACAACGTCGAGCGGCTTGCCGACGATCACGCCAACGCCCGCCTCCTCGCCGACGAGCTGCTCCGCGGCGACGACATCGAGATCGACCTCGCGACGGTGCAGACCAACATCATCGTCTTCACGCTCGTCGAGCGGCGCGGCGTGCCGGACGCGGCAACGTTCGTCGAGGGCTGCCGCGAGCGCGGTGTGCTGCTCAACGCGTTCGGGCCTCGAACGGTGCGCGTGGTCACGCATCTCGACGTGACGGCCGATCAGGTTCGCGCGGCCGCGAAGGTGATGCGGGCGGTCGCCGACGGCCGTTGAGCGGCCGCGCCTGCAACATCGAGCCGAGATGCACGTCTTGAACGCCATGTACCGACTGTGTGTCGTGGGTCTGGCCATCCTCCTGGTCGCTTGCTCGGCCACTGAGGAGCCGAGCTCGGCATCGTCCCCCGGCCTTCAGCCAGCGACGCCGATGCCTTCCACCACCAGCCAACCAGTGGCACCGAGCGCGACCTCGGCACCCCGGGGCTCCGCTCCGGCCCAGCTGGCACTCACGGGCGAGGTCGCCTACGTCGCCGGCCAGGATCCTCAGATCTTCCTGCTCGACCTCAGTACCGGCGAGAGCCGTCAGTTGACCGAGTTGCGCCCGGAGCATGCCGAGCTCGCGGATACCGAGCCGATGCGTCTCGTGCTGAGCTGCGGCTTCGGTCCGACCGAGCTGTCGTGGTCGCCCGACGGAAGCCTGCTGGCGTTCAGCTACGGCTCATGCGATGCGGTCGTCTACGTCGTCGACCTCGAAGGCACTCTGCGACGCGTCGGGGAGGGACGCTCACCTGACTGGTCGCCGGACGGACGAACGCTCATCTTCAGCCCGAACAGCCCCTTCTGCGCAAGGGCGGACTGCGGCGATCCGCCCGCGCCCGGCGCCTGGAACCTCCAGGTGGTCGACGTCACAACGGGATCCGATCCGCGCCCGCTGTCGCTTCATGAGGCAGCTCGCAACGGCGGTCAGCCGGCGTACTCACCCGATGGCAAGCTGATCGCGTACACCGGGCTGCTCCCCGACGCCGCCGCCGATCCCGAGCTCTTCGCCGCGACCTATGTCATCGGCGCCGATGGTACCGACCCGCGACTCGTCGCTCGGGGCGCATGGCCTTCGGCGTGGCTCCCCGACAATCGGCTTCTCCTCGTCGACGAGCGGACCGGTGACCTGCGCGCGCTCGACCTGGCAACCACCGATGCGGTCGCGCTCGGCGGCGATGCGAGCTTCGTGACGGCGTCGCCCGATGGTACCCGGCTGCTCCTCGTCAGCACCGATACGGCGACGGGGGCATCCAGGACGCGCATGGCGTCCCTCGACGGCGAGACGCTGGCCGAGACGCCTGGCTATCCCGCCGCCTGGGCACCCGACAGCAGCGCAGCCGTCCTGATCGACCCTGCGGGCATGCTCGCCATCGTGGACCGAGATGGCGCTGCCGCGGCCACCTATGAGCTGCCCGACGCGTTCAACCTCTTCCCGCCCGCAGCCTGGCGACCCGGCTCCTAGACCTGCTCCATCGGCTGCGGCTTCGGAGCATCGGCGTCGAGAGTCAGTGCCGCCGAGTTGATGCAGTAACGCAGGCCGGTGGGCTGGTCATGGGCGTCGTCGAAGATGTGCCCCAGGTGACCGCCGCAGCGGGCGCAGTTGACCTCGGTCCGGGTCATGAAGAACGAACGGTCCGTCTCGGTCTCGACCGCATCGGCCGCCTTCGGCTGGTAGAACGACGGCCACCCCGAGCCGGACTCGAACTTCGTCGAGGCGTCGAACAGCTCGGCGCCGCATCCGGCGCAGCGGTAGACGCCGGACCCGTGCTCGTCCCAGTAGGCGCCGGTGAAGGCCTGCTCGGTGCCCTTCTCGCGAAGGATGCGGTACTGCTCCGGGGTCAGCTCGGCGCGCCACTCCGCGTCGGACTTGGTGATCTTCTGGCTGGTCATGGGGCACAGCGTACGCCCTGACACACGACGTAGGCGACTCGGACGTATCGATGCGGCCGGTTGTCTTCCTCGATCCGTGATCAACGCCGGTAGTTGCGAGCGCAACGAACGCCGACGATGGACCCATGGCAGTCCAGCATCCATCCACCGCGCGGCCGAACGTCGCCTTCACCTCGCCGACGATGGCGTTCATCGGCGCCGTCGTCCTCACCTTGACCCTGAGCATCGTTCTGGCCTCGTTCCGGGTCGACGGCGTCGGCTCTCCAACGCCGGTCACGCCGCCAGTCGCATCGCCGACCGCGGGCCCGACCACGACACCCACGCCGCGCCCGACGCCAACGCCAACGCCCGCGCCAACCCAAAGCCCGCGCCCGACCGCCACGCCGACGCCGCGACCGACCGTGGCGCCCACGCCGGTTCCCACCCCGCTCCCGACGCCACGCCCCACGGTCGCGCCTGCGCCGCCACCGGTGAGCGGCGGCGCGCCGGCATGCGAGTACGTCGACGTGCTGACGAAGCACCTCGGGTACGGCGAATGGGCGATTTCGCTTCTCGATACGATCTTCCACCTGCCTGCCGACTACGCGCCGGGAGACCTGCGGGACAGCGGCGCCGCGGGTGTGAACGGCGGCTACCTGCTTCGCTCCCTCGTCATCGCCGACCTCGCCGCCCTGGCCGCCGGTGCGCGCGCCAACGGCACACCGATCAAGCTGGTCAGCGGATATCGCAGCTACGCACAGCAGCAGGCCACGTTCGACTACTGGGTCAGCGTCGGCGGCTACAAGCAGGCGCTGCGCACCAGCGCACGTGCCGGTCACTCGGAGCATCAGCTCGGCACGGCGATCGACGTCACCGGCGAGGGTGATGCCGCGCCGTGGGAGTATGCCGACTGGGCGACCACGTCGGCCGGCGCCTGGATGGCGGCCAACGCCTGGCGCTATGGCTTCGTCATGAGCTACCCGCGCGGTGCCTATGACACGAGCTGCTACGACTACGAGCCATGGCACTACCGCTACGTCGGCCGCGACCTCGCGGCGCGCATCGCGGGCAGTGGCCGCGTGCCGCGCCTGGTCCTCTGGGAGCTCCAGTAGCACCGTATCCTTGACCCATGCCGGCCACGCACATCGTCCTGGCACCGGGCGCCTCGGGCTCGATCGAGCAGCTGGCGCGCCACGCCGTCGGCCTCGAGCGGCGCGGCTACAGCGTCGAACGGATCCCGCTACCAACGGGCAACGCCGAGCGAGCCATTCCTGCCTATCGCGCCGCACTCGGGCCGGACTTCGGAACAACCGTGATCGGCGGCCAGTCGTACGGCGGCCGTGTTGCCTCACTGCTCGCTGCCGAGCAACCACCGGCCGCGTTGGTGTGCTTCGCCTACCCGCTTCACGCGCCCGGCAGGCACGATGCCTGGGTCGAACGAACCGCGCACTGGCCGCGCATCGCCTGCCCCGTGCTGCTCCTGTCAGGCGAGTCGGATCCGTTCGCGCGGATCGACCTCCTGCGCAGCGCGGTGAAGCAGCTGTCGAATGTCCGTCTGGTCACGTACCCGGGCGTCGGACACGGTGTGCGGCCCATTCTCGAGGCCGCCCTGGACGAGGTCGACGCGTTCATCCGCGCCAATACCTGACGTTCTGTGTCGCCTTTGACGGCGTATCCTCGGCTCAGATGCGCGCCTCTCGCCTCGTCCAACTGCTGCTCGTCCTCCAGGCGCGCGGTCGAACCACGGCCGCCGTGCTGGCCACCGAGCTCGAGGTGTCGGAGCGCACGATCCATCGCGACGTGGATGCGCTGAGCGCTGCGGGTGTCCCCATCTACGCCGAGCGCGGGCCGGGCGGCGGCATCCAGCTGGTGGATGGGTACCGAACGCGGCTTACCGGACTGACCGCCGACGAGGCGGAGGCGCTCTTCCTGTCGGGTCTCCCCGGTCCCGCCGCCGAGCTGGGGCTTGGCACCGTGGTGGCCGCCGCGCGCCTCAAGGTTCTGGCCGCCCTCCCGAGCGAGCTGCGAGCGCGGGCGTCAAGGCTGGTCGAGCGCTTCCACCTCGACGCGGCTGGCTGGTTCCACGCGGCCGAAAGCGTCCCCTATCTCGCGGCCCTGGCCGAGGCCGTCTGGGAGTCGCGCCGGATCCAGATCGCCTATCGGCGCGGCAGCTCGCAGGTCGAGCGGCGCATCGAGCCGCTCGGGCTCGTGCTCAAGGCTGGTATCTGGTACGTCGTCGCCGCCACGGATGGGCAGATCAGGACCTACCGCGGGCGTCGCATCGTCGCCGTCCGCGACACCGGGGAGACGTTCACCCGGCCCGCCGACTTCGACCTTCCGTCGCACTGGAACGAGTCGATCGCCGCCTACGAGCGCGACGTGCCGCGCCTGGACATCACGGTGCGTGTCGATCGTCGTGCGATCGGGCTCCTCGCGGACATGATGGGCGAGCGCGCCGTGCGCGACGCCGAGGTGCTCCCGGAGGATGACGACGGCTGGCGACGCCTGCGTCTGAGCGTCGACTGGCCGGAGGAGGTACCGGGTCGCCTGGTCGCCCTCGGGGGCGCGGTCGAGATCATGGAGCCGGCCGAAGTCCGCGAACGGGCGATCTCGCTGGCCCATGAGCTCATCGGGCGGCACGCTCTCAGCCCAACAGCCCGATCACCGCAGTGACGAGCGACACCAGCAGCCAGCCGATGATCGCCACGATCGCAATCACGACCGCGAGCAACCCGGCCACGACCATCCAGTCGTCGCGGGTCGATGTCTCCGGCCGTTCCAGGTGACGCCGCAGCAACGCGAGATTGCGGGTGTTCGCCTTGAACCACAGGTCGAACGCGTCACCGACGATCGGGATGGAGCCGATCACGAAGTCGACCGCCGACACGACGAGCATGCGGGTGACGACGATGCGCGGCAGCCCCATGCGGGACGCGCGCCAGACGACGAACAGGCCCATCCCCGCGCTCACGACGTCGCCCACGACCGGCACGAGCCCGATGATGGCGTCGACGCCGAAGCGCCGGCCGGTCCCCGGCACGGGGATGCTGTTGTCGAGCAGCCAGGCGATCGCCTCGACCTCGGCCAGCTCGCGGGATCGGTCTCGCTCCGTGCGCCGGAGGCGGGTCACACCATCCATCGCGCCAGCCCTTGCAGGTCCGGTGCCCCGGGACGGCCGAATGACGTAGCATCCCGCTGGCCGTTCCGACCTGTCGGCGCCCGCACAACGACTGGGAGACTCCGAGCATGAATGCCGCCCCGACCGCCGCCGCCCCGATCACGACCGTCGATGCCGCGCCGCGCGTGCCCATGATCGGGCTGCTGCGCGCGCTGCTGCTGAGCGAGGCCGCGGCGGGAGTGGTGCTCGCGATCTTCCTCAGCCTGCTGGCCGCCGCGGAGCGCGACTTCCTCGGAGGGAACGCTGGTCGGGCGGCCGAGGAGACGCTGCGGTTCGCGGCCGGCGGCGCATTCCTGTTCGCCATCTTCGCCGCCATCGCGTCGCGCGGCGCTCGCCGCCGCCGCGGTTGGGCGTGGACCCTCGCGGCCATCCTCCAGGTCGTGCTCGCCATCGGCACGGGTGTCGCGATCATGGCTGCCGAGTGGCAGAACTTCTTCCTCATCGGCTTTGGCGCCGCGGCGATCGTCATGCTCGTTCTGTCGACGACCAGCGTGCGGCGCGCCCTCGGCCAGGAGTAGCGCCTTCCTGCCATCGGCTGTCAGGTATCGGTCCTAGCATGGACCGATGACCGAGGCGAACGTCCATGATCCAGGCCCCGCGGTCGCCGGCGACCGCGGCGACGCGCACGCGGCCGCTGCGCGCGAGCCGCTGACGATCGGACGCGCCAGCGTCCGCATCGGCACCGCCTCCTGGACCGATCCGACGATGACGGCGCCGGGGGTGTTCTACCCGCCCGATGCCGGCACGGCCGAGGAGCGGCTCGTCTACTACGCGAACCAGTTCCCGATCGTGGAGGTCGACTCGACGTACTACGCGCTGCCCGCCCGCCGGACCGGGGAGCTGTGGCTCGAACGCACGCCGCCGGACTTCACCTTCGACATCAAGGCCCACGCGCTGATGACCGGCCAGCCGAGCGAGGTCAAGCGCCTTCCGAAGGATCTGCGTGAGGCGCTGCCGGCCGAGATCCTGGACCAGAAGCGCGTCTACGCGCGCGACCTGCCCAAGGAGGTCGAGGACGAGATCTGGACGCGCTTCCTGGACGGCATCGAGCCGCTGCGGAGCTCCGGCAAGCTCGGCGCGGTCTTCCTGCAGTACCCGCGCTGGTTCTTCCCCACCAGCGAGTCGCGCGACGAGATCATGAAGGCCAGGGAGCGGCTGGGTGACACGCCGTTCGCCGTCGAGCTGCGCCACGCCAGCTGGTTCAACGAGAAGAATCGCGAGCGAACGATCGCGTTTCTCACCAAGTACGAGATCCCGTTCGTGATGGTCGATGCGCCGCCCGGCACGAAGTCCTCCGTCCCGCCGATCACGCTCGTGCCGTCCCCGAAGCTGGCCGTCGTCCGCTTCCACGGCCGGCGCACCGAGACCTGGGAGAAGGGCGGTATCCCGGTCGTCGAGCGCTTCCGCTACCTCTACGACCACGAGGAGCTGGGCGAATGGGTGCCACGCATTCGGGAGACAGCCGAGCAGGTGCCCGAAATCCACGTGCTGATGAACAACTGCTATGCAAATTACGGGACCACGAACGCCCGTGAGATCGCCGACCTGCTCGCGTCACAGGTGCCCCGGCTGGACGCCTGAGCCGCTACCCTGTCCGCCGTGGGGAGACTGACCCGAGCCGCTGCCCTCGCCTGGGCACTCCTGATCATCATCGCCGGCTGCACGTTCCCGCCGCTGCGGACGCCAACGCCGACGCCACTGCCGACGCTGGCGGCCCTCGAAACGACGGCGCCGACCCCATCGCCGACGTCATCCCCCACCCCATCGCCAACGCCGATGCCGGCGGCGCCGGCCTTCGCCGCCGGAGAGATCGTCGCAACCGCGATCGACGGCCTGCGCGTTCGTCAACGACCCAGCCTGAGCAGCTCGGTGCTGGCCGGCCTCCTTCCCCTCGGAGCCGAGCTCGAGGTGGCCATGGGACCGATCGTCGTCGACGACAACGCCTGGTACCTCGTGCGTGACGCTGGTCCCGAGCCCGCGTTCGAGGAGGGCTGGATCGCGTCGGGCTTCGCTCCGGAGCCGTACCTGATGGCGGCCGGCCGGACGAACCCCGACTCACCATTCGTCGCCTCCTTCGCGCAGACCGGCAATGCGCAGTACGGACCGATCGAGATCAGCGACGCCGATCACGCGATCCGCTGGATCGCGCTCGACCCGGAGCGCGTGCGCTGCCAGTTGAGCGTGCTGCTCGCCAATCCGGACGTCGCGCCGGTCCCGGTCATCCGCGCGACCGTCGGCAACGGCGTGGACCCCGGCATCCTGCAGCCCGGGTCGTTCGCTGCGTTCGGCGTGCGCGGGCAGGTCTTCGTGACCGTCGAGTCGGACTGCGCCTGGGCGCTGGTGGTCGAGCGCCTCCCGGCGGCGACACCGGTGCCAAGCCCGTCGCCCACGCCGACGGCGTGACAGGCAACCTGTCGCGGTTGCCGGCGATGGTGTAGCCGATCGAATGCAGCTCATCGACGGCCAGCCCGTCTTCTCCGCCACGGACCTCGTCGGCTACCTCGCCTGCGAGCACCTGACCGCGCTCGAGCGCGCCGCGCTTGCCGGGCTGGTGCAGCGACCCGTGCGCGAGGACCGGGAGCTCGACGTCATCCGGAAGCGCGGCTTTCAGCACGAGGCCCGATACCTGGCCGATCTCGCCGGTGCGCACCGCGTGGTCGTCGAAGTCGCGCGCGATGATGAGGCCGACCGCGGCGACGAGATCCGACGCCAGGCGGCGGAGACGCTCGCGGCGATGGCCTCCGGCGCGGATGTCATCTACCAGGCCACGTTCTTCGACGGTCGCTGGCTCGGCTACGCCGACTTTCTGCTGCGCGTCGAATCACCGGACCGCCCATCGGTCTGGGGACCGTTCCATTACGAGGTCGCCGATACGAAGCTGGCGCGGCACGTCAAAGCCGGCGCCGTGCTCCAGATGTGCTCGTACGTCGAACAGCTCGAGCGGCTGCAGCGGGTTCGCCCCGAGCTGATGAAGGTCGTCCTCGGCGGGAGCGCGCACGAGACCGCCGAGCTGCGCGTCGACGACTACATGGCCTATTACCGCGCGGCGAAGGATCGGTTCGAGGCCACGATGCTGGACGCTGCGCCGGCCGCGTATCCACCCACGGGAACCTATCCGGAGCCCGTGGAGCATTGCGACGTCTGCCGCTGGGCCGAATCGTGCGCCCTGCGCCGGCGCGAGGACGACCACCTCTCCCTGGTGGCGGGCATCACCGCGCGCCAGCGAAAGGCGCTCGTCGCGCGCGAGCTCGACACGGTCACCCGGCTGGCCGCCGCGCCGATCCCCTTCGACCCGCCGCTCGACGGCTCGAGCGCCGCCAGCGTCGAGCGCGTGCGCGAGCAGGCGCGGATCCAGGTCGAGGGTCGCGGCCTGCGGAAGCCGATCCACGAGCTGCTCGTCCCGCCACCGGGTGCGGCCATCGACGCCGAACGCGGGCTGGCCATCCTGCCGGAGCCGGACCCTGGCGACCTGTTCCTCGACCTCGAAGGCGACCCGTACGCGCTCGAGGACGGCGTCGACTACCTGTTCGGCCTGATGGACACCTCCGGGGAGTTCACGGCCATCTGGTCCTTCGACCCCGACCGCCCGGGCGACGTGACTTTGGCCGGGGAGAAGCGGGCATTCGAGGAGCTGATCGATCTCATCCTCGCCCGGCTCGAGGCCCATCCCGGGATGCACGTCTACCACTACGCCGCCTACGAGCCGACCGCCCTGAAGCGGCTGATGGGCCGCCACGCGACCCGCGAGGACGCGGTGGACCGCCTCCTGCGCGGCGGGGTGCTGGTCGACCTGTACCGCGCGGTGCGGCAGGGCCTGCGCGCATCGGTCGAGAGCTACTCGATCAAGAAGATCGAGGCCCTCTACGACTTCACGCGCAGCGAGGGGCTGCGCGATGCGGGCTCGAGCATCGTCGAGTTCGAGACCTGGCTCGAGCTCGGCGAGGGCGAGCGACCGGCATCCGAGATCCTCACCTCGATCGCGGCCTACAACCGTGACGACGTGCTGAGCACGCTGCGACTGCGCGACTGGCTGGAGGTTCAGCGCGGACGGCTGGCAGAGCAGACCGGGCTGCCCGTCCCGCGGCCGGCGCCGCGTTCGGGTGAGGCCCCGGAGCAGTTGCGCGAGGCTGACGAGCACGTGCAGGCGGTCGCGGCCCGCCTCACCGCCGGTGTGCCGGACGATCCCGCCGAGCGGCAGCCGGAACAGCACGCGACCTGGTTGCTGGCACAGCTGCTGTCGTGGCATCGCCGCGAGGCGAAGGTCGCCTTCTGGGAGTTCTTCAACCGGCTGGGCATGGACCTGCCGGAGCTGATGGCGGACAAGGCGGCCATCGGCCCGCTCGAGGTCGTCGGCCCGGTCGGCGAGCCATATCTGCCGACCCCGAGGGCACGCTACGCCCGACAGCGGTGGCGCTATCGCTTCGCGCCACAGGACTACGACATCGGGCCGCTGTCGGAGCTCTACGACCCGCGCCTGTACCGCGAGCAGCCGGCCGCCCAGTGGAGGGAGTGGAAGGTCCGCGGTGAGCTGATCGGCGTCGACGAGGCGGCGGCGACGCTTGACATCGCGTGGCCGGCCGACGCCGCCCCATCGCATCCTGAGGCCCTCATCCCGCTCAACATCATCCGCGACGTCGACCAGCGGGCGGCGCTCCTGCGACTGGGCGAACGGGTGGCCGAGCACGGCATCGACGCTGACGGCCGGTGGCAGGCCGCCCGCAGGCTGCTCCTGCGGCGCCCGCCTTCGGTGGGGCAGGATCCGGGAGCGCCGCTGCGCCAGCCGGGCGAGACGGAGCTCGAGGCGGCGTGCCGGCTGGTCGAGCTGCTCGACGAGGACCCGCTCGCCATCCAGGGCCCGCCCGGCTCCGGAAAGACGTACGCGGGGGCCCACATGATCGCCCGACTCCTGGCATCCGGGAAGCGGGTCGGGATCGCCGCAAACAGCCACAAGGTCATCTCGCACCTGCTGGCCACGGTCCTCGAATACGCGGGCGACGCCGACGTGCGCGCCGTCCAGCGCGCGAACGACGAAGGCTCGGCGGTCGCCGACCCACGGGTCCGCGTCGCGAAGAACAACGGCGAGGTGCACGCGGGATTGGCCGATGGCACCTTCAATCTCGCCGCCGGCACTGCGTGGCTGTGGTCGCCGGAGGCCCTCAGCGACAGCGTCGACGTGCTCTTCGTCGACGAGGCGGGCCAGGTATCGCTGGCCAACGTCCTTGCCATGGCGGGAGCCACCAGGTCGATCGTGCTGCTCGGCGATCCTCAGCAGCTCGACCAGCCGCTCCAGGGCTCGCATCCGCCCGGAGCCGACCGCTCCGCGCTGGCGCATCTGCTCGGTCCGCACGACGCGATGCCCGACGATCTCGGCCTCTTCCTGGCCCGTACCTGGCGGCTGCACCCGTCGATCACGACCTTCACCTCGTCCGCCTTCTACGAGGACAGGCTCGCGTCGCGCGATGGCCTCGAGCGCCAGCAGCTCCAGGGCCCAGCTCCGCTGCGTGGCGCGGGCCTGCGACTCCTGCCGGTGGACCACGTCGGCAGCGAGTCCGAGTCGCCCGAGGAGGCGCGCGTGGTGGCTGCCATGGTCCGAACGCTGGTCGAGAGCGGATCGACGTGGATCGACCGCGACGGCAAGGAGTGCCCGCTGCGCTACCAGGATGTCCTGATCGTGGCGCCGTTCAACGCGCAGGTGGGCGCCATCGCGCGCGAGCTTCCCGAGGCGCGGGTCGGCACCGTCGACAAGTTCCAGGGCCAGGAGGCGCCGATCAGCATCTACTCCATGACCAGCAGCTCAGCCGATGACGCGCCGCGGGGCATGGCGTTCCTCTACTCGCGGAACCGCCTGAACGTCGCCACGTCACGCGCGCGATGCATCGCGGTCGTGGTCGCATCGCCCGCCCTGCTCCGGGTGCGGGCGCGGACGCCGGAGCAGATGCGCCTCGCGAACGCGCTGTGCCAGTTCGCCGAGGTGGCCGCCGAAGCGACGGTCAGCGGTTCGCGTTCCGAAGGGATGTCGTGAGCCGCTCGTTTCCGGGGTCGACCAGCGCGCACTGGATCACGCGGTCGCCGTCGTCCCAGCCCTCCTCGGTCGGCGTGAACGGCACGAAGTCGATGACGGACGTCTCGTAGCTCATCCCGACGTAGTCCTCGAAGACCGGCACGCAGGTATCGATGATGAAGTCGAGCATGGCGTCGTCAGTCGGGTAGGCGTCCGCGCCGCTCCACGTGGCGAGGTGGAACATCTCGTAGCCGTGTGGGTCGGTGCACGGGCCGGCATCGACCTCGCTGACCTCATCGGCCTCGTCGACGTCGAAGCAGTCACCGACGCGCACGTCCTCGATCTGGAGCGTGCCCGAGCCGGTGAGCTCGCCGCCGCTGTCGCGCTTCGCGGTGGTCAGATATCCGACGGCCAGGGCGACGACGAGCGCCGGGATCCACCAGAAGCGCAGGTAGCGCTGCCAGGTCGGCGCGCTCGTCGCGGGCTGCGGCGCACCGGTTGCGGCCGCCCAGCTGGCGCGATCGGCATCGGTCGCCTCGGCACCACGCAACAACCCGCACCGCACGCAGGCCGATGCCGGTTCGTCGTTGTCCGCATAGCAGCGCTTGCAGACCCATCGCTCGTTCATCGCGCGACCTTACGCGACGCCCCCCCACGCTCGGCAACGTGACGTTCGTACGCCTGTACGAACGCCACCTGCTCCTCGGTCTCGACGGCGGTCGGATGGCGGACGACGCGCACGCGCTCGATCGCGTCCGCGGCCGATGCACCGGCGGCAACGAGCGCGCACGCGGCCACGGTGCCGCTCCGGCCAACGCCGCCCATGCAGGCGACGGCAACGTCGAACATCGCCCGCGCCGCGGCCAGCACCGCCAGCATGTCGTCCATCTCCTCCATGGTCCGTGGCGCGCTGCCGTCTCGGAGCGGCCGGCGGGTGATCCGCAGCCCGCCCTCCGCCGCGCGCGCGACGATGTCGGTGTCGCCCCAGCGCGCCAGCTCCTCGTCGTCGACCAGGAGGAGCAGGTGCCGGACGCCCTGCGCCAGCAGGCCATCGAGGTCGACGGCGAGGTCGCGCCGATATACGAGGCCGGGATACCGCGTCGAGGCGCCATGCTTACCGGGCAGGATCGTCATGCCCAGCCGCCCCCCGGGGCCGAGCTCGCCGCCGGCGAGCCAGTCGACGCGGATCGGCAAGTCCGGCGAGGGCGTCGCCACCTAGTTGAGCTGGCCGTTGCCGCGAGCGCAGAAGTGGCCCTGCGGATCGAGCGGCTGGCCGCAGAAGGGACAGGCCGGCCGGCCGGCGCCGAGCAGCGCCTCGGCGCGCTGCACGAAGCCGCGCGCGTCCGCCACGCCGATCCGCACGCGCAGGAGGTCCGGTCCCTCGTCGGCATCGTCCGGCAGCTCGGCATACTCCCCGTCGTCGGTCGGCGTCTGTGCCTCGATCACCACGGCGCCCGTCGAGGCGTCCCACGCGAGCGCCATGGCGCCGACGCGGAAGAGCTCGACGACAGGCTCCTCCAGCCCGTGGTCGTCGGGCGAGCCGGTTTCATCGGTCGCCTCGACGGCCTCGAGGAGGTCTTCCAGGCGCGCGGCCAGCGCCGCCACCTGGACCTTCTCCAGGCCGACGCTGACGAGCGCGCCGCCCTTGCGCGCCTGGAGGTAGAAGGCCCGATCGCCCGGCTCGCCGATGGTGCCCGCCACGAAGCGATCGGGGTCGTCGAAGATGAAGAGCCGTCGTGTCATGGAGCTCCATCCTAGCCGCTCCCCGAACGGTAGAGTGGGCGGTGCAGATGAGCACCGGCGGTCAGCACGGACAGGCGCGACCGATGCGGCAACGCATCAACCGATGGCGTCCGCGCTCGATGGCACGCCGCCCCGATGGCGACGAACGGTTCAGCCTCTCTCCACGGGCTCGCCGCATCGCCGGTTGGCTGGCCGCCCTGCTTCTCGTGCTCGGCATCGCGGCCGTCGTGCGCTTCCTGGGTGGCAATGGCGACGGCACGCCACTGGATGCCGCTCCGAGCGGGTCGGCCAGCGCGGCCGCCGATGCGGCAGCCATCACGTTCGGCACGGCGATTGATCCTGCCACCGGTCAGGTCGCCGAGGCGGCGCGCGCCGATACCTTCACCGCCGGCGAGACGTTTGCCTATTCGGTCGAGCCGGGCGCGGCGCTGGCCGACCCGGTGTACGTCGAGGTCCGGCGCACCGGTGGCGGTCAGGTCGGCGTCGCGCAGGAGGCGATCGAGGGCCAGAAGCTGCCCGATCCGCGGGCGATCGCGTTCACCGTGCCCGTGGACGACCTGCTCCAGGCATTCGGGTCAGGCGAGTACCTCATGCTCATCTACGCCGAGCCCGGCGGCACGGACGATCCACTGGCGGAGGGGACCTTCGAGCTGGTCTCGACTGCGCCGAGCGAGTCCGCGGCCCCATCGGCCGGCGCCACGGCCAGCCCCTGACCCGACGCTAGGCCGGGGCGGCAAACGGAAAGGGATCGGAGACGTGCCCCATCTCCGATCCCTGCAGGCAAGTCGGCGTGCCCATCCGACTCGTCGAACCGCAGCGTACGGTCCCCAGACCGCACCTGTCAATACTCAATTGACCGCGAGCGCCTCGCTCGTGAGCTCGTACGCGCCGCGATGATCGCCACTCTCGGCGCGCAGATCGGCCCATTCGCGGAGCACCTCGCGCAGCCGGTTCGGCGCCTTGCTCGAGCGCGCGAGCGCCGCCGCTTCGCCGAACCGGGCCTCGGCTTCCACCGGCCGGCCGGCGCGACGCAGAGCTCGCGCCTCGGTCAGCATGGCCATGAGGCCGGCGAACTCGTTGCCACTGCGCTGGGCGTAGTCACGCGCCTTGGCCGCCAGGCCGAGCGCCTCGTCGACGTTGCCACGCGCCAGCGCGACCTGCGCCTCGGTGTCGACGACGGACGCCATCCAGCGCTCGTCGCCGGTGTCCTCGATCTGGCGCCGCGCGTCGCCCGCCAGCTCGTGTGCGCGCTCGATCTGGCCGGTGGCAAGGTACGCGAGCGCGAGATCGTTCTCGATGCGAGCCGACTCGAAGATGGCACCCGCCGCGCGATACAGCGCCATGCCCTGCGTGCCGGCGCGGATGGCGGCCTCGAAGTCGCCGATCTCGCGGTAGCTGATCGCCAGATTGAACAGGAACGCCGCACGCCGCCGGTCGTCGAGGTCGGCGGCCAGCCCACGGGCCTCTTCCAGGTAGGTCAACGCTCGCGTCGGTTGACCGGCGCGTGACTCGACCGCGGCGAGTGACGTGAGCAGGCGCATCTCGAAATCGGGCTCGACCCGGAGGCCGCTGCGTACCTGGTCCAGCAGCGCCAGCAGCACGCTGCGCGCGTCGATCTCGCTGTCGGACTGATACAGGCCGTACGCGAGCCAGTAGCGCGCGAGGGCGGCATCGGTCTCGCGGCCTGCCGCCGCATAGATGCGAACCGCCTCGGAGGCGGCGGCGATGGCGTCCTTGCCCTGGTCGAGCCTGGCCGATGCCTCGGCCAGGCCGCGCAGCAGATCGGCGCGTGTCGCCTCGTCTCCGGCATCGGCCAGCAGGCTCCGATAGCCGTCCGCGGCAGCCTGCCAGTCGCCCGCGGCGAGGCGCATGTCGACCTCGAGCCGCGTCCAGACGGGATGCGCCTCGTCGATGAAGTGGCTGGCAGGGAAGCCGAGCCGTTCGGACAGATAGCTGAGCGCCACCATCGACGGCCGAGCGATACCGGTCTCGAGCGCGCTCACATACGCCTTGGTGTAGCGCTCCCCGGCGAGCTGCTGCTGGGTGAGGCCGGCGCGGAGCCGCGCCTCGCGGATGCGCTGCCCGATACGGCGGGCCAGATCACGATCCTTCTCGGTGGCGCGGGCACTCGTCCTGGTGCGTGGCATGGGCGGAAGTCTACACCGCATGGCAAGCGTCACTTGACCGGCGGAGCCACCGAAAGTACCGGCGTCCGTGCTCGACTGCAGGACCGTCGGGTCATTGTCCGATGGTCCCACTGGGAGGACGGTGCTTCACGCGGCCACTCGACGAACACGCCACCGGCCGCGCACCTAAGGAGCACACCGATGCGTACCAGGCGAATCTTCCGCTCGCTCGTGGTCGCCGGGACGGCTGCGGCGCTGAGCATCCTCAGCGTCGTTGCCACCGTGATGGCCTCGACCGGCGGCGGCGACTTCCCCCGCTAGACCGTCCCCGGGCCCGCCCGGCGGGCCTCTCTTCGCCGCGCTCCCCTAGTGCCCGTGCTGGTAGTAGGGGTTTGCGCCTGCGTCGTGATCGGTGGCGTCGACGATGGCCGAGATCGACGGAACCGCTGCGCGAATGGCCGTCTCGACGCCGTGCTTCAGCGTCACGTCCACCGCCGCGCATCCCTGGCAACCGCCGCCGAACTGCAGGTATGCGGTCCCGTCGCGGACGTCCACCAGGGTCACCATCCCGCCGTGTGACCCGACGCCCGGGTTGATCTGGCGATCGATGACCTCCTGGACCGCTCGCGCCACCGGATCCTGCCAACCCTCGTTCGGATTGTCGATCGTGAGCCCGCCGCCGGTGATGCCCGGATCGAGGTCGATGGTCGCGCCGGCGAGGTCGGCCGCACTGTCCGGGTCGACCGCCACGGCAAGCCCGTCGAGCTCGACCAGCACGTCACTCTCGGTTCTGTCGCGCGGGTCCTCCAGCGCGATCTCGTAGCGGAAGCGCACGCCCTCACGCGCCAGGATCCGGACGCGCAGCACCGCCTCGGGGAAGTCGTTGAACGTCCGCACACCATCGATCTTGGCGCGGGCTTCGGGAGTCACGGTCAGCAGCTGTTCAGTCATCGCCGCCATGGTAGTCGAGCGCCCCGGACACCACCACCGGCTCGTTTGTGAACGCCGGGCGTGGCGGACGTCAAGAATCCTTAGCAGTGCTTCGTTTTGTCGAACCCCGGCACGGGCGCTGCGCGTATCACCTGCGTGAAGCACATTCTCTCGCGACCGAAAGGTGGTACCTCCATGAACCGGATGCGGCGTGCAGCCGGCATCGTCACACTCACTGCGCTCCTTGCCGCGTGCGCGGCTCCCGGCACGGGCGGGGGCGCAACGGAGCCCGCGGGCACCGGCGCTGCCGACGCGGCATCGATGAATCCATCGAGCAGCCCCGCGTCCACCGGCTCGGCCGACGGCGACACGGCGACCCGCGTCGACATCGGCGCGCTCAGCGGCGATCCGTCGTCCTTCAGCGGGCAGTCGATCAAGGTGCTGGCCCGCGTCGACCAGGTGCTGGTCGATGGCGTCGCGTTCCTGACCTCGCCATCGGCTTCCGATGAGGGTCAGCTCGCGGTGCTGGTCCGGCCGGATGCGCAGGTCGACAAGGAGATTCACGAAGGCACGGTCGTCTGGGTGCACGGCACCGTCGCCGGCCTCACGGAGCAGGAGCTCTCTGACGCCGGCCTGGACGTCACGCTCGATCAGCTCGGCGACTTCGATGGCGAGTTTGCCATCGTCGCCGATTCCATCAGCGACCCATTGGCCGCCAACGACTGACGCGGCTCCGACTCGCGACCAGGACGCCGTCCCTCTCGGGACGGCGTCCTTGTTGTCAGCCGAGCTTCGGCAGCGTCTGCTGGTCGTCGAGCACCGGGCGAAACGGGTCGCCACGCGATCGCAGCCGCTCGGCGACGTCGCGGACCGTCCATCGGTCCGGCCGCAGCTCGGGATCGTCGAGCTCGTCCCAGTCGATCGGCATGCTGACCGGCGCTCCCGGCGCGGGGCGCGTGCTGTACGGACCGACGAGCGTCTTGTTGATGGCGTTCTGGGTGTAGTCGAGCCGAGCCTTGCCCTTCCTGGCTCGCTTCGCCCACTCCCAGCTCACGAGGTCCGGCACGGTGCCGCCGATGGCGCGCGACAGGCCCTCGACCCACCCGCTCGTGTCGCGGAAGCTCGGGCCGGGTGCGATGCCGATCCAGACCTGGATGCCGCGCTTGCCGGTGACCTTGGGATGACCCTTCACGCCCAGGTGGTCGAGCGCAGTCCGATACAACCGCGCCAGCACCAGGACCTCTTCCCACTTCGTGTCCGGGCCGGGGTCGATGTCGATCAGCGCGTACGACGGTCGATCCGGCGCGTCGATCGGGCTCGTCCACGGGTGCAGCTCCATGGCCGCCTCCTGCGCCAGCCAGGCGAGCGTGGCGGCCGAGTCGACGACGGCGTAGTCCTTCGGGCCGTCCTCGCCGTGATCGTACGTCCAGCGGGTGATCCAGGCCGGCGCGTGACCGGGCAGGTCCTTCTGCCAGAACCCCTTCTGCTCGACCCCGTTCGGGAAGCGCTGGACCGTCAGCCCATGCCGCTCGAGGTACGGAATCATGGTCGGCGCGATCGCGACGTGGTACCGGAGGAGCTCGCGTTTCGTGACCGGCTCGCCGCCGTCGCGGGCCGGGAACAGCACCTTGTCGAGATTCGTGACGCGAATTTCCCGGCCATCCACGACCCACGTCCCCTCCCTGTCCAGCGCATCGAGGGCGGCCAGCTTCGCGTCCGCTTCGGATGCGGTCGTCACGGCGTGCTCTTGCTCGGCCACCGCCGTCGCCCTCGCCGTGGCCACTGCCCGCTCGCGGTGAACGCTACGCGGGTCGCGGCCGGCTTCGACGCCCTTGTAGGCCGCCTGGCGCAGCAGTCCATCGGCGGTCCACTCGGCGAACTCGACCCGGATCACCATGCGCGGCTCAACCCATCGGGCGTCCTTCAGGCGTGGTGCCGGGTCGAGCGGCGAGTCGGGCCGTTCGGCCTCTTCGAGCTGCTGCCGGAGCTGGCGACGCGTCCGCGTATCGATGCCGCTGCCGACCTGCCCGGCGTGGACCCAGCGTTCGCCGGACCGCACGGCGACGATGAGCGAGCCGAGGTCCTGGTGCGTGCCCTGCCCGGGCAGCCAGCCGACGACCACGACCTCCTGCTCGCCGCGCACCTTCAGCTTCAGCCAGGAACGGCTGCGCCGGTCCGGCTCGTACGGTGACCGCCGCAGCTTGGCGACGATGCCCTCCAGCTCCTGGCGCCGCGCCGCCTCGAAGAACGCCAGGCCGTCGGCATCGACATGGCCGGCATAGCGGACCAGCGGGTGTGGCCGCAGGCGGCTGCGGAGGAGGCGCTTGCGCTCCTCGAGCGGTACGGCGAGCAGCGACTGCCCGTCGAGATGCAGCAGGTCGAAGGCCTGGTAGACGATCTGCGCCGACTCGGAGCGTCGCTTCCCGCCCGGCGCACGGCCGGTGCGGATGCCGGTGTGGTCCTGGAGCAGGCTGAACTGCGGACGGCCGCGCTCGTCGAGGGCGACGACCTCGCCGTCGACGATCGCCTGGGTGGCGTCGATCCAGCCGGATGCGTCCGCCAGATCGGGGAAGTACTGCGCCGCGTCCTGGCGCCGTCGCGTGTAGAGCCGAACGCGCCCATCGCGGAGCACCGCCTCGACCCGATAGCCGTCCCACTTGACCTCGAACAGCCAGTCGGGGTTGCTGAACGGCTCGCTGGCCAGCGTCGCCTTCATGGGCGGGATGAAGTCGGGCATCGGCTCCGTCGTGGCAGCCGACAGATCCACCTCGCCCGGCGGTCGCGGCGGGTCCGCGGTGAAGCGCGGCTCGACGCCATCGGCGACCTCGTCGTTGGTGCGCCCGGTCTTCACGCTGGTCGGATGGTCCGCGGCGTCCCAGCCCTCGACCGCCGCCTCGTCGCGTTTCTTCAGCAGCAGCCAGCGTTCGCGGCCGTCGTCACCGTCGGTCCGGACGATGGTGTAGCGCCCGTGCAGGCGCTCACCGTGAAGCACGAACTTCAGCTCGCCCTTGCGGATGGCGGCGGCCGGGTTCGGCGTCTCGGCCTCCGGCTCGAAGAGGCCCCAGTCCCACACGATGACGTCGCCGGCCCCGTACTGCCTCTCGGGGATGACGCCCTCGAAGGGCAGGTACTCGATCGGATGGTCCTCGGTGCGCATGGCGAGCCGCCGCTCCTTCGGATCGAGCGTGGGGCCCTTGGGCACCGCCCAGCTCACGAGCACGCCGTCGATCTCCAGGCGGAAGTCGTAATGGAGCGCCGTCGCGCGGTGGCGCTGGACCGTGAAGCGGCCGCTGCGCTCGACGACGTCGCTGGGCGCCGGTTCCGGCGTGGCCCCGAAGTCGCGCTTGCGCCGATATTCCTCGAGCGGCATCGACGTCAGTCGGGGACGACGAGCTCGTCGAGCGTGTCGAGCACGTCCGATGCGCCCGCCTGCCGCAGCTCCTCGGCGCCGACCGCGGCTCCGGCCAGGACCGCCACGGGACGCATGCCGGCCGCGACCGCCGCGCGCATGTCCCACGTCGAGTCGCCGACGTACCACGCCCTCGACGGCTCGACGCCGAGCTGCCGTGCGGACAGCAGCAGCAGGTCCGGCGCCGGCTTGGCGTGCTCGACCGCGTGTCCGTCGACGAGCGGCGGCGCGTGCAACAGCGCCAATGCGTCGAGCGAGGTGCGCACCTGCTGCGGACGTGACGAGGTGGCGATGGCCCACGTCACCCCGTCCGCGTCGAGCCGCTCGAGCACCGCCGTCGCGCCGGGAAGCGGCCGCGGATGGCGGTTGCGCTCGTCGAACAGCTCGCCGGCGCGCCGATCCAGCTCCTCGGCGCGGTCGTAGTCGAGGTCGATTCCCGCGGCGGCGGCAAGCTCGGTGGCCAGGCGGCGGCCATCCATGCCGATCATCGGCTTGATCTGTGCCTCCGTCGCCGGAATACCGGCCTCGGCGGCCGCCGCCGACCAGCCGGCGATCCGCGCCCCCACGGTGTCGACCAGCGTGCCATCCAGGTCGAACACGATCGCGACGGGGCGTGCGAGGTCGGGCATCGGTCGTACGATAGCCGCCCGATGCCGATCGATGCCGCCACGCTGGATCCCGACCCCGTCGTCCAGCTCGAGCGCTGGCTGGCCGAGGCCACCGACGCCGACCTGCCGCTGCCGAACGCCTTCGCCCTGGCGACCGCCGATGGCGACGGCATGCCGTCGGTCCGCTACGTGCTGCTCCAGGGGATCGACGCCGACGGGCTGCGCTTCTTCACGAACCGCAGCAGCCGCAAGGGCCGCGACCTGGCGGTCAACCCGTGGGCGGCCGCGGCCTTCTGGTGGGCCGCGCTCGACCGCCAGGTGCGGGTCACCGGGCCGGTCCGCCTCCTGGCCGACGACGAGTCTCTCGCCTACTGGCGGACGCGGCCGCGCGGGAGCCAGCTGTCGGCGGCAACGTCGCAGCAGAGCCGCGAGGTCGGGTCGCGCGCGGAGCTGGAGGCGCGCGTTGCGGCGCTGAGCTACGAGCATCCCGACGACGTGCCCCTCCCCGCGTTCTGGGGCGGCTACGCGCTCAGTCCGCGGGTGATCGAGTTCTGGGAGAGCCGCGACGATCGCCTGCACGACCGCGTCGAGTACCGGCGCGGTCCGGATGGCTCGTGGCATCCGCACCGGCTCCAGCCGTAGCCGAGGCGCCGCCAGCAGCGGCGTCCGGCAGCTCGACGATGACCGCGGCGTGGCGCGGCGACCGATTGTAGGCCGCGGCCATCAGGGCACCAACCAGTCCCCCGACGAGCCCAGCAATGATCGCGACCGCGACCGCGACCAACGGGATGACGAGGTACCAGGCCGTCGAGATCCAGCGCAGCGCGGCGACCTGATCGCCGAGCGGAAGCAGCGTGCGGGCGACGCCGAGCGTGAAGGCGAGGTCTCGTTGCCAGCTCAGGATCGTGCCGGCCATCCAGGCCAGCAGCGCCCCGAGGATCGATCCCGCCACGAGGCCGAGCGTGATCCCGACCCACATTCCGGCCCCGAACGACGCCCGGACCGACACGCCGGCCAGCCGGCCACGCACGAGCCTCATCGCCACGGGCTCCACGCTCGCCCACCTCGTCGCGTCAACACCAGCAGGCCGAGGCCCATGATGGCCAGCGACAGGCCGATCGCGTACGCCAGGTAGCCGACGAGCGTCCAGTCGCCGACCGCCGGCTCCGGCCGCGCGCGCGGGCGGTCGAGCTCGGGGTCGAGCATCAGGTCCGCTCCCCCGCCGCCGGGGGTGGAGTAGGTGGCCGCCGCGGCCACGCCCGCCGGCCGGAGGCTGCCGTCGGGACGGTAGAGGCCGAAGTTCTCCACGCCGATGCCGCCGAGCTGCGTCGCGAAGTCGTGCAGCGTCCACCACGTCACGCCGGCGACGAAGCCGTCGGCCTGGTCGCCGCGGTATCGCTCGAATGCCGGATAGGTCTCCTCGAAGATCATCCGCTGCCGCTCCTCGTCGAAGGCGAGATCAGCCCAACGGCCGAACTCCAGCGCCATGATGGGCTTGCCCGGGTTGGCCTCGTGCGCCGCTCGCAGCGCACGACGCGTATCGGGTCCCGGATCCTCGCCGTAGAAGACCCCGTAGTAGAACGTGAAGCCGGCCACGTCGAGCGGAGCGCTGGTCGGATCGTCCGGCTGCCAGCCATAGGCCGCCTGGCCGGTGAGGCGCGTGCCGTCGATGGCGCGATCGATCTCGTGCAGCTCGGCCAGCGCATCGGTCCGCTCCTCGACGCCGGTCGACTCGTTGGCGAAGCCGTGGAACAGGACCGACGGCCGGTTCATGTCGCGCAGCGCCATCTCCCGCACCATCTGCTGCGGGATGCCGCGGCTCATGGTGCGGTCGAAGATGAGCGGGGTGGCGTGGTAGAGCGGGATCTCCTCCCACACCGCGAAGCCGAGCCGATCGGCGAGCATGAGCGTGGTTGGATCGGCCGGCTCGTGGCCGGTGCGGATCAGGTCGGCGCCGATCGCGCGTGCATCGGCCAGCTCATCGGCCGCCTGCTGCGGCGTCTCGGCCGGGCTGCCCGTGAGCAGGTCGCCGGCCGAACCGAACTGGAGCGCCTCGTCGTGGAGGCCGACACCACGGAAGAACGCGCGCTCGCCGTTGAGCAGCACGGCGGACCGATCGGGATCCACGGCGACGTGCCGGATGCCGAACGTGTCCCACAGCTCATCGGAGAACTCGGCGCCGAACGGCGTGACCGGCGCGTCCTCCGGGATCAGCTCCAGGCGGAGGACGTACAGGGCCGGGAGGGCGGGGCTCCAGAGGTCTGCGGCACCGAACAGGAGCGACAGGGTCGTCGAGCCGGCATGGCCCGACGACGGCAGGTCGACCTCGCGGTTCAGCGTGGCGAGCGGATCGTCGGGGTCGGCGACCAAGGCGCGCGGGTCCGGATCCAGGACGTTGTTCTCGTCGACACGGGCGGCGTAGATCGACAGGCGCAGGCGCGCGGCG
This sequence comes from Candidatus Limnocylindria bacterium, assembly GCA_036380955.1. Classification (GTDB taxonomy): domain Bacteria; phylum Chloroflexota; class Limnocylindria; order QHBO01; family QHBO01; genus JACDBZ01. The sequence continues at coordinate 6,965 of DASVDT010000201.1, read as the reverse complement.
GTCGCACCGGCCGGGTCCTCGTCGCCGCCGCCGAGCCGCGCCGAATGCCAGAGGGTGATGTCGACGTCGACGGCGTCGAGGTGCGGAATGACGTCCGCGCGGGCGATGTGCGTCGCGGGCGGCGCCTCCATCCACACCGGGCCGGTGATGCCGCCGTAGTTCCACCAGTCGACGATGCCCCACGGGACGATGTCGCTGCGCGTCCCGAGCGGGATGGTGTCGACGCGGACGGCCAGGACGTTCTTCTCGCCCGGACGCAGGGCGTCACCCGCCTCGAACGCGAACGGCGTCGAGCCGCCCTCGTGGTAGCCGAGCCACGTCCCGTTGAGCCACACGTCGGCGACATAGTTCGCCGATCCGAACTTCACCATCACCGCCTCGCCACCCCACGAACGTGGCACCGCGAAGGCGTGCCGGTACCACGCGCCGCCCTCCTCGCCGTCGGGCGGCGGGTTTGTCGTGCCCGGCACGGCGACGGGCTGCCAGGCGCTGTCGTCGTAGTCCGGCAAGTGGCGCCCGTCGGCCTCGGCCTCGATCGCGCTCAGGCTGCTGTCGCGCGCCGTCATCGTCAGCGACGCGTCGATGTCGGCCGTCTCGACGAGCCACTCGCCGTCGAGATCGAGCCGCGGCCGCGGCTGCCACGAGAACGTGGGCACGGGCATCCCGTTCTGCATCGGGATGGCCAGGCCAAGGTCATCGGCAACCGTCAGGGTCGGCGCGAGCGAGCCGGTCGTGGATGCCGGCAGGCAGCTGCCCAGCAGGCCCACGACGAGCACCATGGCCGCGGCCAACGCGAATCGCATCCGGACGATGATGGCAGCGCCCGTGGGCTCGTGCACTCGCGCATACTCCGCCAATGACTTCGAACGTGGTCGTCATCGGCTCCATCAACGTCGACCTGGTCGTCACCGCCGACCGCCTTCCGCGACCCGGCGAGACCGTGCTCGGCGGCCGATTCGCGATCCACCACGGCGGCAAGGGCGCGAATCAGGCCGTCGCCGCGGCTCGCGCGGGAGCGCGCGTGACGATGATCGGCGCCATCGGCAGCGACGATCACGGCGCGGGTTCGCTCGCGTCTCTGCGCGAGGAGGGCGTCGACGTCAGCCGCGTTCGGCGCGTCGAGCGGGAGCCGACCGGCGTCGCCCTCATCGTCGTCGGCTCGCGCGGTGAGAACCAGATCGCGGTCGCGCCGGGCGCCAATGCGACGCTCGAGCTCGACGGCGACGACCGGCAGGCCATCGCGGATGCCGATGTCGTGCTCACCAACCACGAGATCCCGGCCGACACGGTGCTCGACGTCCTGCGGGCCGCGCACGACGTGGACACGACCGTCATCCTGAACCCGGCCCCAGCCCGTGCGCTGGCGGCGGAGGTCCTGGCCCTCGGGCCGATCCTCACCCCCAACGAGCACGAGCTGGTCGTGGCGATCGGCAACGACGACACGGACGCCGCCCTCGACGAGCTCGCCATGCGCCATGCCGGCCCGATCGTCGTCACCCAGGGACCGGCCGGCGCGCTGCTGGCGGACGGCGACCGGCGCGAGCGATTCCCCGGCTACCCGGCCGCGGCGGTGGTCGACACGACCGGCGCCGGCGACACCTTCTGCGGAGTCCTGGCCGCGTGGTTGGCGGGCGGGGCGAGCCTCGACGAGGCGATCCACGCCGCCAACGCTGGCGGGTCGCTATCGGTTGGTGCGGCCGGCGCACGGGCGGGCATGCCGGCGCGCGAGGACATCGTCTCCCTCCTGAGCGGCTAGGCACGCGGCGTGCGTATCGGCCCGGCGACTACCCACCGAATGCGCCAGGAGAACCGATGGACGCACTCTCTCTGCTCAAGGCCGACCACGACAAGGTCAAGAAGCTGCTCGCCGAGGGCGAGAAGACGACCGAGCGCGGCGAGAAGACGCGCACCGAGCTGTTCGAGACGCTCAAGGCCGAGATGATGCTCCACGAGCGCATCGAGGAAGAGATCTTCTACCCGGCCCTGAAGGAACACCCGAAGGCGAAGGACATCGTGCTCGAGGGCTACGAGGAGCACCACGTCGTCGACGAGATCATGGGCGAGCTCGAGGCCACCCCCGTCACCGACGAGACGTGGGGCGCGAAGTTCACCGTCATCAAGGAGAACATCGAGCATCACATCGAGGAGGAGGAGGGCGACATGTTCAAGCAGGCCCGCCAGGTCTTCGACGCCGATGAGCTCGCGCAGCTCGGCGAACGCATGGCCGAGCTCAAGAAGGTCGGCCAGGAGGTCGGGCCCGTCTGAGCCCCGTCCTCAGGTGCTCGGCGAGAGCGCGGAGGCGAGTCGAGCCGCCCGCATGATGCGCTCGCCGTGGGCCATCGCCGCGCGCACGCTGAGGAGCGGCCTGGCGTCGTAGTCGCTCCGCAGGTGGTAGACGCGTCGATAGGCCACGAGGCGCTCGAGCAGGTCGCTGCGTTCTCGGCGATCCATCGGTCTGTCCTTTCGCTCGCCCGGCCGGCCGGCTCGACACCGTCCGCTGCCGAGGCGTAATGAGGATCGCGTGCGGGCCGTGCCGCGCCATCGGCCAGGCGGCGCGGCTCGCCAGGGACAAGCGTGGAGTGTGCAGCGGCGGAATGCCGTAGGGCGGTCGGGCTCTGGTACCGTTCGCCGTCGATCGCTCGCTCGCATCGGCGGGGCGAGGACCGAGGTGTGGAGGGCGCCCGTGGGCCCGTACGTCATCGAGTGGCTCAACCTGCTGGTTCGGCTGCTCCACGTCGTCGCGGCCATCGCCTGGATCGGCGCGTCGTTCTACTTCATCGCGCTCGACTACACCCTGCGGCCTCCGAAGGACGAACGCGACAAGGAACGCGGCGTCGGCGGCGAGACGTGGGAGATCCATGGCGGCGGCTTCTATCGGGTCGAGAAGTTCCGCCTGGCTCCGGCGACGCTGCCCGAGCGGCTGACCTGGTTCAAGTGGGAGGCGTACACCACCTGGCTGAGCGGGTTCGTCCTGCTCGTCGTGCTGTATTACCTCAACCCCGACGCCTACCTCATCGACCCGGCGGTCGCCGATCTGGAGCCGATGGTGGCGATCGGCGTGAGCATCGGCATCCTGGTCCTCGGCTGGCTGGTCTACGACGGATTGTGCCGGTTGCTGGAGGGCCGAGACCGGCTCCTGGCACTCATCCTGGCGGCCGTCGTGATCGGCGTTGCGTATGGCGCGAGCCAGCTTTTCAGCGGGCGAGCGGTCTATATCCAGGTCGGCGCCATGCTGGGCACGTGGATGGCGGCGAACGTCTTCTTCGTCATCATTCCCGGCCATTGGGATCTCGTGCGTGCGAAGCATGCCGGCCAGGAGCCGGATCCGAGGCCCGCGCTCCGCGGCAAGCAGCGCTCCGTCCACAACAACTACCTCACGCTGCCGGCCATCTTCGCGATGCTGAGCAACCACTTCCCGATGACGTATGGCCACCAGTACGGCTGGCTGATCCTGGTCGCGATCCTCGGGATCCTGGTGGCGGTCCGCCACTTCTTCAACCTCCGTCACCAGGGCCGGACGGTCTGGGCGATTCCCGCGGTGGCGGCTGCGGCCATGGTCGGCGTGGCGGTCGCGATCGCGCCGTGGGGCCAGGCGGCGGCTGACGGTGGCGCATCGGCCTCGCCGGTGGCGTTCGAGACCGTCCACGGCATCATCGAGGCGCGCTGCCAGGTGTGCCATTCCGAGCACCCCACCCAGGAGGGCTTCTCGGCGCCCCCGCTTGGCGTGACCTTCGATTCCCCGGAGCAGATCCAGGCGCTGGCCGCACGGATCGAGCAGATGGCGGTCATCACCAAGGCCATGCCGCTGGGCAACGTGACCGGCATGACGCAGCACGAGCGGGACACCCTCGGCGCGTGGATCCGCCAGGGAGCGAAGCTGGACTGAGCGAGCCACGTCGGGCGCAGCTCCTCGCTAGGGCTGGCCCTGGGGCTTGAAGCGGCGGACCTCCTGGGGCCAGCCGCAGGCCTCGGCGATCTTGCCAGCCCACATCTTCGCGGCGTCGGCGTCGGGGACGTCGATCACCGTCAACCCGCCCAGGTACTCCTTGGTCTCGATGAACGGGCCATCCGTGACGACCACGTTGCCACTGGTCGCGTCGGCGCTGAACGCGTCCTCGACGTGCTCCTCCAGCCCACCGGCAAAGACATAGACGCCCGCGGCCTTCATCTCGTCGATGACCGCCATGGCTTTGGGTCCCCGCTCCCGGAACCACGCCTCGCTGTGATCGCCGACCCATTGCTGGTTGAAGTAGATGAGGTACTCCGCCATGACGCCTCCTGCACTCGCGGACCGGATGCCCGCCTCTACCTTCGACGAACGGCCGCGCCGGAAATCGACATGATCACGGGGCAGCCGGGAAGGATTGTCGGGCAGAAGGCGCCATCTCGGCGCGTGCGGTCCGACCATGAGGCGCGTCTCAGCCAAGTCGGACGATGGTGGGCGACACTGGACTCGAACCAGTGACCTCTTGCATGTCAAGCAAGTGCTCTAACCAGCTGAGCTAGCCGCCCGACCGAATTCGTGCTCAGAATGAGCGCTTGCCTGTAGGCAAATCGCTGCACCGAGCCGAGGCTGACGATCCTAGCAGATCGCTCCGCTGACCACGAATTGGCTCCCGAGCGCGAGCCGACGTAGGTCTGCTGCACTGGAATCGCGTTGGGCTAGCCGACCACACGCGCATCCACCTCAGCAATGCGCCCGAGGTCCGGACGGCACTAGGCGGGCTCGACGTTCCCAGCCGTGCCGTCGACGGTGACCCGCATCCCCGTCCGGAGGCGAGCCGTCGCATCGCCGCATCCGACGATGGCCGGGATTCCGTACTCGCGGGCGATGATCGATGCGTGCGCCGCGGCGCTCCCCACGTCGGTCACCACGCCCGCCGCCCGCGTGAAGAGCGGCGTCCATGCCGGCGCCGTGAGCGGGGCGACGAGGATCTCGCCTGCCTGGAACTCGTCGAACTGCTCCGGGCCGTGAACCACCCGCACCGATCCGCTGGCGCGGCCGGGAGACGCCGGCGTGCCCGACACGATGGCCGTTTCCGATCGAACGGCCCCCAGGACCTGGGGCATGCCCTCGAACAGCTTCTTCAGCAGCGGGTTCAGCCGTCCGACGGTGAGCGGCGGCACGAGGCGCGCCCCTTCCTCCCGAGTCGAGCGGCGGACAGCCACCTCCCCGGGTGATGCAGACCCACGACCGTCGAGCGCAGTCAACACCTCGTCGCGCCGCAGGAAGAAGACGTCATCGGTCTCGGTAATCACCCCACGGTCAACGAGCGCCTCGCCGATTCGCAGCACCGCGCGGCGCATGACCGGCCAGGGGAGCGTCAGCTCGCCGACCTGCGCCTCGCGCAGCGGAACCAGGTGCTGGGCATCGGCGAGAAGCTCTCGAAAGGCTCGAAGTCGGCGCGGCGACGAAGCCAGGGCGGCGAAGGCCGCCTCCTCCGCGGCGTGCCGCGACTCGACCAGGGCAGGGTGCTCGGCGGCCGACCGAATCGCCGACCCTGGCGACGGCACGGGCGCCTGCCACCAGTCCAGCGAGGACACGGCGTGGCGCGCGGGTTCGACCGGGGCCTCAAAGCCGGTCAGCAGCGGCAGGTGGCTGCCCCCCAGGGCGCTGGCCAGGTGCCGTCGGTAGAACCGCGCGAGGTTGATCTCGAGCTTGTACGCCGCACCCGCCAGCGCCGTGACCCAGCCGAAGTACTCGCCCGCCAGATCGGCAAGCCCGTCGACCAGGGCGGATAGATCGGTCACCGGGACGGCATCGACGCGACGTTCGGCGTCCTCCACCGCCGCCCGATACCGAGGCTGCACCTCCGTCCGCCAGGTTCGCTCGAGGATCGGGACGGCGTGCCGAACGGTCGAGGGGTTGATGCCCGCCAGCTTGCGTGGCGAGCGGATCAGGTGCCACAGCATGTTCGGCAGGTTGCGCGCGAAGGCCGTCGGCGTGGCCCAGTTCAGCGTGTAGAAGTACCAGCCATTGACGATGACGTGGTAGGGCCGCGGGACGCGCTGCCCGATCTCAGCGAGGTAGAACGCGTGCGTGCGCTCCTCCATCGCGCTCAGCAGCCACGACTCGAAGAGCGGCGTCACGGGCTCCGAGATCCATTCGCCGAAGCGAAGGTTGCGCGTGTACGCGCCGGGCGCGGGCGGCTCCCACGAGACCTCGGGCGGAAGCGCCGTCATCGGCCGCGCCTGGAGGATCCAGAGCTCGCCATCGGCGTCGAGGGCCCACTCGATGTCCTGCGGAACGCCGATCGCGGCGGCGATCCGGCGCGCCGCGTTGGCGACCTGCATGGCCTGGGCTCGATCGATCGCCCGCTCCGGCTGCCGTCGCGCCGTCGCGACATCGCCGATGACCGCCCATTCGTCCCCGACGGTCGTGCCGGACACGAGGCGCTCGCCGAGGCCGCGGGTCGCCGTGATCACCGTCGTGGCCCGATTGCCGCTGATCGGATCGGCGGTCAGCGCCACCCCTGCCGCCATGGCGGGCACCATGCGCTGGACGATGACCGCCATCTGCCCGTCCGCGGCGGACCCGTAGGCGGCGGCTCGGGCTGCGTTGGCGCTCGCGAGGACCCGCTCGGCCGCTGCGGGGACCTCGTCAGCCGGCACGTCGAGGACGCTCTCGTACATGCCGGCGAACGAGCGTTCCGCGCCATCTTCCGAGACGCCGCTCGATCGAACGGCGAATGGACCGCTGCCGAGGTCCGCGAGACCGGCCCGAAGGACCGCACCGCGCTCATCGGACCGCATCCCGGCGGCGGCGACAGTGAGCGCCATCCCGTCGGGAACCTGCGCCCCGCCAGCGATGAGCTCGCCGAGCCGAGCGGCCTTGCCGCCAACCTGGGCAGCATCGGCCAACCGAAGTTCGCGAAGGCGCCGAACTTCGGTGGCGGTCATCGCTTCCCGGCCGGCGTGGCCGCGGCGATCGCCGCCCGCAGGATCCAGTCGACGTCATCGGCGAT
>DASVDT010000200.1:0-4236 GCA_036380955.1 Candidatus Limnocylindria bacterium | reverse complement strand
CGGCGCGCCGGGGCCACGGAAGGGGGCGGCACACATGCGGCAACGTGGATCGGCCGGGATGCGCTTGAAGAACCGTCGACCGATCCCCTGCCAGGTGTCCCCGCCCTGCTGGAGGAACTCGCGCCAGAACTCGTCATCGCGGCCGGGCTCTCGTGGCTCCCCTCCAGTCATGGCCTAGGCCCCGACGTCAACGCCGAACAGCTCGCGCGCTCCGTCGAGTCCCTTGAGCTCGTGGCTGCCGCGATCGACGAACGCCAGTCCGTCACTCCCCGCCAGGGCGCGCGTCGTCGCCGAGACGAGGATCTCCCCCGGGCCGGCCGCAGCGGCGATCCGCGACGCCTCATGCACCGCGATCCCGCGCACGTCCTCGCCGACTCGCTCCACCTCACCGGTATGGACCCCTTGGCGAACCTCCACCTCGATCGAGGCCAGGGCGCGCCGGATGCCGATGGCGGCCCGCATGGCGCGACCGGGGCTGTCGAAGATGGCGAGGAAGCCGTCGCCGGTGGTGCTCACCTCGCGCCCGCGGAGCCGATCCAGCTCGTTCCGGACGATCCGATTGTGCTGCCCCAGCAGGTCGCGCCAGGCCTCGTGCCCGAGCCGCGCGGCGAGCTCGGTCGAGCCGACGATATCGGTCACCAGCATCGTCGCGAGCATCCGCTCGCCCGACTCAGGGGCGGGCATCCAGGTGCGAACGCCGGACCAGTTGATGGCCCGCATCGGCGCTTCGCTGGTCACCCAGCCGTCGTGCCCGGGCGGGATGTCGAACACGTCGTTCGGCGCGATATCCAGCGTCGACCCATCATCCATCTCGACGTGCAGCCGGCCCTCGAGCAGGACGCCGGTGTGGTGCGCCAGGCAGCTCTCACGGGCACGCACGTTGCCCGGCATCTTCCGCCCCCCGAGGGCGCAGTGCGCGCCGGGCTGGAAGACATTGCGCGAGACCGATGCGTCCCCCACCTGCACGACGTCCGCGGCGATCCCCCCGGCTGACACCCGCTCGTCGGGCTGGTCGAGGCACTTCTTGGCGGCACCCGGCATGTCGCGGATTGTGCGCCGGGAATCCGCCCCCGGCAACGTTCGGCAGGTTGCAGGCCAGCCTCGTCACCGCCAGCGGAGACTACCCTTCGCCAGCCCCGGCTCGGTTGCGCGCCGATGCCGAGCTGTCTCAGTCGAGGGTGGCGGTCGCGTCCCAGATGTCGAGCAGCGCGCGGCGGCGCGCGCGATGCGACTCGACGAGTGACTCGACGTCGAGCGTATCGGCGACCGGCTGCGGCCCCGGCATGGCCAGGAGGTACCCCTGCCCGGTCGAGATCTTCAGGCGGCGGATGACGTCGAGCTGCTCCACCGTCTCGATGCCCTCGGCCACGACGGCAGAGTGCGAGCGTGCTGCGATCTCCTGGATCGCCTTGAGCACCGTCACCGCCGAGTCGCGGAGCACGCCGCCGCGCACGAGCGACAGATCGATCTTCACGACGTCGAACTCGATCTCGCTCAGCAACTGGAGCCCGGCGTTGCCGGCGCCGACGTCATCGGCGGCGATGCGGAAGCCAGCCGCGCGACAAGCCTCGATGTTCCCGCGCAGCCGATCCATGTCCTCGATCGCCTCGCGCTCGGTGAGCTCCAGGATCACGTTCGATGCGGTGACGCCGCGGTCGCCCAATGCCGCCAGGAGATCTGCCACGCGGAACTGATCGGTCTCGAGCGAGCGCGGTGAGAGGTTGACGCTCAGGTAGGCGTCTCCCAGCTCGGACGCGATGCCACTGACGATGGTCGTGATGGCCAGCATGTCGAGCTCGACCGTGCGCTCGGCCTGCTCGGCAGCGGTGAACAGTGCGCTCGCGTCGAGGAAGCCCGCTTCGGGCGTCGGTCGCACCAGGCCCTCGAAGCCGACCGGCCTGCCGGAGTCGATGTCGAAGATCGGCTGGTAGACCGGCGTTACGGCGCCGTTCGCCACGACGGCCCGGACTGCCTCGCCGAGCTCGTTGACCGAGCGGCCCTCGGCAAAGCCGCCGTGGCGCTCCGGGTCGAAGATCTGAACGTCGGTCCGTCCGTGGCGCTTGGCCCAGTACAGGGCCGCGTCCGCATTCGCCAGCAGGTGGCGGCCGTCCGGGCTCGGGTCCGGATATGCCGACACGCCGCACGAGAAGGAGAAGGGGCGGCCGTAAGTCGACTCGGCGCCAACGGCGCTGGCCAGGATGCGGCGCATCACGGCGTGCGCAGACTCCGCATCGGCATGTGGCAGGAGCAGTGCGAACTCGTCACCGCCGATGCGGAAGCCGCGGTCTGCGGCCCGCGTCGCACCGACCAGCAGCCGCCCCATCGAGGCCAGCAGTTGGTCGCCGCCGGCATGCCCGTGCGCGTCGTTTACGCCCTTCAGGTCATCGAGGTCGACGATGGCGAGCGCCAGCCCATAGCCGATCCGAGCGGCCTCCTCGAGCTGGCGGTGGAGCTCTTCCTGGAATGCCCGATGGTTCCCCAGCCCGGTAATCGGATCGAGCAGGGCGTCGGCACGAGCCTCGGAGTACAGGCCACGGAGCTGGGAGGTGAGGGTCTCGAGCGCGGCTGCCGGCCGAATGATGCTTCGCCCGACGAGCGCCATTCCGGCGGGCAGGACGACCGCCAGGACCGCGAGTCGCCAGGCCAGGTTGAGGCCGATGGCATCGTCGCCCAGCACCAGCTCGGCGGTGACCACCGCCATGATGAGGACGAAGAAGGACCCCATTCCCCACAGGACGCGATCGCGAAGGGCACCGAGGGCAGCATCCTGGCTCGTCGCGGCATCGGGTCGAACCGACCCATCGGCCATCGTGGTGGCCTCCCACCTCGAGCAGATCCGGGGCGATGTGCTCGGGCGCACCGCGATCGGATGCGCGAAACGTACGAGGTGGCAGACCCAGCGATAAGCAACCGACGGTCCCATCGGCGAATGGGACGTTCGGGTCATCCGGCGGAGCCTCTGGCTGGATGTACGGTCCGCCCGACCCAGCGGTCGAACAACGTATGGCCAGAATCGGGACGTCGCTCTTCGCGATCCTGTGTGCCCTGCTGGCGACAGCGGCGCCCGTTCAGGCTGCCAGCTGCAACGGCGCGTCCCATCAGCCGATGCTGTCCAACGGCAGTGCCAGCCCGGCCAGCGGAACGAGCGCGACCGTCATCACCTTCTCCGTCACCTTCGCGGACACCGGCGATTGCGCGCCCTCCGCGGTCACCGTCACGATCGACGGCGTCGGCACCTATGCGATGGGCGGCTCTGGTGTCTCGTACGCGAGCGGCGTGGCCTATTCCGTCGCGCTGACATTCGGGCCTGGTACGTACGCGTACTCGTTCGCGGCGACGAGCGGGGAGGGCGGCGGCGTGATGACGACGACGCTCACAGCCGTGAGCCCAGGCAGCGTCTCGATCGCCGCTCCGCCGCCGCCACCGCCGCCGGCGGTCACGCCACCGCCGAAGCCTCGGCCCGCCACGCCGAAGCCCGTGCCGCCGCCGCCACCCACGGCAACGCCGACGGTCTCGTCCTCCCCCTCGCCGACCCCCAGCGAGACGCCGACACCGGAGCTGACGCCGAGCGCTCCGAACTCGGCCTCGCCCATCGCCACGGCGCTGATCGTCCACGACTCGTGGTCGCCCGCGCCCGCCGCCGTCGTGGCCAGTGCCTCGCCGCTCACGATCGGTGGGGCCGGTCCGCTCGCCGTGGCCGGCGTCCTCGCCACCTATCTCACCGCGACGGCAGCGGGCCTCGCCTTCTTTGCCCTCCTCATGCGCTCGCCGAGATGGCCGTCTGGAGCGACCGCTTCTGGCGCTCGCGTACCTGCGATGGCCTTCGCAGCGCCTGCGGTTCCTGCCCGCGCGGCGACCACCGCTTCGACGCCCGGCACGGTGACCCCGCTGCCACCGATGCGCGAGCTCGTGCCACCGGTCGATCCTGACCTGCTGCGTGACTCCGACGAGACGCGACTCTCACCCGAGGAGGCGCGAGTCCCCCGCTGGCTGCGGCCATCCGTCCGGGACGCGCGCGGCGGGGCCACCGAGCTCCGGCACCGCAACTGGCGCGCCTAGCGCCACCTTCCGAAGCGTCAGTCGAGGTCCGCCGCTGCGGCGATGACCCGGCGCGCCTCTTCGACGCGGTCGAGCCCGCCGAAGGCGTCGCGCACCACGCCCTCGCGGATCGCCTCCTCCACCCGCGCACCGACGCCCGCCGCCAGCCGCCGCCCGATCCAGCCGGCATGCAGCCCC
>DASVDT010000199.1:0-8334 GCA_036380955.1 Candidatus Limnocylindria bacterium | reverse complement strand
GGTAGCGGGCGGATTCGAGCCGAAGAGCATCGGCGTCCGGGATGCCGTAGCGGCGGTACAGGTCAAAGGCGGTCGCGTAGAACGCCCGCCCGTGGTGGACCGATCGTCCGCGCCGCCGGCGCGACGGCGCCGCCAGCCAGTGCGCCAGCTCATGCAGCAGGGTGAGGCGCTGATCGAGCGGATCGCTGCCGGCGCGCACGGCCACGATGCCATCCCCACGTCGTGTCACGCCGGTCGAGTGCTCGCCTCGCCGGTTGCGCCACAGGAGGCGCGGCGGCGCGACGCCGGCATCGGCGCAGACCTGCGCCAGGAGCTCGGTGGCCCAGCCCGGAGCGCTCATCGGTCCTCGCGCAGCAGGCGTCCGACCTCGAGCAGCCAGGCGTCGAGGTCCGCATCGGCATAGCGGGCCTCGTCGTACGTGAAGGCCGTCATGTCGGCGCCGTGCTCCGCGACGTAGTCCGCCGGTGTCACGGTGCGAAACGGGAACGCGCGGGAGGCGAGCGCCTCGCGAGCCGGGTCGGCGGGGGGCCGGTCGTCGCGTGCTGGGCGGCGGGCGTCGTGGCGGGTCCTCCATCGGTCCGTAAGGCGCTCGAGGTGCTCGCGACGGCTCATGTTGGTGAGCCTAGCCGATGGCTTCGAGGCCTTGGCGCGAATCCGCCATGTACTCGTCGTGGTGGTGGACGGTCCGCTCGATGCGGCTCGGCTCCGCCAATCGACCGTCCGTGACGCCGTCGACGAGTGACTTGGCGGAGTCGAGCCGGCGAACCGCAGTTGTCACTCACTAGGCGGGTAGTTGGCGGAGTCGCCGCCGAACCGGTGCCCTAGGCCGTGGCCGGCTCCGGGCGATGGAGGTCGGCCGGCCCCTCGTACAGGCCCAGCCGCGCCACGAGCCGCTGCACCCAGCGCGGCGCCCACCAGTTGACCGAGCCCATGACGCGCATGAAGGCCGGCACCAGGATTCCCCGCACGATGGTCGCGTCGATGAGGACCGCGAGCGCCATGCTGAAGCCGATGGCCTTGAGGAACACGATGCCGGACAGGCTGAACGCGGCGAACACGGCGACCATGATCAGCGCGGCGCCGGTGATGATTCCACCGGTGATGCCGATGCCCTCCGCCACCGCCCGCGTATTGTCGCCGTGGACGAGGTACCGCTCGCGGACGCGCGAGAGAAGGAACACCTCGTAGTCCATCGACAGGCCGAACAGGATGGCGAACATGAGGATCGGCAGCCACGCGGCGATCGTGCCGGACGGCGTGAAGCCGAGCAGGTCGCTGAAGTGGCCCTGCTGGAAGATCCACACCAGGGCGCCGAAGCTGGCCGACACGCTGATCAGGCTCATCAGCACGGCCTTGACGGGCAGGAAGACCGATCCGAACGTCAGGAACAGCACCGCCCCGGTGACCGCCACCACGATCAGCACGGCGACCGGCACGGACTTGTAGAAGCTGGCCATGAAGTCGTGGGATCGCGAGGGCAGCCCGCCGGTGAGCGCCTCGGCGCCTTCGGGCGGCCGGACGTCGCGGACACGCTCGACGAGGTTGCGGCTGGCGTCGGAGTCGGGCAGCAGCGGGCTCGCCACACGCAGCTTGGTCGTGTCCTCGCCGATCCAATCGGCAAGGTAGGTTGACAGTCCCTCTCGTACCTCCGCAGGTCGCTCGTCCGGCGGCATGGCCAGCAACGCGGCGTATTGCTCGTCCGGGATGCCGGGCGGACCGTCGAGCACCGACTCGACGCGTGATACGTCGTCGAGCGCCTCGATCTCGTCGACGTACGTCGCCAGCTCATCCTGCCCTTCGAGCGAGAGCCCGTCATCGGCGGGCACGGCGTCGTCATAGGTGAGCGCCACGACGATCGGATCGGACTCGCCGCCCGGGAACTCGTCCTCGATCAGCAGGAATGCCTCGCGGGCCGGGGTCTCGGGCAGATCCTCCAGGTTCTGGCCGGTCGACAGCTCGATCGACAGGAACGGCGAGCCGGCCAGCAGCAGCAACGCCAGCACGGGCAGCGCGATGAGGATCGGGCGGCGCATGACGCGCGCGGCGATCCAGGCCCACACCCCGTGCCCCTGGCGCGCATCGGCCCTTGAGGTGTCGTCCTCCACCAGTCGAAGCGGCCCGGGAAGCGGGATGCGCAGCCGGTTGACGCGCGGGCCGAGCAGCGCCATCAGTGCCGGCAGCACGGTCAGCGCGAAAAGCAGGGTGGAGATGACCGTGATGACGCCACCCACCCCCATGCTGCGCAGCGCGGCCGCCTCGAAGACCGTGAGCGACGACAGGCCGATGGCGACGGCGACCCCCGACACCGCGACCGCCTTCCCGACGCTGCCCATCATTCGCTCGATCGCGACCTCGACCGAGTGATGTCGCAGCTCCTCGCGGTACCGGCTGACCATGAACAGCGAGTAATCGATGGCGAGCGCCAGGCCGATCATGCTCGCGAGGTTGGTGACGAACACGCTGACGTCGGTCACGCCCGCCAGCAGGTTGACGATGGCGAAGGCCGATGGCAGCGCCAGCCCGGCGATGACGAGCGGCAGCACGGCGCCGACCAGTGTGCCGAACACGGCCAGCAGGATGACGAGCGCAACCGGCAGGCTGATGAGCTCGGCCTGGACGAGGTCCTCCTCGATCTCGCCGTTGAACTCGTGGTAGAGCTGCGGGATGCCGGTGACGAGCATGTCGGCCCCGTCGGGCGCTTCGATCTGCTCCGTCAGCTCGGCCGCTCCCTCCACCGCGTCCTCCTCGTCCTCGCTGAGCGTGATGACCGCGAGGGTCTTCGAGCCGTCCTCGCTCAGCAGCTCGTCGATCGGCGAGTCGGCGTAGGTGGTGATCTCGTCGACCAGGGGGTCGTCCTCGATCGCCTGCAGGCTCTCGGTGACCGCCGCCTGGAACTCGGGTCGCGCCGCGTCGCCCTGCGGATCGCCGTAGACGACCAGCATGGTGGTCGCCTGCTCCCCGAACCGATCCGCCAGCCGCGCCGCCGCCTGCTGCTCCTCCGAGCCCTCGATCACCCAGCCGCCCTGGATGAGCCTGCCGCCCGCCTGGCTGGCCCAGACATTCAGGCCGATGACGGCCGCCAGGCCGATGACCGGCAGCACCCGACGGAAGCGATAGTCGAAGCGGCCGAGCGCGGCGAAGATCCCGGTGGGATGCGGCTCCAGATCGGGCGGCAACTGGCGCGGTGCTGGTGCCGAGACCGCCGGCGGACGGATCGGCTCGTGCTGGATCGCGCTCGCTTCGCGCCCCATTCGCCGCCACACGGCCGCGGCCGCCACGCCGGCGGAGAGGACGCCGATGAACGCCAGCGCAACGGCCAGCAGCCTGGTTCGCATGCGGAATCGATCTCGTGAGCTCGGGGTTGCGAAGGGCGGGCGATGCGCAGCGTAGCGCAAGCCCGTCCCGGGTGCCTGAGCCGCCTCGAGGCCGCGCGGATCACCAGATTCACACGGTGTGTGCACCTGAAAGCGTCGCTCGGCTGAAACCGCCGCTCCGTCGCCACAATGCACACCCCCCGGGCGACATCGTGGCAACCTCAAGGCCCCTCAAACCTCTGCGGCCACCGCGTGTCGCTGTGGTGTGAATCTGGCGTTTCGCCGCGGACTATGATCCGCCGCGTGACGCGCCGAGCCTCGGACCGATGACCGTCCTCGCCCCGACCGCATGGTGGCGCGGCCTCGGCGGCCTCACCCGTTCCGGCAGCTCGGTCGAGGGCCTCGCCTGGGCGCTGTACGACTTCGCGAACACGATCTTCAGCTTCGCGATCGTCAGCTTCGCCATGAGCCTGTGGTCGATCCGCCTCCTCGGGGAGGCGAACGGCACCTTCTGGTTCACCGCGGCGGTCAGCGTATCGGTCCTGCTCAACGCCATCGTCTCGCCCGTGCTCGGCGCCATGAGCGATCGGGTCGGCCGTCGCAAGCCGTTCCTGGCCTTCTTCACCGCGCTCTGCATCGGCGGCACGGTGGTCATCGGGGTGGTCGACATCCGCCTGGGGCTGGTTGCCTTCGCGCTTGCCAACTTCGCCTACCAGGCGGCGCTCATCTACTACGACGCCATCCTGCCGGACGTGGCACGACCGGTGACGCGCGGTCGCCTGTCCGGCATCGGCGTGGCGCTCGGCTACTGCGGCACCCTCCTGGTCGGCGTCCTCCTGCTGCTCGGCGTCAGCACCGATCCCGATGGCCGCTCCACGCCATCGACCTTCGTCCTGGTCGGAGGGCTCTTCCTGCTGTTTGCCGGCCCGCTCTTCCTGCTGGTGCGCGAGGAGGCACGCGCGCGTGGGCGATTCAGCGCGCTCGACGCGGCACGCTCGTGGACGCAGCTGCGCGCCACCGTCCGCCACGCACGCGAGACCCCCGGCCTGCTGCGCTTCATCGTGGCGCGGTTCTTCTACTCCGACCCGGTGAACACCGCCATCGCCGTCATGAGCGCATTCGCCGTCCATGCCGTCGGCTTCACCGAGGGCCAGGCGCTCCAGGTGCTGCTCATCCTGACCGTGGTGGCCGTCATCGCCAGCTTCGGATGGGGCTTCCTGGCGGACCGATGGGGTCCGCGCCGCACCCTCTTCGCGGTCCTCGGCACCTGGGCGCTGGGGCTGGCAATCATCACGCTGTTCCTGTCGACGGTCCCGTTCCTGATCGCCGGCGCGATGCTCGGCGCGGGGCTGGGCGGCGTCGGCGTGGTGGACCGGCTCATGCTGCTGCGCCTGAGCTCACCGGACCGCATCGGCGAGATGTTCGGCCTCTACGGGCTGGTCGGGAAGTTCAGCGCGGTGATCGGGCCAATCGTCTACGGCGCGATCGTCGCGACGCTGCTCGAGACCCTCGACAAGGGCGCGTACCAGATCGCCATCGGCTCGCTCTTCGTCCTTTTGCTGGTCGGCACATTCATCCTCCGTGGCGTGCCGGAAGGCACGCCGGAGAATGAGGAGGCGGCGGTCGACGCGCTGACCGAGGGCGCGGCCGCATGACGGTCATCGTCGCCCACCGCGGGGCGTCGCGGCAGGCGCCCGAGAACACGATGGAGGCATTCCAGCTCGCGGTGGAGGCAGGGGCCGATGCGATCGAGCTCGACGTGCACCTCACCGCCGATGGCCAGCTCGCCGTCATCCATGACGACACGCTCGAGAGGACCACCGACCACACCGGGCGGGTCGCCGACCAGACGATGGACCAGATTCGCGAGGCCGATGCCGGCGCCACCTTCTCCCGAGACGACGACTCCGGCTTCCCGTTCGCCGATCGGGGGCTGCGGGTGCCCGAGCTATCCGATGTGCTCGAGTGGCTGCCGGCGTCGCTCGGCCTGGTGATCGAGATCAAGGCGCGAGCGGCAGCCGATGCCGTGGTGGCGGCCGTCGCCTCACACCCGGTGCTCGCCGACGGACGGCTGTCAGTCATCAGCTTCGACGAGGCGACCATCGAGCGCGTGCGCGAGCTCAACCCGGAGATCCGAACCGGCTACCTGCTGGTGCCGACCCAGCCGATCGAGCCGGCGCTGGTGTGGGCCACCGAGCACGGACACCTCGGCGTCCATCCGTGGGAGCGTGACCTGGGGATCGATCCCCTGCCCCTGCTCGCCCAGGCGCGTGCCTACGGGCGCGAGATCGGCTGCTATGTCGTCAACGACCCGGAGCGGATGAAGCATCTCGCCGCCCTCGGACTGTGGGGCTTCGTCACCGACGTGCCCGACATCGCGAGGGCGGCGCTGGGTCCGTCGGCCTAGCCGACCGGCCTGCTCTCCATGGCGGCGAGGTCGCCGAGCGCCTCTCGCGCAGCGGTCTCGTCGTCGACGCCGAGGGCGACGGTCACCCGCGAGCCCTGCATCCCGGTCGGGATGACGGCCTCGATGTTCACGTCGGCGCCGGCGAGCCGGCGGGCGGCTTCGCCGAGCGAGCCGGGTCGATCCTCGAGGCTGGCCGACACGAGGCTCACCTCGCGATAGTCGTCGCTGCGCTCCTCGAGCACCGATCGCGCGCCGTTCTCGTCATTCGTGATGATCGCGAGCGCTCCGTCGCCGTCGCCCCAGGTCATGCCCGAGATGCCGGTGATGTTGATGCCACGCTCCCCGAGGGCGTCGCCCAGGTCGGCAAGGCTCCCCGGCCGATTCGGCAGCCTCACGATGAACGCATGCATGCGAACCACCTCCGTTCGTGGCGCCCGCCCGGCCATCGGCCCGTGAAGCTGCCGACGAGATCGGGCCGGCAAGACATCGAGTCTACGCCCGCTGTCACGCGGTCCTTCGCGCCACCTCCTGGTCACCGGCTGGGAGTAACGGCCAGTTCCTGGCCGAATTGGTTCGCCCTCGGCAAGGACGGCCAAGCAACAGAGCCGATGTTGGCTGTCCCTGGTCCGCCACGGGGAGAAACGGCCACTTCCTGGCCGATACTCCCAGCAGCGAACGAACCAACGAGGGCGTTCAGCGCCGCTTGCCCAAAATCCCGAGGATGCTGCGCAGGATGGTGTTGAAGGTGCCGGAGCGGACGAAGCGGGCACCCTCCTGGGCGACGTCAGTCCAGTCGACGCCGCGCTCCGGTGCTCTCGTCGGCCGCATGCGGCGCTCATCGGGTGACTCGGGATCCTCGACTCCCTCCATCGGCTCACGAGCATCCGCCTCGACCTGCTTCATGCGGGCGGCCAGGAGCTCCTTCGCAGACTCGGGATCGGTATCGGCGGCGTACGTCGGTGCGATCGCCGAGGCGCTGACCACCGCGTCGAAGACGGCGGGCTCGACCTGGGCCATGAGCGACATCGGCGGACGCATCATGGTGCGCGCGGTCGGCATCGGCCGGCCCTTCGGATCGAGGGCGGTGATGAGCGCCTCGCCGGTGCCGAGCGCCGTCAGCTCTTCGGTGACGTCGTAGAGGTCCGTGGTCGGGAAGGTGTCGGCGGTGGCGCGGACGGTGTCGAGGTCATCGGGCGTGAAGGCGCGCAGCGCGTGTTGGACGCGATTCCCGAGCTGGCCCAGCACTTCGGCTGGGACGTCGGTCGGCGCGTGCGTGACGAAGAAGACGCCGATCCCCTTGGATCGGATCAGGCGCGCGACCAGCTCGATCTGCTGCATGAACGTCTTGTTCGCGTCGCGGAAGAGCAGGTGCGCCTCGTCGAAGAAGAAGACGAGCTTCGGCTTCTCGATGTCGCCGACCTCGGGGAGCGATTCGTACAGGGACGCCAGCAGCCACATCATGAAGGTGCTGAACAGCGCCGGGCGGTCCTGCATGTCGGCGAGCTCGAGGATGCTCACGATGCCGCGGCCGTCATCGGCGGTGCGCAGGAAGTGCTCGACCTCGAACTCTGGTGAGCCGAAGAACGCGTCGGCCTCCTGCTGCTCGAGCTCGACGATCTTGCGGACGATCACGCCGACGGTTGCCGTTGCCATTCCGCCGTACTCGGCCATCTCGGCCTTGCCCTCGTCGGAGTTGAGGTGGTTGAGGAGCGCCCGCAGGTCGGCCAGGTTGATCAGGGGCAGCTTCTTGTCGTCGGAGTACTTGAAGGCCAGCGCCAAAACGCTCTGCTGCGTCTCGTTGAGGTCCAGCACCTTGGCCAGCAGGATCGGCCCGAAGCTCGAGACCGATGCGCGCAGGCGAACGCCCTTGCCGTCGCGGTCGAGCGTGAAGAACTCGACCGGGAACGACTTCGGCGCGTACTCCGCAAAGCCGATGGCGTTGGCGCGTCCGATGAGCTTGTCATTGGGCTCGGCCGCGGTCGCCAACCCCGAGATGTCGCCCTTGATGTCGCTGATGAAGACCGGCACGCCGGCGTCGGACAGCTGCTCGGCGAGCACCTGGAGCGTCTTGGTCTTGCCGGTGCCGGTGGCGCCCGCAACGAGCCCGTGGCGGTTCATCATTGCCAGCGGGACGCGGATCTGGGCGCCGGGTCGTGCCTCTTCGCCCTGCATGCCGGCGCCGAAGGTGAGCGCGCCGCCCTCGAAGGCGTAGCCGGCCGCCAGGGCGGCCTCGACGTCGGTGGACATTGCCGGAGTGTACCGGCCGCCCGTAGGCTGCACCGATGACGTACAGCATCGTGGCGCGCGACCCGGCCAGCGGTGCCTTCGGCGTCGCCGTGCAGTCGCACTTCTTCGGCGTCGGCCCGGTCGTGCCGTGGCTGCAGCCGGGCATCGGCGCGATCGCGACGCAGGCAACCGTCAACGTCTCGTTCGGGCCGATCGGCCTGGAGCTGCTCCGGTCCGGCCGCGCGGCTCCCGACGTCATCGCGGCGCTGGTGGCATCCGACGCAGGCTCCGCCGAACGGCAGATCGGCGTGGTCGACCGCGACGGCGTCGCGGCCGCGCACACGGGGGAGCGGTGCATCCCCGCGGCCGGCCACGTGGTCGGCGACG
>DASVDT010000198.1:0-11670 GCA_036380955.1 Candidatus Limnocylindria bacterium | reverse complement strand
GGGCGTCGCCAGTCGCGGCGCGATCCTGGAGCGCCTCCGGCTCGAGGTCGCACAGGCGCGTCGCTATCGGCACCCGCTGGCCGTCGTGCTGCTGGACATCGACGACTTCGGAACGGTCAATCGCGTCCATGGCATCGGCGGTGGCGACGCGGTGCTGCGAGAGGTGGCGCTCCGCATGCGGCTGCGGGTGCGCGAGGCCGACGCGCTCGGCCGCGCCGGTAGCGACGGCTTCCTGGCGACGTTGCCCCACACCGACGAGGGCGGGGCGGCGACCTTCGCCGACGCCCTGCGCCATCGCCTGGCACTGCGTCCCATCGCAATCGGCGACTCCGCGCTGTCGGTGACGGTCAGCATCGGGGTGGCCACCATGCGACCGGGCGAGGACCTCGACGCCGACGGGCTGCTGGCACGGGTCCAGGAGGCGCTCGACAGCGCGCGCAGCACCGGTGGCGACCGCATCGCGCTGGACCGGCTTCACGGTCTCGCGCGCCTTGCGGACCCCCACGACATCGACCCCGCCGGCGACCTGGACCGCCTCGGAAGCTGAGCTCCTTGTCATACGCCAGTCGGGCCAGCTGCTCGCCGAATTGAGCACGGGACGTGGACAGACTTATCCACGTACGTCATACAATGTGTGGGCAGGATCTGTGGATAACTCCGTAGCCATGCCGGCCATCGGCTGGCACCCTTGAGGCCCTCATGCCGTCGAGCTCCTCCGCCCTCTCCGCCAAGCTGATCTTCCCGACCAGGGAGATCGTGGAGGAGTACTACCTGCCGATCATCTACACCGCCTGCCGTACCTGCTACAGCGAGCAGGTGCCCGATCAGATCTGGGACAAGGCGGTCAGCCGGCAGGTGGCAGACGAGAAGCAGCAGAACCTGGTTCGGAAGGTCATGGAATCGGGGCACGGCTCGACCATCGAGCACGTGAACTTCACCTTCGCCATCAGCGGGGTGACGAGAACGCTCAGCCATCAGCTGGTGCGCCATCGGGCCGGCACGGCCTTCGACCAGCAGAGCCAGCGCTACGTCAGCTTCAAGAAGCGCGACAACTACACGATCCCCGACACCATCAGCAACGGCGATCTGCCCGACGACCTCGCCGGCCGCTTCCAGCGGGCGATCGACGACAACCTGGAGCTCTACGGACAGCTGCTCCAGGCCGAGGTTCCCGCCGAGGACGCGCGCTTCATCTTCCCGAACGCGATGCAGACGAACCTCATCATGACGGTCAACCTGCGCCAGCTGATCCACATGTCGGGGCTGCGCCTCTGCACCATGGCCCAGTGGGAGATCCGGCAGCTGTTCAAGCAGATCAGGCACGAGGTCTTCCGTGTCAGCCCGTTCTTCGGCAGCTTCCTGGTGCCGAAGTGCGTGCCGCTCGGGTACTGCGACGAGATGGGCAACCGCGATGAGCACTGCCGCATCAAGCCGCACCATGACACCGTGATGGCGGTGTGGGAGGCGTACCGCGGCGGCTCGCTCGAAGAGGTCGACGGACCGGTCGTGCCCGAGTCGAGCCCGTTCCGGCCGAAGTCGCGACGCGTGCCGCTGCCGGTCGCCGAGGGAGAAGTTCGACCGGCCGTCGCCGAGCCGGTGGGCGCCCCGCTGGGCCAGGCAGGGGACTCCGACCGGGTCTGACCCGCGCTACCCTCCCTCGATGCAGGGGCGCCACAGCCGATGACGCACGAGGGCCAGCGGCCGGGCGACCGGCGCGTCCGCGTCGAGCGGACCCGGCCCCAGGAGTTCCGCGTCCGGGCTCCACACCGGGTCCGCCGACCTCCGTCGCCGGCGGCCTCGCTGCTCCTCGTCTTCGTCATCCTCATCACCGCCGGCACCGCTCTGCTGATGCTGCCGGTGGCAACCGCCACCGGCCAGTCGACGCGTTTCGTCGACGCGCTCTTCACCGCAACGAGCGCGGCCTGTGTCACCGGCCTGGTGGTGGTCGACACCGCGACGCACTGGAGCGCCTTCGGCCAGGTCGTCATCCTGCTGCTCATCCAGGCCGGTGGCTTCGGGATCATGGCCGGCTCCACGCTGCTGCTCCAGCTCTTCCTCGGCCGGCGCACGACGCTGCGCGACCGCATCCTCGTCCAGGAGTCGCTTGGCGGGCTGCAGCTCGGCGCCGTGACCACCCTGCTGAAGCGGATCGCGATCTTCACGGTGGTCGCCGAGGGCATCGGCGCGGTCGTGCTCTCGATCGCCTTCATGTCCGGCCCGGAGGCCGGGCCGCCCGGAGATCCGTTGGGCATCTGGTGGGGCATCTTCCACGCGGTGTCGGCGTTCAACAACGCCGGCTTCGACCTGACCGGCGGCTTCCGCAGCCTGAGCCCGTTCGTCGACGACTGGGTCGTGCTGTTGACCATCGGCATCCTGCTCAGCCTCGGTGGCCTTGGGTTCGCCATCGTCGGTGACGCGGTCGCCCGCGGCCGATGGTCGCGCATGGCCCTCGAGACGAAGCTCGTGCTCTCGACGACCGCCGCACTCCTGGTCGGTGGAACGTTGCTCATCGGCTTCACCGAGTGGTCGAATCCGCTGACGCTCGGCGCGCTCCCCACCGAGCAGCGCATGCTCAACGCGCTGTTCGAATCGACCACCCTGCGGACCGCCGGTTTCACGGCGCTCGACACGGCCGCCTTCGCCGAGGGGACGCTGTTCGTGGTGATGGCGCTCATGTTCATCGGCGGCGCCTCGGGGTCGACGGCGGGCGGTATCAAGGTCAACACCTTCAGCGTGCTGCTCATCGCCATCGTCTCGACGGTGCGCGGCCAGCCGTCGGCGACCGCGTTCGGTCGGCGAATCCAGCACGCCATCGTGTACAGGGCGCTGGCGGTGGCGCTGCTGGCGGTCGCCTTCGTGTTCGTGGTCGGACTGGGCGTCACGCTGACGACAGATGCGACCTTCGTCCAGACGCTATTCGAGTCGGTGTCCGCCTTCGCCACCGTGGGCGCCACCACCGGCATCACGCCCGACCTGACCGACCCCGCTCGCCTCATCGTCACCGGCGCCATGTTCGTCGGCCGACTCGGCCCCCTCTCCCTCGTGCTGGCGCTGACCGCGCGCGAGCGAACGATCTCCTTCCGGCCGGCGGTGGAGTCGGTCCGCATCGGCTAGGCTTCGGCAATGGCGGGCGAAGGGGTCATGGTCATCGGGCTCGGCCGGTTCGGCTCGGCGTTGGCTCGGGAACTGGAGCGCCTCGGCCACGAGGTCCTGGCCGTCGACCGCAACGAGCAGCTGGTCAACGACATCGCGCCCGACGTGACCCACGCGCTCCAGCTCGATGCGTCCGACGAGGACGCCCTTCGCGCGGCCGGAGCGGGCGATTTCACCACCGCGATCGTCGCCATCAGCAGCGCGGCGGAGCCCTCCATCTTCGCGACGATGGTGCTCAAGCGGCTCGGCGTCCGTACCGTGATCTCGAAGGCAGGCAGCGTGCTGCACGGCGAGATCCTGGCTCGCGTCGGCGCCGACCGAGTCGTCTTTCCGGAGCGTGAGACCGGCCTCCGCCTGGCGCACTCGTTCAACGTACCGAACGTCATCGACTACCTCGACGTCGCGCCGAGCTTCGGGATCGAGAAGATCCGCCCGCCCACGTCGTTCATCGGCAAGACGCTCGGCGAGCTCGACCTGAAGGGGCGCCTCGGCCTGACGCCGATCGCGCTGCGGCGGGCTCAGCAGGTGTTCGTCAACCCGGCGCGCGAGGAGCGCGTCGCAGACGGCGACGAGCTGATCCTCATCGGCCGCGACGACAAGCTCGACCAGCTGCGGGATTGAACGACTAGTTGTCCGGCGACACCCCGTCGCCGAGGGTGAATCGCCGCAGCTCGTCGTCGCACGCGTCGGCAAGCCGTCGCGCCTCGTTGACGAGGAAGGTGCTCATCTTGGTCGAGTCGGTGATGAGCAGGGTGTGACCACGCTCATTGCGGTCGAGCACGATCCGGTCGTCGCCGTGAAAGCTGATGCCCCAGTTGGCCTGGAGCTGCACGATCTCGGCGAGCACCACCTTCTCGCTGAAGTACCAGTCGAGGAACTCGGCGTTGAGGGCCGCCACGACGTCGCGCAGCTGGAGGGTGGCGTTGCGGCGCAGGCGCGACAGGAAGTGCACGATCCGCAAGCTGGCGAACGGGTCACCGGAGCGGCCGATCTGCGGCGGAACCAGGTCCGGGTCGGGCATGCCGTCGGGCGCTGGCCCGACGAGGGGTAGGGTGGCGGATTCGGTCACGGCCCGTCGAGTATCGCGGCGCGCGCGATGCGCAGCAACTCAGCCGATGCGGAGCCCCTCCTCACAGCCCGGCTCGGGGGTCAGAAGGTAGACCTCGCCGCCCTCGCCCATGGCGCCCAGCACGAGCACCTCACTCGCGAAGCCGGCGATCCGCCGTGGTGGAACGTTGAGGACTGCGACGACCTGGCGCCCGATCAAGGTCGCCGGATCGGGGTACGTCACCGTCAGCTGGGCCGAGCTGGCCCGTTCGCCAATCTCCTCACCGAAGTCGATACGCAGGCGATAGGCCGGCTTGCGCGCCTCGGGAAACGGTTCCGCCGCGACGATGCGCCCGACGCGCATCTCGATGCGGGCAAAGTCGTCGAACTCGATCATCGGCGCAGCGTAGCGGTCACGACCCCGGACGCGGTGCGCGCCCGCACCGGCCCCCGGTAGGACTTTCGGCCCGTTGGTGGCCCCTCGCGCTCAGCGTACGGTTGCGCCACGGCCGTGCACGTGCCCGCACGGTCGCATCCGAGCAGGAGGCAACGTGACGTTCTGGAACTGGCGCCGCGGTCCCGGCCCGTCGGCGACCGTCGGCAGCGCGGCCATCGCCGTGTCCGACGACCTCGCGCCCATCGAGCTGTACACGGCCGAGTCGCGCATCGTCGGGTGGATCTCGCCGAACGGCATGCGCGTCACCGATCTGCTCTCGACCCAGGACGAGCTCCGGCTCTGGCGCCCCAGCCCCGGGCCGCTGGATGCCGTGCATCCACCCGCCGTTGATACCGCTACGGTCGGCGCTGCAAGCGGCGACGAAAACGGCGAATGGGAGACGCTCGCCGCCGCCCGCGTCATCCTGGCCATGCCGCCCGAGTGGCGCGCCAGCCGCCAGCTGCGCCTGCACCGCCGCCTCCGGCGTGCCGCGATGGTGGCTGGCCCGTTCAGCGTGACGGGCAACGTGCACCTGCCCCCCGGTGGCGAGGTGAGCGGTCACCTCCTGCGGTCCCACGCCTTCCTGCCCCTCACCGACGCGTACATCCTGCACAACGGCGAGCCGCCGTTCGAGCACGTCGTCAGCGTCGTCCTCGTCAACACGGCCCACGTCGGCCAGATCGTCCCGCTCGTCACCCTGGCCTGAATCGGGAGCTGGTGAGCGCTCATCGCACGCTCTTCGCGGCGCGATTCCCCGAGAGCGGCGGCGCGTGGCTCTCCGCGTTGACGACCACGACGACGCCGATGCCGGAGCGTCACGCACTCCTCTGGGTGTCGCGGAAGGGCGACCGCCTGTTCGCGGCGCGGATCGGGGCGGCGCGCACATAATCGGCGCATGGCCGTCCTGCGCAGCTCACTTGACCCGACGACGCCAACGGCGCGCGCCAACGCCGATGCGATGGCAGCGCTCGTCGACGACCTGCGTGACCGCACGCGGCACCTGACCGAGCGGGGTGCCGCCGGCGACGATCGCTCGATCGCGCGGCATCGGCAACGCGGCAAGCTGCCGGTGCGTGAGCGAATCGACCGGCTGATCGATCCCGGGTCGGCCTTCCTCGAGCTGTCGACCCTCGCCGCAAACGGCCTGTACGACGAGGATGCGCCCGGCGCCGGCATGGTCACCGGCATCGCGCAGGTCGAGGGCGTGACGTGCGTCATCGTCGCCAACGACGCGACGGTGAAGGGCGGCACGTACTACCCCATGACGGTCAAGAAGCATCTCCGCGCGCAGGAGATCGCCCTAGAGAATCGGCTGCCGTGCATCTACCTGGTCGACTCGGGCGGCGCGTTCCTGCCCCTCCAGGCCGAGGTGTTCCCGGACCGGGAGCACTTCGGACGGATCTTCTTCAACCAGGCACAGCTCAGCGCCCGCGGCATCCCACAGATCGCGCTGGTCATGGGCAGCTGCACCGCGGGCGGTGCCTACGTGCCGGCCATGAGCGACGAGACGGTCATCGTCAAGGGGACCGGCACCATCTTCCTGGGTGGGCCACCGCTGGTGAAGGCGGCGACCGGTGAGGAGGTGACCGCGGAGGAGCTCGGGGGCGCCGAGGTGCACACCACGCGATCGGGAGTCGCCGATCACTACGCGCTCGACGACGAGCACGCCCTTGCCATCGGTCGCCAGATCGTGCGCAACCTTGCCTGGCACCCACCCCAGGCGCCATGGGACATCGGGGAGGCTATGGCACCATCCGTCCGGGAGGATGAGCTCTACGGGGTCATCCCCGCCGATGCGCGCCAGACGTACGACGTGCGCGAGGTCATCGCCCGCCTGGTCGATGGCAGCGACTTCCACGAGTTCAAGGCGCGCTACGGCGAGACGCTGGTCACCGGGTTCGCGCGCCTCATGGGCTACCCGGTCGGCATCATCGCCAACAACGGCATCCTGTTCAGCGAGTCGGCCCTGAAGGGCGCCCATTTCGTCGAGCTCGCCAGCCAGCGCCGAATCCCGCTCGTCTTCCTCCAGAACATCACCGGCTTCATGGTCGGTCGCGAGTACGAGGCGGGCGGGATCGCCCGCGACGGCGCGAAGCTGGTGACCGCGGTCAGCACCACCAACGTGCCGAAGTTCACGGTCATCATCGGCGGCAGCTTCGGCGCCGGGAACTACGGCATGGCCGGGCGTGCGTACGGACCGCGCCAGCTGTGGATGTGGCCCAACGCGCGCATCAGCGTCATGGGCGGCGCCCAGGCGGCCCGCGTCCTCTCCACTGTCCGCGGCGGCTTCGGGACCGATGCGGAGCGCGACGCCTTCGAGGCGCCGATCCTCGAGGACTACGAGCGCGAGGGCTCGCCGTACTTCTCCACTGCGCGGCTGTGGGACGACGGCGTCATCGATCCGCTCGACACGCGGCGCGTCCTGGCCATGGGTATCAGCGCCGCGCTCAATGCGCCGATCCCCGAGCCGGGATTCAGCCTCTACCGGATGTGATCGGCCCAACGTAGACTCCGCGGCGCCGGACGGGCCCGCGCCCAGTGTGCCCGCCGGCCCTGGGAGGATTCGCTGACACATGGTGGGTTGGGGCATCTTCTTGCTCATCCTGGGAGCCGGATCGCTGCTGCTCCCCTCGCTCGGCTTCCAGTTCCGGCTCATGGAGCTGGTCGACGCCTTTCAGCCGTACGCCGGGATCGTCGTCGCGGTCATCGGCGCAGGGCTGCTCTTGCTCGGCATGACGCGCGGTCGGCAGACCACCGTGGAGGTCAGCCAACGGCCGGCCGCGAGCAACGTCCCCGCGGAGGCGGCGTCGGACGACTCATCGCAAACCTGAAGCGGCGGATCGCTACGAACGGTCGGGGACGGCCGCCGGAAGATGTGCGCGCTCGACGTCGAAGCGCAGGCCGAGCAGCTCCACCGTTCGTGGCGACTCGATCTCGGCGGCCAGGGTGACGACGGCCGGAACGGCCATCTCGCGCGTCGGAACGATCCGGAGCACATGCGCGCCGACATCGGCCACGGCCAGGTCGGCGACCGCCCAGAAGTCGATGCCAAGCTGATCGTGAAGTGACGCCGCCACCAGCGGCGGATCGCTCGCCGCGATGTCCAGGCGGGCCAAGGCGACCGGCGAGCCGATCGGATGCGTGAACCGGGCGCGCTCCGCCAGCGCCTCGATGCCCCATTCGGCTCCGGTATAGGCGTGCTCGATCAGGAACGGGGCCGACTCGGGGCCGAGCTCGGTGGTCGGGAACGATGTCCACCACTCGACCCGCTCGCCGTCCTCGCGCTCCCGCCAGCCGTGTGTCACCGGGCCGAAGGTGCCGATCGCCCCCAACGCGACTGCGGTCGCCTCGAGGTCGTCGTCGCGCAGCGCGTAGGTCGCCAGGCCCCCACCCCTGGCCTCCAGCGCACGGACCGCCGCCGCCCCGACCGGCTGGTCGAGGGCCGCCTCTCGATCGTCGACGCCGATGAGCTCGATGTAGCTGCCATCGGCCAGCCAGGCGATCCGGTTGAAGGTGCCGCGCCCGACGTGGCGGCCGCCACCCGAAGCCGATAACCCGACGGCCGACTCCAGCTCGCGGGCCGCGGCATCAGGATCGGCACAGGCGATCACCAGGTGGTCGATGCCCCGGATCATGAGCCGATGCTAGCAGCATCCGGTACGCTCCCGAGCATCCATGGATAACCAGATCGAGCGACCCGCCGCGGGCTCGCATGACCGTTCCACCCCATCGGGTTCGCTGGAGGAGAGCGCCGCCAACCTGTTCGAGGCGATGCTCGCCGCGCGCGATGCCGAGGAGCGTGGCGAGCGAGGACCGCTCGAGGCGTTCTACCGCACGCTGATGAGTGGCACCCTGCTGCTTCCCGTCCCACCCGAGCACGGCGACGAGGCCAAGTCGGCGCTGGCCGCTGCGGTCAACGACGACGAGCAGGTCGAGATCAGCGTCATGCTCGCGCGCGAGGGCGATGGCGCTCCGGTCAGCGTGATGTTTGGCTCCTTCGGAGCGCTGGCAGCGTGGGCGCCGGCGAATACCGGCAACCTGCCGCTCCCTGCGCGCATCGCCATCAGCAACCTCGCCGCAGCGGGCCTGCCTGCGATCATGGACCCGGCCGGCCCGGTGCCATACCGCTTCGACACCGATGAGCTCGTCGCGCTGGCTGAGGGCCGGGTTCCCGGCAGCGACCGGTCACTCTTCGAGCCCACCAGCCGTTCCTCGATCCAGGTGCGGCTGCCCGGACGCGACACGACCGAGCTCGAGCGATCGCTGGCCACGTCCCTGGCCGGCACGAGCGTCGACGCCGCCTACCTCGTCGAGACCGGCTCGCCCGACGGTAGCGCGCGCCTGCTGCTCGGGCTGGTCGGCCGCCACGGAGCAAGCGCGACGGTCGACGTTCCCGAGGGGACCGATGTCGTCTGGCTGGAGGAGCCGCTCCTGGAACAGGTGCGAGCGGTCGCCGAGCCCTTCCACCGCGGCGGACGCGGCCGATGAGCTCGCTGCTTCGCGTCAGCCGCGAGGGTCCGTTCGCGCGCGTCTCGCTGGATCGGCCGGATGTTCGCAACGCCTTCAATGCGGAGCTGATCGGGCAGCTGCGCGCGACGTTCGAGGGGCTCGCCTCGGAGCCACCCGACCGGCTTCGGGCGGTGGTGCTCGCCGGGGAGGGGCCCGTGTTCTCGGCCGGCGCTGACATCGAGTGGATGCGCGCGTCGGCCTCGCTGTCGCGCGAGGACAACGAACGCGACGCGGCGGCGCTGCAGTCGATGCTCTCCGCGGTCGATGGCTGCCCGGTCCCGGTCGTCGCGCGCGTCCAGGGAGCGGCGCTGGGAGGCGGCCTGGGCCTGTGCGCGGTCAGCGACATCGTGTTGGCCACGACGTCGACCCGCTTCGGCTTCACCGAGACCAAGCTCGGGATCATCCCCGCGGTGATCAGCACGTTCGTGATTCCGAAGATCGGCGAGTCGCATGCCCGCGCGCTGTTCGCGACCGGCCAGCGCTTCGATGCGCAGCGGGCGCTCCAGATCGGTCTCGTCCACGAGGTGCTGCCCGACGTGACGGCGCTCGACGTGCGCGTGGACGAGATCCTCGGCGAGCTGCGATCGGCCGGCCCGACGGCGGCGCGCGCGGCCAAGGCACTGGTTCGCGAGCTCAGGACCCTGTCGCCCGACGAGGCCCGCAAGCACACGGTGCTCCATATCGCGCAGCAGCGCACGTCGGACGAGGGGCAGGAGGGACTGGCCGCCTTCCTCGACAAGCGGCCGCCACGCTGGAGCACCTGATCGGCAACAGGCTGCGACAATCGCGACATGACCGATGAGCTGACGCCACGTCAGGTGGCCGACCAGCTGCGCGTGACGGTACGCACCGTTCAGCGCTGGATCGCAGACGGCAGGCTGCCCGCCACACGCGTCGGCGGCCGCGTGCGAGTGTCGCGTTCGTCGCTGTCGGCGGTTGCGACCACATCGGCGGCTCCCACGGCGATCTCGACGCTGCTCGTGGCGAACCGTGGCGAGATCGCGGCCCGCATCGCACGAACCGCTCGTCGCCTCGGCATTCGCGTCGTCGGGGTCCACGCGCCCGATGAGCGGCCACCGGAGGGCGTCGACGCCAGCCACCAGATAGGCTCGTACCTCGACGCCGATGCGCTGATCGCCGTCGCGACCCGCGCCCGCGCCGATGCGGTCCATCCGGGCTACGGCTTCCTGGCCGAGAACGCCGGATTCGCCGCGGCGGTCGGCGCCGCAGGCCTGCTCTGGGTCGGGCCACCGCCTGACGCGATCGCGGCCATGGGCGACAAGGCCGCCGCTCGTCGACGCGCGGCCGTGCTCGGTGTGCCGACCGTTCCGGGCTATGACGGCGCGGCGCAGGACGACGCGACGCTCACGACCGAGGCCGACCGCATCGGCTACCCGCTGCTCGTCAAGCCCAGCGCCGGAGGCGGCGGCAAGGGGATGCGGGTGGTCCGATCCGCAGGGGAGCTGGCCGAGTCGCTGGCGGCCGCACGTCGCGAGGCGCAGCGCTCCTTCGCCGACGATCGGCTCATTCTCGAGCGCTATCTCGCCGGGTCGCGCCACGTCGAGATCCAGATCCTGTTCGACGCCCACGGCAACGGCGTCCACCTCGGCGAGCGCGACTGCAGCACCCAGCGACGCAACCAGAAGGTCGTTGAGGAGGCGCCCGCGCCATCGGTCACGCCGGAGCTTCGGGGTCGCATGGGCGAGGCCGCGTTACGCGTCGCGGGCGGTGTCGGCTACGTCAACGCCGGCACGGTCGAGATGCTGCTGACCGATGCGGGCGAATTCTTCTTCCTCGAGATGAACACCCGACTGCAGGTCGAGCATCCGGTGACCGAGGCGGTGACCGGGCGCGACCTGGTCGCCGATCAGCTGCGCATCGCGGGCGGCGCGACGCTGGCAGAGCTGGGCCTGTCCGAGCCACCGCCGATTCGCGGGCACGCCATCGAGGCGCGCGTGTACGCGGAGGATCCGGAGTCGGGATTCCTGCCCGCCAGCGGTACGGTCGAGCGCCTCGACTGGCCCGAGGGCGTTCGCGTCGATGCCGGCGTACGGACCGGCGACGTCGTGACCGACCGATACGACCCGATGCTGGCCAAGATCGTCGCCTCGGGCGTCACGCGGCAGGAGGCGATCGACCGCCTCCGCGCCGCGCTCGACGAGACGCTCGTGCTCGGCGTGCGGACGAATATCCGCTTCCTGCGCTGGCTCCTCGACCAGCCACCGATGCAGCAGGCGCAGATGCGCACCGACACCATCGCCGGGCTCCAGCTCCCACCTCCGGCGTCACCGGACGACGCCGACTGGACGGCCGCGGCCCTGGCGGCGCCACCGCGTATCGAGGGCGTCTGGGGCGGCGGCTGGCGCCTGAACGGGTCGCCCGTCCGGCGGCTGCGCCACGGCGAGCACGAGCGGAGCGTGCTGCTCGACGTCATCCGCGAGGGCGCTCCCGCAGCCGTGGCGGGCGCGGACACGACGTACGTCGACGTCGAGGGCCAGTCGCTGGAGTTCGTGATCGCGCCTCCG
>DASVDT010000197.1:0-8925 GCA_036380955.1 Candidatus Limnocylindria bacterium | reverse complement strand
GGCGCCTACGAGGCAGCCGACCTCGGCGGCGTCTACGACCAGGACTGGCCCGCCTGGTATGCGGCGTACGCGGTCGACCACGGCATCGGCGAGGTCCTCGGTCGCGACGTGACGGCAAACGACCTCGCCGCGACCCTCGCGCGGGCCTACGCAGAATTCGAGCAGACCGACCCGAAGGTCGAGCCGTGGCAGGCGTTTGTCTCGCGACGTATCGCTGCGGATTGAGCCACGCCGACCCTAGGACACGTGATACGGGACATCGGCAACGATCGTGTTGCGCCGCCCGAAGAGACGAAGCTTCAGGCGCAGGGCGGTCTGGTTGTGGAGGAACATCTCCCACCAGTGGCGCGGCACGAACTCGGCAAGCACGACGAGGATCGGGCGAGACGGATCCTGCCGTTGGAGGGCGTCCATGTAGTGCAGGAGCGGCCCGATGAGCGCGCGGTGGGGTGACTCGACGATGACGAGCTGCGTCGATCCGGCCCAGGCCGGCCAGCGTCGTCGCAACTCGCCACCGTCCTCGGGATCATTCGTGACATGCACCGCGATGGCTTCGGATGACAGCGAGTTCGCGAACGCGATGGCCTGGCGGGCCGCACGATCGAGGCGCGCGACGGGCACGATGACGATCGGTTCCGGCGCCTCCTCGGCTCCCTCCGGGATCCGCTCGATCGCGAGGTCGGCATCCACCGATCGGTAGTGGCTCCGGATGGCGAGCATGACCAGGATCAGGATCGGCATCATCAGCACGACCATCCAGGCGCCCGACAGAAACTTGGTGAATCCGACGATGAGGGCGATGACAAGGGTCGTGGACGCCCCAAGTCCGTTGACGAACAGCCCTCGCCGCCAGGCCGGCTCGCGGCGGCGCCACCATCGGACGACCATGCCTCCCTGTGAGAGGGTGAACGCGATGAACACGCCCAACGTGTACAGGGGGATGAGCGCGGTCACCGACGCCCCGAAGGCCAGGAGCAGGCCGGCCGCGAGGAGCGAGAGGGCGACGATGCCGGTCGTGAATGCGAGGCGCTCACCCCGATAGGCGAACTGGCGCGGCATGAAGCTGTCGCGCGCCAGGAACGATGCAAGCCTCGGGAAGTCGGCAAAGCTCGTGTTCGCGGCGAGAGCCAGGATGAGCGCCGTGGCGACCTGGACAGTGACGAGCACCGGGCCAGAGCCCGCAATGTGGCGGGTCATCAATGACAGGACCGTCTGCTGTTCGCTGGGATCAGGGATGACGTGGATCGCCGAGGACAGGTAGCTGATCCCGAGGAAGAGGCTCGCGAAGATGACGACAGCCCAGCCCAGCGTCCTGCGGGCATTTCGCCACTCCGGCGGCTTGAATGCGGGCACGCCGTCGGAGATGGCCTCGACACCGGTCAACGCGGCGCCTCCCGAGCTGAATGCGCGGAGGATGACGAACAGGGACAGGACCGAGACCGCTCCACCCTGCTCCTCGGCCAGCTCTCCGAGCCAGGCGGGCGGCGCCTCGAACGAGCCGAGGTCGCCAAGGACCAGCTGACGGAACAGGCCGAAGGCGATCACGCCGCCGATGGCGACGATGTACAGGTACGTCGGTGCCATGAAGATCGTCCCCGACTCGCGGATGCCGCGCAGGTTGCCGACCATGAGGATGCCCACGATGGTCACCGCGATGAGGACGCGTTCGGGGAAAAGCGCCGGAAGGATCGACGTGACGGCTGCCACTCCGGCCGAAACGGACACCGCGACGGTGAGCACATAGTCGATGAGAAGCGCGGCGGCGGCGAGCAGGCCGGGAAGCACACCGAGGTTGTCGCTGGCGACGATGTAACTCGACGCCCCGTTGGGATAGGCCTTGATCGTCTGCCGGTAGCTGGTCGCAACCACGGCCAGCACAGCGACGATGACCAGGGTCAGCGGCATCGTCAGCGCGATCCCGCCCGCTCCCGCGACCACCAGGATGCGCATCATCTCCTCGGTGGCGTACGCCGACGAGCTGATGTTGTCGCTCGAGAAGACGGCCAACGCCTTCAGCTTGGTGAGGCGTTCGTGGCCCTCCTGCGCCGTCGGGATCGGCCGTCCGAAGAGGAACGTGCGGACGGAGCGCAGCGCGGTGTGCCATCCGCGCCGGTGCAGCACGGTGCGCTCGGTCGCCACCAGGCGCCCGCCCTCGAGCTGGAACTCCTCCCCGAATGGTCGGACGATGCGAACGTACGCGTCACCGGGACGGCGACCGCCACGCCGTTCGTGCACCTCGAGCATGGGATCGACGTGTCCGCGCCGCCGCGATACGGCGTCGTCTCGCATCGGCTAGGCAGCCGCCGCGAGGTAGATGTCTCTCATGCTTCGAGCATCTGCCCGAGCTCCAAGAGCAGCGCGCCGGAGTGATGCCGCGTGCGCTCAGGAAACGCTCAAGAATTCGCGGTCGGATCCGTGATCCGATAGCCGACGCCCGGCTCCGAGGCGATGAGGTGGCGCAGCTCGCCCGCCTCGTCCAGCGCGGCAATCTTGCGCCGGATCTGAGATACGTAGACGTGAAGGTAGTGGCTTTCCGCGGCGTATTCGAGGCCCCATACGGCGCGCAGCAGCCGGCCGCGGGTCACGACGCGACCGGTGTGGGCCAACAGTGTCTTGAGCACCTCGTACTCACGCGGCGTCAGACGCAGCGGGCGCCCCCGTATGGTGACGCTGCGGAGAACCGGGTCCATCTCGAGGCTGCCGACGACGATGCGTCCGTCAGGCTCGACCGGTGCGCCGCCAGCCCGACGAAGCGCGGCGCGGATGCGGGCGTGGAGCTCATCGGTCCCGAATGGCTTGGTCAGGTAGTCGTCGGCGCCCGCATCGAGCGCTGCCACCTTCCGTCGCTCCGCGTCGTGCGCCGACAGGATCACCACCGGCGTGGTCCCGTCGCGACGGATGCGGCGGAGCACCGTCAGCCCATCCATGGTGGGCAGGCCAAGGTCCAGGAGCACGATGTCGGGCCGCCGTTGTTCCCAGAGGCGCAGCGCTTCCTCGCCGTCCTCGGCGAATCGCACCTCGTAGCCATGGGCCGCAAGACTCTTGCCGACTGCCGATCGGGCGGCGGCGTCGTCCTCGACCAGCAACACGCATGCAGCGTTGGCGCTGCTCACCGTGGAGGCTCGGCTGCGGGAAGATGAACGCGGATCGCAAGCCCGCCGAGGCCGCTCCGAGCGGCGCTCACGGAGCCGTTCATCGTCTCCACCAATCCCTTGACCAGGGCAAGCCCGAGGCCGGTACCCGAGCCGGTGCCTCGGCCCCGGGCGCGGAAGAAGCGTTCGAAGATGCGGCCCATGTCCTCGTCGGAAACGCCCGGGCCGCCATCCTCCACGCAGATGTCGACGCCCCGGCCGACGGAAGCGGCTGTCACGTGGATCGGTGCCTCGCGCGGCGTGTAACGAGCCGCATTCTCGATCAGATTCGCGATCACCTGCTCCAGGTAGGTCGCGTCGGCCAGGACGGGCGGCACATCGTCCGGCACGTTCGTTTCCACGCGGCGGCCGCCGAGGGTCCGGTCGAAGCGCTCCAGCACGGATTCGATCGCGTCGCGAAGCGGTATCACCTCGATATCCGGAGACACGCGGCCGGCCTGCAACCGGCTCATGTCGAGAAGGTTCTCGACGAGGCGGTTCAGGCGCATCACCTCGACATCGATCGCCTCCGCCACGTCGTGCCGTTCGCCGTCCGTAAGCTTGATCGACCTGTCCGCCAGACTGCCCGCCGACGCACGAATCGCCGCCAGCGGCGTGCGGAGCTCATGGGAAACCAGGTCCAGCAGCGCGCTCTTGGCGGCATCGCTGCGCTCGGCGACCTCGACATCGAGCGCGCGACGAGCCAGACGATCTCGACGAAGGGCCTGGGCGCTCTGGTCCGCGGCGACCGACAGGAGGCGCGAGGTCTCGATGGTCGGGTTGCCGGCCCGCTCCCGCCGTCGCGCGTACAGCGAGCCGAAGGTCTCCTCGCCGGCCACCATCTCGACTCGCAGGACCTCGCCGCTGGCCGACGCCGGTCTCCGAGCGACGCTCGGCGCATGGATGCGAACCCACCGTGCGTCGGCCTCGGCGGGATCACGTCGCAGGAGGGCGTGGTGCGAGCTGACGGGCGGATCGGACGACGGGTCGCTGTCGGCAACGACGCGCTCCCGTACCGTCGTCGGTCCGAGGGCGATCCAGGCACGGTCGACCTCGCTCTCGGCCACCAGGCGCTCGACGACAGCACCGAGTGCGGCCTCCGTCGAGGGAGATGATGCCAGCGCGCGCGTGATGGCGAACAGGGCACGCGCCTCACGTTCGCGTCGAGCCGCCTGCGCCGCCCGGTCCCTCCCGAGACTCGTGAGCCGGCCGACGATCACCCCGACCAACAGGAGCAGTAGCAGCGTGAGGACGGACTGAGCCTCGGCGACGGCAAGGCTGAATTTCGGCTCGACGAAGAGGAAGTTGTAGAGCACGAATGAGCCGATGGCGGTCGCGACGGCGGCCATCGTCCCGGAGGCGAATGCGACGCTCGCGACCGCCAGAAGGTAGACCGAGGACGGGTTGTCGATGTCTGCCCACGTCTTCAGGGCGTACGTCACCAACGTCGCAAATGCGAGCGAACCGACGGCCAGGGCGGCACCCGTGAAACGCGCCATTCCCGCATCGTACGCTGCGCATCAGCCGACCCACATCGTCGAAAACGCCCGCGACCGATGAGTCCTCGCACCCCACGGAGTCCCACAACCAGGCAAGCAATCACATGAGGCAAGAACGTGGACTTTTCTCCGGCCGGTATCGCCGCCATCACCCTCTTCACCGAGGACCTGGCCGCCTCGAAGGAGTTCTACTCGCGCGCGTTTGCGCTGCCGGTGCACTTCGAGGACGACGCATCGGCGGTGTTTCGCTTCGGTGACACGCTCATCAACCTGCTCAAGACCGATGCGGCCCATGAGCTCATCGC
This sequence comes from Candidatus Limnocylindria bacterium, assembly GCA_036380955.1. Classification (GTDB taxonomy): domain Bacteria; phylum Chloroflexota; class Limnocylindria; order QHBO01; family QHBO01; genus JACDBZ01. Next base: position 3,990 of record DASVDT010000197.1, on the reverse strand, counting down.
GCCCGCCAAGGTAGCTGCCGCTGACGGAAGCGCGCGGATGCAGCTGACGGTCGAGGTGGACGATGTCGATGCCGTCTGCGCCGAACTCGCCTCGCGCGGCGTGGAGCTCCTGAACGGGCCGATGGACCGTCCGTGGGGGATCCGGACGGCCGCCTTCGCGGACCCATCCGGTCACGTCTGGGAGATCGGCCACTGACGGGCCTAGTGCAGCTGGTCCTCCCAATCGGCGGGCACACGGCCCGCCGGTCCCGGTGCCGGCTGGTCGAGCGGGTAATGCTCCGGCGGAGCCAGCTGCGGTCCGGCGAAGCCTTCATCGGTGCGGTAGTCGTAGAACCAGTCTTCGCCCGGCTCGAAGCTCCGGATGACGGGGTGCTGCTCGTCAGCGGCGTGGTGGCTGGCGTGCTGCGAGGGTGAAGCGTCGCAGCAGCCGATGTGGCCGCATTGCGTGCATCGGCGCAGATGGAACCACCACCCGCCGGAGGCGAGGCATTCGACGCAGCCCGTGCCGCTGGGCGGCACGGTCGGATCAATGGCCTCCATCGCCGTCATCGGTCTCGTCTCCTCTCCTGCCTGTGCTCTAGAGTCCGTCCCATGCTACGCGTCGGCTCGGTCGTTCTGCGCGTCGACGACCTGGAGCTCGAGAAGGCCTTCTGGACGGCCGCGCTCGACTACGTCGGTCGCGAGGGAGAGGACGACGACTTCGCGCTCCTGCGCCCCCGCGACGGTTCGGGGCCGAACCTGTCGCTGGACAGGCATCACGCCGCCGAGCGTGTCCCACCGCGCATCCACCTCGACCTGTACGCCGATGACCAACCCGCCGAAGTGGAGCGCCTCAAGGCGCTCGGCGCGACCGAGGTGCACTGGGACAGGCGCCCAGCCGATGCCGACTACGTGATCCTGGCGGACCCGGAAGGCAACCGATTCTGCGTGATCGACGCCGGCTGACGGCTACGGACGGATGTTGCGATTCACCCGGAACAGGTTGGTCGGGTCGTACGTGCCCTTGACCTCCTGGAGCCGCGCGTAGTTCGACCGGTACGACTCCTCCGTCCGCTCGTCACCCTCGTCGGCGGTCTGGAAGTTGACGTAGTTGCCGCCCGTCGAGAAGGGCTTCAGCGCCGTCCACGCGCTGCGGACCCAGTCCCGGTTGGACTCCGCCGTCGGCGCGTCGGGTGCCCACATCGCCTGCACGACGCACGCGAAGCCGGCCTCCCGGTTCCCCATCGCGCCGTCGTCCTCGGCGCGCTCGTTCAGCGCTCCGGCGACGTGGAACAGCACCGCCTGGTTGGCCGGCGCCTTGAGACCATCGAACTGGGCGTGGTACGTCGCCAGCAGGTCGTCGCTGAGGCCGCGGACGAACTCCGACTTCCAGTAGTAGTGCATCCCCCGCGGCTGCGTCGCGTCCAGCAGCATCTGCTGGTCGGTGTAGTTCTTCACCTGGATCAGGTCGGCGAAAGGACTGCCGATGGACCGAAGAGGCGCCAGGTCTCGCTCGGCGTCGGTGGCGTCGCCGCTGTGACAGGCGAGCACCATGACGATCGGTGTCCCATGCGCGGATTCGGGCAGCCATGGCGCTGGCGGCGCGTTGCGGCGGACCATGACCAGGGTGAGCTCGCGCGGCGCCGAGTCGGTGGTCGACCGGAAGGCGTCGGTCACCGCATCGGCCTCCGCGGCCGGCCACGCGATGATGCCGGCGGTGACGTGCGGGCCGACCTCGTGCAGCCGATACGTGAACTGCGTCGCGACGCCGAAGTTTCCGCCGCCGCCGCGGAGCGCCCAGAACAGGTCCTCGTTCTCGCTCGCCGATGCACGCCGCAGCGTGCCATCGGCCGTGACGATCTCGACCTCCTCGACATCGTCGATGGTCCAGCCGAAGCGGCGCGTCAGGTAGCCGAACCCGCCGCCGAGCGTCAGCCCGCTGACGCCCGTCGCCGAGACGAAGCCGAGCGTGGTGGCGAGCCCGTGCGCCTGGGTGGCGCTGTCGACGTCGCCCAACGTCGATCCCGCCGCGACGCGTGCGCGCCGGCCTTCGACATCGACCTGGACGCCCTTGAAACCGGACATGTCGAGCGTGATGCCACCATCGGTCAACGCCAGGCCCGCGATGTTGTGCCCGGCGCCCTTGATGGAGAGCTCCACCCCGTTGTCGCGGGCGAAGTTCACGGTCCGGATCACGTCGTCGGTGCCGGCGGCGCGCACCACGACGGCCGGCCGCTTCGTGATCATCCCGTTCCAGAGCGCGATCGCCTCGGCATAGCCGGCGTCGTCCGGCCGCAGGACGGATCCGGCAAGGTCGTTGGTGAACTGGCCGAACGCGCCGATCGGGATGCTGCGCGGCTCGCCGTCGATGCCGTTGAGGCTCAATGCTTCCATGTGATCTCCTGGGGCGGGGTGGGCGCGGGCCGACTGCCCGCGGTGCACGCGCGTTTGGGACGGTAGCACCGGCAGCAACCGCCCCCAAGCGACAAGTGTCGTATGGCGATGGCCTCAGTCGGACTCAGGCATCGGGCTCAGGCATCGGGCTCATGGGTTGGAAGTAGTTGTCGTCGGGGTCAGCGAACGTGGCGATGAATCCGCTGTCGGTGGGGTCCTCGTCCATGGTGGTCGGCGCGAACCCGCATTGTTCAGGCCGCAGGCACGGCCACCAGCGCGACGCCGAGCAGCACGAGCAGCACGGCCAGCGAGCGCCGGAACCAGCGCTCGGGCACGCCGCGCAGGATCGGCGTGCCGATGAATGTGCCCACGAGCACGCCGGCCGTGAGCAGGAGCACCGTCGGCCAGGCCGCGACGAGATCCTCGCCGCTCGAAAGCAGATATACCGGCACGCGGGCCGCGTCGACCAGGAGGGCCGTTGCCGTGGCGGTGGCCACGAGAGCCGCCGGCGACAACGGGAAGCGCAGCAGCGCGGCTGACCTGATGCCTCCCTGGTTGCCGACCAGGCCACCGAAGGCGCCGGACAGCACCCCTGCCGCCATTGCCGATCCGCCGCCCAGCCGCACCCGGCGCCCCAGGCCAGTCAGCTCGAGCAGCCCGGCCAGCATCAGCAGCCCCCCGAGTGCAAGCGACAGCAGCCCCGAGCTGAAGAACGCATGGCCGATGGCGCCCAGCAGCCCGCCGGCGGCACTGGCCACGCCGAACGTGAGGAGGACGCCACGGTCGATGTCCGAACGGAGCATCCACAGGCGCGTCGCCGTCGCGGCGACGTGCGGGACGGCGACGACCGCCACGGCCAGCTGCGTCCCGATCGAGACGGCCAATGCCGGGGTCAGGATGCTGCCGATGCCGAAGCCGGCCACTCCCGCGACCCCGCCGGCCAGCACGGCAAGCAGGAACAGCGCAAGAGCATCCAGCGGCGGCATCGGAGTCAGCGTACCCGTCCGCGCCGAGGGCTCGAGCGCGGCATCGGTGATGCACAGGATCAGCGGCATTCCCGAAAAGCAAGGCGGAGGCTCTCCTGTGGCGACCACCACGACCCGACGAACCACCAAGTCACCAGCAAGCTCGAACGGCAACGGACACCACTCGCCGGAGGTCCAGTACGCCCCGCTGGGGCGCGAGGTGCAGCCGTTCGCCGAGATGCGGGCGCTCCCGATCGGCCTCGACGAGCGCGTGCGGGCGGCGAGCTGCGAGCTCCTCAACGAGATCCTGGCGGATACGACTGTGTTGTACGCGCTCTACAAGAAGCACCACTGGAACGTGGCGGGGCCGACCTTCTACCAGCTGCATCTGCTCTTCGACAAGCACGCCGAGGAGCAGCTCGAGCTCGTCGACCTGCTCGCCGAGCGTGTCCAGACGCTGGGCGGCATCGCGGTCGGCGATCCGCGCCATGCGGCCGAGCTGACCACCATCGCGCGCCCGCCGGACGGCGCGGAGGACGTGCCGGCCATGATCACGCGGCTGCTGCGCGCGCACGAGGAGATCATCGGCAAGGTGCGCGACGGCATCGACAAGACCGAGAAGTCCAAGGACTGGGGCAGCAACGACATCCTC
>DASVDT010000196.1:0-24682 GCA_036380955.1 Candidatus Limnocylindria bacterium | reverse complement strand
GCCGTCGTCGGCAGCGTGCGAATCTCGTGGGTCGACACGACCGATGGCAGGCGCGAGTACCGCTCGGGTGGATCGGTCGATCCTGCCTGGCGGCGCCGCGGCGTCGGGCGGCGACTCCTGCATGCGGCGCGCGACCTGATGATGGCTCGAGCGTCGGAGCATCCGACCGACCGACCGACGCTGGCCGGCATGTGGGTCAACGACAAGCAGGTTCCCCGCGCCGCGCTCGCGAAGTCGGAGGGCTACGCGCCCGTGCGCTGGTTCTTCGAGATGGAGCGGCCATTGGACCCGCTTCCTGACCTGCTGCCCATGCCGGACGGACTCCAGGTCCGCCCGGTGACCGTGGACGATGCCCCCAGTATCTGGCACGCCGATCACGACGCCTTCCAGGATCACTGGGGCGGCTGGGATCCGTCGGAGGCCAGCATGCGCCGCTGGATCGACTCGCAGGAGTTCGACCCGAGCCTGTTCGTGGTCGCTTGGGACGGCCACGAGATCGCCGGGGCGGTGCTCAACGCGATCTACGCCGAGGAGAACGAGGCGCTCGGCCTGCGCCGCGGCTGGCTGGACAGCGTGTTCACGCGTCGGGCCTGGCGCGGGCGGGGACTGGCGCGCGCGCTCATCGGCCGCTCGCTGCACCTGCTCGCCGAGCGAGGTCTCGACACCGCTGCGCTCGGCGTCGATGCCGACAACCCGTCGGGGGCGCTGCGGCTGTACGAGTCGTGCGGCTTCGCGGTGGTGGATCGCGGGTCCGCGTGGCAGCGCCCGCTGGAGGACGATCCATGGACCTGATCACCGCTCCGGCGGGCCTCGTCCTGCGGGCGTTCCGACGGGACCAGGATCTGCATGACATCGTCCGCGTGCTGAACGCCGAGAGCCAGGCGGATGCGATCGTCGAGCACGAGAGCGTCGATGCTGTGCGGGCGTGGCTGTCGAGCCCGTCCGAGCAGTTCGACGCGTCGCGGGACGTGGTGCTCGCCGAGCTGGACAGCCGCGTGGTGGGCGTCGCCGGACAGGACTGGGTCGACACGCGCGACGGGCAACTGCGCGAGTTCCGGCTGTGGGGCGCCATCGACCCGCCCTATCGGCGACGTGGGATCGGGTCGGCGCTGCTGGCCGACAACGAGCGACGGGCGCTCGGATCGGCTGCCGCGCGCTCGTCGGCGCGCCCCGTGTCGCTGGGCGCGTGGTCGGCGGTTGGGCGTCCCGGCGCTCGCCTGCTCGAACGCAACGGCTACGAGGTCGTGCGCTGGTTCTTCGACATGGTGCGGCCGACGCTGGACGACGTCGCGGACGTCCCGCTGCCGGCCGGCTTCGAGCTGCGGCCGGTGGAGCCGGAGCAATACCCGCAGCTCTGGCGTGCCAATCGCGAGGCCTTCCGCGACCACTGGGGCGGGTCGGACGAGTCGGAAGCCGCGATGCATCGGTTCTTCGACGACCCGTCCAACGACTCCGCGCTGTGGGTCATCGCCTGGGACGGCGACGAGATCGCGGGCGGCATCATCAACTCGATCCACGCCGAGGAGAACCAGGCGCTCGGCCTCCAGCGTGGCTGGCTGAGCTCGGTCTTCACGCGACGGCCGTGGCGACGCCGCGGGCTGGCCCGGGCGCTCATCGCGCGGTCGCTGGTTCTGCTGCGCGATCGCGGGATGAGCAGTGCGGCGCTGGGCGTGGATGCGGACAACCCGTCGGGCGCCCTCGGCCTGTACGAGGCGGCCGGCTTCGCGGTCGAGGAGCGCTTCACGGCGATGCGAAAGAGGGCGTCATGACGCTCGTCGCCGTTCCCGAGACACCCGCCATCCCCGGCCTCGTCTTCCGTGGCTACCGCGGAGCCGAGGACCTGCCGGCCATGCTGGGGGTGTACACGGCTGCCCACGAGGCAGACGGCCTCGAGGAGGTCACGACCCTCGAGGACATGCAGCGCAACTACGCCACGCTGGTCAACTGCGACCCGGGGCGCGACATCCTGCTGGCCGAGGTGGATGGCTCGCTGGTGGCGTACGCGCGGGTCTTCTGGATGGACCTGGTCGACGGCGGCCGCTCGTACGAGAACTTCGGGTTCGTCGATCCCGCCTGGCGCCGCCGCGGCATCGGTGGTGCCATGCACCGCCATAACGAGCGGCTGCTGCGTTCGATCGCCGCGGGCCACGAGGGTGTGGTGCCGAAGTACTTCGGCTCGGAAGGGATCGAGTCCGACCCGGGCAACACGACGCTGTTGCGCAACGACGGGTATGAGGCGGCGCGCTCCTTCTACGACATGGTCGCGCCCTCGCTCGAGGGGATCGTTGCGCCGCCGATGCCCGAAGGGATCGAGACGCGGCCGGTGACGCGCGACCAGTACCGCACGATCTGGGATGCCATGGCGGAGGCCTTCCGCGACCACTGGGGCGAGGCCGAGTGGGTGGAGGAGGACTGGCAGCGCTGGGCGGCCGACCCTGACAACGAGGATCCGCGCCTCTGGCGGGTCGGCTGGGACGGCGATCAGGTCGCCGGCGTCATTGCCACCACCGTGCCGGCCGAGGAGAACGAGCGGTATGGCCGATCCCGCGTCTACGTGGCGTCGGTTTCCGTGCGTCGCCCGTGGCGGCGCCGCGGGCTGGCCCGTGCGCTGCTGGCCTCCTCGCTCGTCGCGGCGCGCGAGGCCGGCTACACCTCGGCGTCGCTGGGCGTCGATAGCAACAGCCCGACCGGCGCCACCGATCTGTATCGGTCCCTCGGGTTCGAGCCGGAGAAGACGTTCATCGCCTGGCGCAAGCTGATGTAGCGGCGGTTACGGCAGGTGGCCGGCCGAAATATCGGGCAGCGGTGCACGTGAAGACGGCATCACGTGCCGCTGTGCCTCATGTACCAGGCCCGGCCGCACGCCTTGACCCTGTTGCGTGCGCGGCTGCTTGATATATCGGGCACGGCCACGTCTACCGGCCCGAAGCCAGCACTCGCTCCCGGACCTCGTAGTAGTAGTCGACGATGCGCTCCGTCACCCGGTCCCAGCTGAACTCGGGGGCGCGCTCGCGGCCGGCCTCGCCCATGTCGTGGCGGAGCTCGGGGTCACGCGCCAGCGCATAGAGCGCGGCGGCCAGCGCCCGCGGGTTGCGCGGCTCGACCAGGATGCCCTGCACGTTGCGCTCGACGACGCGCTTGAAGCCATGGATGTCGGACGCCACGATCGGCACGCCGGCGGCCATTGCCTCCAGCAAGACGATCCCAAACGACTCCTGGCCGGTGTTCGGCGCGCAGTAGATATCGGCCGATGCGAAGTAGCGCACCTTCTCCTCGTCGCTGACGCGGCCCAGGAATTCGACGTCGCGGATGCCGCGGAGGCCCACGTACCGCTTGTACTCGCGTCGCTTCGGCCCGTCGCCGATGACCAGCAGGCGCGCATCCACCTTCCGCTTGCGCAGCCGGTGGTAGGCCTTGAGCAGGTGGATGAGCCCCTTGCGCTCCTCGAAGCGGCCGACGAAGAGGATGTTCAGGGTTCCGTCGCGCAGCTCCTCGTACGGCTGCGCCTCGGCGAACTTCTCGATCTCGACGCCGTTCGGGATGATCCGGTAGTCGCCGGGGAAGTATCGGTCGATGAAGTGCCGTGCCGCCCCGGAGACCGCGATGCGCCCGTGCAGCAGCTCGGCCAGGCGCCCGGCGAACTTGCTGCCGATCCAGTACGACGGGCTGAAGCCGCCGAAGGCGTGGAAGGTGGCGACGTTCACCGTCTCCGAGGCGTCGAGGACGGTGGGCGACAGGAACGGCACGAACGGCTCGTGGAAGTGGAGGATGTCGAACCGATGCGCCTCGAGCACCTCGCGCGCCTGTCTCTTGAACCGCAGGCCCAGGGTGACGCGGCCGACGCTGCCGTTGGCGGGGAAGGCCCACCCGGTGCCGAGCCGGATGATGTGGCCCTCGCTCTCGCGCTGCTTGCCGTACTTGCTGGTGATGATCCAGACGTGGTGACCGCGCTCACGCAGCCCTTCGTGCAGGTGGCCGACGTGCTGGTTCACGCCGCCGGGGTGCGGATAGCCGTACGGGCTGACGATCCCGATCTTCAGCGGCTGGCGGTGCGCCGCCGCAGGTGCCGCATCGATTGGGCTGGCGAGCGTCATCTCGCCTCGGAGTATGACCGATGCCCCTCGCGGCGGCTCTTCCGGCGGCTATGGAGCCACTCCCAGGCCAGCGCCACGAGCACCGAGGCCGTCAATCCGGCCGCGAGGTCGGTGATCGAGTCCCACGCGCCGTTGACGTTGCTCGTGCCGAAGACGACGTCGCCGAGCACCTCCTGGATCTCGAGCAGCACGTGGATGCCGTTGATGATCGCCAGGCCGACCCACGGCCGCACCCCCAGCAGCAGCAGCCCGACCAGCCCCGCCGCCGGGCCGTAGGCGTGCGGGATGAGGTCGAAGCGCCATGGCTGCTCGTACAGGTCGAGCGAGTTGCCGGCCATGTCGAGGGCCAGGATCGACAGGAAGGCGACGTCGGTCCAGACCGGGTACCGATCCCAGCGGCGACGGAACAGGTGCAGGATCGGGACGATGAGCGTGGCCACGCCGCCGGCGAGGATCAGGTCGCGCATCGCGATGCCCTTCCCGGCGAAGCGGGGGTCGTCCGGCCCGGCCAGCACGGCCTCGATGGCGAAGCCGATGACGGCCAGCCGCAGCGCGACGGTGAGCACCCAGCCCAGCGCTCGGCCGCGATCGAGGTCCGGAAGCTTCATCGGCGCATCATGCTGCGCCGATGGGCGTCAGCGCCAGTCCTCGGAGCCCGGCTTGACGGTGTGCCACAGGTGCCGCAGCTTGGCGCGCAGCTGGCGCCGATAGACGTCGACGTTGTGCGCCGCGCTCCAATGCTCACCCTCCGGCATGACCGTTCCCGCGGCAACCGCTGCCCGGTAGTCGACCGCGGTATGCCCCGGGAAGCTCGTCGCGCCGGTGCCGATGCCCTCGAGCACGTGGCCGTCGGAATTGCCCACGCCCGGCAGGCCGAGCTCGGCGGCGTTGAGCGCCAGCCGCGCCTCATGCCGCATGCGACCGGCGTGGCTGGGATTGAACAGCTCCAGCGCGTCGAAGTAGATGCCCTCATCGGTCGCGTCGCGCACGCTCCGCAGGCTCCGCCGGCCGACGCTGAGCGGCAGCGGGGCCATGGGATGCGCAGCGATCGCAATCCCGCCCTGGGCGTGGATGCGACGGAGCGACTCGTCGAGCGACAGCAGCGCCGGGATGCGCTCGTGAATGAACAGGGCCAGGACGTGCCCGCGGCGCGTGGTGATCTCCTCGCCGACCACGAGGTCGAAGGAGAAGTCACCCGCGGCATGGAGCTCTGCGGCGCGCTGGGCGCCGTCGATGCGTTCGTGGTCCGTGATCGCGATGACGTCGAGATCGGTGTGCTGCTCGACGTGCTCGAGGATCTGGCCCACCGACGCCGTGCCGTCCGAGTAGAGCGAGTGGACGTGCATGTCGGCACGGCCGCGCTCGCCGCCCGCGCGCGGTCCGGTGCCGCGCCGTCGCCCCTCGCTGAAGGTCTGAACGGTCATGCGCCCACATCCGGCCAGAAGGGCTGGAACGCGCCCCACCACTGCTCGGGTGCGGCGGCGATGTCACGCTCGAAGCGCGCCGCAATGCGCTCGGTCAGGGCCGCGACGTCGGCGCGGCGGTCACCGGTGTCCGGTACGTCGACGATCTCGCCGTCGACGAGGAAGCGGTCCGGGCCGACTCGGAGACACCGGCCCACCACCAGCGCCGCGCGGTGGGTGACCGCCAGCATGGCGGGGCCGTTCGGGATGCGGGTCGGATGGCCGAACATCGTGACCGGATGGCCGCCGCCCTCGAGGACGCGGTCACCGATGATGCCGATCGTTCCGCCCTCGCGAAGTCGACGGCTGAGGGCGGTGCGGGCATTGCGCAGCGGGACGAGCTCGACGCTGCCGCCGCCGCGTCGGGAGGAAAGGAACTCGAACAGGGCCCGTGGCTCGATCTCCTCGATCGGCGCCATGGATGGAATGCCCTGGGCCTCGAGGAACACCGCGAACGGCTCGAAGTTGCCGAGGTGCGAGCTCACCAGGACGGACGGGCCGGAGCGGAGGGCGGCCGAGAAGGCGGGCCACGCCGGCACCTCCACCAGCTGGCCGATGCGCTCGACGCCGTAGTGCGGAGTGCGCAGCAGCTCGACGTAGTAGTGGGCGTGGTTGCGGAAGGCCGACCGCACCAGCTGCTCGAAGGCGCGGCCGCGAGTCGGGCGTCCGGTCGCCTCGCACACCCGTCGCAGGTTGGCGGCGACCAGCCGTCGCCGTCCGGTCGCCATCCGATGCCAGGTCTCCCCGGCCACGTCGGCCAGCGCGTAGGCGGCGCGGGCGGGCAGGCGCGCGACGACGGCATCGGCGATCTCGAGACCCGGACGGAGCAGCATCAGCCCTCGATCTTCGTCCAGTCGTCGCCGCGTCGCGCCGCGGCGAGTGAGGCACGGGCACGGGCGCGGTCCGCATCGGTCTGTGGCCAGACCGGTCGGAACATGTACCACTGCCCCGGGTCCTCGGCGATGACCCCGCCCAGCGCGTCGGCGACGGCCTGGGTGGCCCGGTACACCTCGGCGGGCTCGGTGCTGGAGCAATGGATGGCCGGCAGGCCACGGGCGACGAAGCGATCGTCGTCGATCCGACGGCAGGCCACTGGCAGGAGCGGCGCGCCGCTCTTGGCGGCCAGCGTGGCCGGGCCGAGCGGGAAGGTGGTCGCCTCTCCGCACAGCTCGACCGGCACGTCGCCCGGGCGATAGCCGCCGTCGCAGAAGAGCACGAGGTTCTCCCCGGCCCGCAGCGCGCGGAACAGCCCGCGCAGGTTGCGCCACCCGATCAGGAAGATGCCCTGCCGGGCACGCTGTGCCGCCAGGTGGTCGTAGAGGCGGCCGTAGGTCGTGTCGTCGGCGACCACGTGAAGCGACTCGCCATGGCGTTTCAGCGCCGGCCCGATCATGTCCATGCCGCCGACGTGGACGGTGCACAGCAGCACGCCGTTGCCCTCCGCCCGGGCGTCCTGCAGCACCTCGACGTTGACGATGCCGACCAGGTCGGCCGCCTCCGCATCGGTGAGGTCGCCGATGCGCATCATGTCGACCAGGTACTTGGCGTAGTTGCGGAAGGCGCGACGGGCGGCCGCGTGCACGCGGCGGTCGCCGGGGTCGAGGCCCATCGGATGGGCCAGGTTCTGGTGGATCAGGTCACGCTTCGAGCCGGCCAGGTCGTACGCGAGGTTGCCGAGCGCGGCGGCGATCGGCATGACCAGGCCGCGGGGCAGGGCGCTGATGACGCGCTCCCCGGCCCGGTAGAGCCAGAACGTGATCAGCTCGCGCTTGCGTTCCGGTGTCGCGACCGTGGAGGCCCGACGCTGCCATCCACTCGTCGGGGGCGTGGTCTGGTCGCCCAGGGGAGTCGACCCGGTCATCGCACCCACTCCACGCGTGGGACGGGGCGATCCGGCCGCGTCACGTTCGCAAGCGCCACACGGCACTCGCCTGATGGGTGATTGGCAGGCTCAGCGCGCCGATGACCACGGGGGGATGCTACGCGACTTCGGCTGCGGCGGCCTTCGCCTTGGCCTTCGTGTTCTCCGTCGCCAGCTTGCGCGTCTTGCGCGGGGCCAGCTTCTCGGTGCCGACCAGCGTCTCGTTGTCCTCGCCGCGGATGAAGGCCTCGACCCGGTCGTGCGCGATGTCGTCGTGGATCTGGATGGGCGGGCTCTTCATGAAGTACGAGCTCGGTGCGACGAGCGTGCCCTTCAATCCGCGATCGAGGCCGAGCTTCGCGCAGCGGATGGCATCGGTGATGACGCCGGCGCTGTTCGGCGAGTCCCAGACCTCGAGCTTGAGCTCCACGTTCAGCGGCACGTCGCCGTAGGTCGTGCCCTCCATCCGGATGTGGCACCACTTGCGATCCTTCAGCCACGGCACGTAGTCGGACGGCCCGACGTGCACGTCGTCGTCGGGGATCTCGTAGTCGATCATGCTGGTGACGGCATTGGTCTTCGAGATCTTCTTCGACTCGAGCCGCTCGCGCTCCAGCATGTTGAGGAAGTCGGTGTTGCCGCCGAAGTTCAGCTGGTAGGTGCGGTCGATCTTCACCCCACGGTCCATGAAGAGGCGGGTCAGCACGCGGTGGGTGATGGTGGCGCCGACCTGGCTCTTGATGTCGTCGCCGATCAGCGGCAGGCCGGCCTCGGCGAATCGGCGCTGCCAGTACGGCTCGCGACCGATGAAGACCGGGATGGCGTTCACGAAGGCGACGCCCGCCTGGAGCGCCTGCTCCGCATACCACTTCGTGGCCTGCTCGGAGCCGACCGGCAGGTAGCTGACCATCACGTCGACGTTGCGCTCCTTGAGGATGCCGACGATGTCGGCCGTCGGCCCGGGCGCCTTCTCGATGATCTGCGACAGGTACTTGCCGAGTCCGTCGTGGGTCATGCCGCGCTCGACCGTGACGCCGATGTGCGGCACCTCGGCGAACGTGAACGTGTTGTTCTGGCCGGCGAAGATCGCCTCCGACAGGTCCTTGCCAACCTTCTCGCGGTCGACGTCGAAGGCCGCCACGAATTCGATGTCCCGGACGTGATAGCCACCCAGGTTGACGTGCATGAGGCCGGGGATGAAGTCGGTCTCGCTGGCATCGGCGTAGTAGTAGCGGCCCTGGACCAGGCTGCTGGCGCAGTTGCCGACACCGACGATGGCGACGCGAACGGTTCCGTCGTGCGGTCGATGTCCGTTGCCGGCCGCCTTGCCGTTGCGATCCCGGCCGCTGGTGGATGCCACGATGATCAGTTCTCCTTGCTGTCCGATGGAGCGGCCGCCTGGCTGAGGCGCCAGACGTGCCAGATGCGCTGGACGACGGTCGCGACCGTGAGCCCGGCGACCACGACGAGCGCGCCGATGAGCCCGGCCGTGAAGCCCAGGCCGGCCAGCGCCACGCCGGCGATGACCAGGATGAGCCGCTCCGTGCGCGGGGCGAGCCCGACGTTGGCGGCCAGGCCGATGCCCTGCGCGCGGGCGTGCGAGTAGCTGACCAGGAACGACCCGGCCAGCGCGACCATGAGCGCCAGGATCGGCAGTCCCGGCTGCGCGATGTTCGCGAGCAGCCAGGCGCCGATGCCGATGTAGAGGATCGCCTCGCCGGCACGGTCCAGGGTCGAGTCGAGGAAGCCGCCGAAGGCGGTGCCGCCGCCCTGCGCCCGAGCCAGCGCGCCGTCGACGGCGTCGAGCAGCGACCCGGCGGTCAGGATGGCGGCGCCGACGAGCAGGTGGCCATTCGCCACCAGCACCGATGCGGCCAGCGTGATGAGCAGGCCGATGACGGTGATGGTGTTGGGCGTGAGGTGGAGCGCCATCGCCGCGCGCACGATGGGCGTCAGCAGCGTCCGTCCGGCGTCCTTGAGCCAGGCCGGCAGGACGGAGTCGCCGCGCCGCAGGTCGTGGGCGTGGTCGCGGCTAGCTGACATCCGGCACGCTCCCCGGTGCATCGGCGCGGCCGGCGACGCCGGCGGTGCCCGCGATCAGACGAGCCTCGGCGTCGTGAAGCTCCTCGAAGGCGGCCGTCCGGAGGCGGCAGATGGTGGTCCGCCCATGTCGCTCCGTCTCGACCAGGCCCGCCAGCCGCAGGATGCGGAGGTGCCAGCTGATGAGCGGCTGGGACAGGGCGACCCGCTTGGAGAGCTCGTTCACGGGCATCGGCCCGATCTCGGCGAGCAGGCCGATGATCCGCAGCCGGGTCTCGTCGCCGAGGGCGCGGTACAGGGTGCGCAGGCGGCGCAGGTCGCGCTCCACGGCGGTCTCCGGTGTCGAGTGAATCACGGAGTGCTTCTTTATCAAATGCGGATTTATATGAGGGAATCCTTATGATATTGGCCGAGCCGGCGATGTCAAGGCGGTCTGCTAGCATCGGCCGGCGGCCGGCCAGGTCGCGGTCGATAGGAGGTGCGTCGCTGACCAGCTCGACCCCCGACGCCCTGTGGCGCGCGCCATCGGTGCGGCTGCTGCGTCCGGCGGCGGTCACGTGCGTTGAGCTGAGCCGGCGCGGCGTCCTCGATCGATGCTCTTTGACCGTGCCGGTCGGGATGCGGCTCCTCGTCGTGTCCGATCCCGAGGCGAGCGCGTCGAGCCTGCTGCGGATCCTCGCCGGGTTGAGCCGGCCGTCGCGCGGCCGGGTCGAGATCGCCGGCCTGAGGGACGGCTCGGCGGCGGGCTGGGGCCGTCGCGTGGCCTACCTGGGACCGGAGCCCGGCATCCACCGCTGGATGACACCGCGCGAGGCGTTGAACCTGGCCGCCGGGCTGGTCGAGGTCCCGGAGTCGGACGTCGCGCGCCGCATCGAGCGAGCCGTGGCGTGGGCACGGATCCCCGCCGAGGCGCTGGATCGGCCCGTCAGCCGCGGTGGGCCGCCGCTGCTCCAGCGCACCGGGTTTGCCGCGGCGCTCATCGGCGATCCGGAGGTCCTGCTGCTCGACGAGCCGCTGCGGGCGCTGGAGACGCACGAGCGCGCGCGCCTGCTTCGCCTGCCCGGGCAGCGCCGCACGGTCGTGCTCGCCAGTCGCTATCCCGCCAGCGAGCAGGGCCTGGTCAGCCACGTCGTCTACCTGCGCCGCGGTCGCGTGGCGCTGATGGCGCGGGTGAGCGATCTCGAGGCGGCGGGGCAACCGCTCTCGGCGCGCGGCGTCGCGACGCTTGCCGATCGTCGCGCCGCAAGCTCGGCACCGGGCGCTGCGCACGGCGTGGCGACCCGTCGGTGAGCCAGGCAGGCCTGGTGGCCCGGCTCGCCTGGCGCGAGCTGTGGATCACGTTCCGGATGCTGATCGTGCTCGTCGCGTTCGTCGGCGTCGGCGCCCTGGTCGTCATCGTGCCGGCATCACCCGGCACGATGTTCGAGCGTGCCGCGATCGGCCTTGGCGCGGCGACGACCGTGGTGGCGGCCATCACGGCCTGGTCGGTGGCCAATGAGCGGGTCAGCGGGCGAGCCGGCTGGCTGGTGACGCGATCGGTCGCGCGCGCGACCTACGTGCTGGGCTGGTTCGGAGCGCTCGTGGCGATCAGCTTCGTCGGGCTCGCGGCCGCGGGCTTCCTGGCGTGGATGGCCGCGGCCGGTGGGTTCGCCCGGCCCGACCCGGCGGAGCTGGTTGCCGCGATCGGGGCGGTCGCCGCGGGCGTTGCGGCCGCGATCGCATTCGGCCTCCTGGCAGCGGCGCTGGCTCGCCCGCTCACCGCCGCCATCGTCGTCAGCCTCGGCTGCCTGGCGGTCGCAGCGGCGGGGCTCACCATCCCGGGCGCCGCGACGCTCCTCCCGTGGGCGGCCCTCGCGGACGTGGCGGCACCGGACTCGGTGCTCGGCGCCGCGGTGATCTCGGCGGGCGCGGCGCTGCTCGCGTGCGCCGTGCTGCTGTCGCTGGCGCGGGTCGCCATCGAGCGCGCCGAGCTGTGAGCGCCGCTGCGCGCTGGGCAGCGCTGGTCTTCGCGAGCCTCGGGGTGCTGCTTGGCGGCGCCGAGCTGATGGTCGTCGCGATCGCGCTGCCCTCGATCGTCGCCGACTTCGGAGGCTGGGCCGATCTGGCGCGGGTCAGCTGGATCATCAACGCCTACCTGGTGGCCTACGTGGTCGCGATGCCGCTGGCCGGTCGCGGCGCGGACATGTGGGGAGCCCTGCGGCTCTACGTCGTCGCGCTGCTGCTGTTCGTCGTCGGCTCGGCGGCGGCCGGCCTTTCGCGCATGGCCGGCCCCGAGGCCGGGCTGACGTGGCTCATCGCCGCGCGGGTGGTGCAGGGCTTCGGCGGCGGAGCACTGGTCCCGCTGTCGATGGCGCTGGCCAGCCACCTCTTCACGGGACGCGCGCGCGCGACGGCCCTGGGCGTCGAGGGCGCGGCGACGTACATCGGCATGGCCATCGGCCCGGCCTACGGCGCCTGGGTCCTGCTCAATTTCGCGCTGCCGATCCCCGGGCTCGACGTCGCCAGCTGGCAGTGGATCTTCCTGCTCAACGTGCCGATCGGGATCGTCACGCTGCTGCTCATCTACGTCGTGGCGGGCGGCATCGAGACGCCGCGCATCAGGGCGAAGCTCGACCTGGGTGGCGCCGCACTGCTGTCCATCGCGCTGGTGGCGGGCATCGGCGGCGTGACGGCCTCGGGCGCCTCTGGCTGGACCGATGCGTTCGTGCTCGGCGGACTCGGGTTGTCCGTGATCGCGCTGGCGGCCTTCGTCGTCGTCGAGCTCCGGTCGGCCTCGCCGCTCGTCGACGTGCGGCTCTTTGCCGACCGCGCCTTCAGCGCCGCCAACGCGGTGAGCCTGCTGACCGGCTACACCCTGGCCACGGCGGTGATCGGCGGGCCGGTGTTCGTCAATCGCGTCCTGTTCGGAACTGACGCGCAGTCGGCCGCGGCCTTGACCGCCCTGACGCTCACGATCGCGGGCGGCGCGCTCATCGGCGGCGTGGTCAGCGGCTTCATCGGCGAGCGGATCGTCTCGCTGGTCGGCGTCGCGTGCAGCGCCGTCGGCCTGTGGCTGGCCATCGGGTGGGGCGTCGACACGCCGCTGGACCAGCTGATGCTCGATCTGGCCATCTTCGGTGCCGGCTTCGGGCTGACCGTCTCGCCGCGGGCAACCGCGGCCGTGGAGGCCGCCGGCGCGGGCGCGTATGGCGTGGCGAGCGCCATGCTCCAGGTCACGCGCACCGTCGGCATGAGCGTGGGCCTTGCGCTGCTGACGTCCATCGGCCAGAACCGGATCGACGAGCTGTCGGAGGTCATCGCCGATCCGGTGCGCCGCGACCTCCTCGTGCGGGAGCTGGGCCGGCCGGAGTTCGTCGGCGTCGATCCACAGGCCTCGCTGGCGCTGGTCGGCGTGCTCGAGGAGTGGTCACAGGGCCAGGCCGCGGAGGTGCTGCACCTCGTGTTCGCCATCGCCCTCGGCGTTGCGCTGGTGACGCTGGTCCCCGCCTGGTTCGTGCGCGGCCGCGCGTAGGCCCGGTCAGCCCTCGACCGGATCGGCAACGACGACGAGCTCGCCCCAGTTGCGGTTGTAGCCCTGCGAGGTCTGGAGCGTCAGGCGCTCGTAGTCGGTGGGCACGGTCCAGAAGGCGCCCTCGGTGCAGTCGGGATGGATCTGCAGCGCGAGCGGAGGCGTGATGCCGAAGTCCTCCGGATTGTTCGTCGTGGCGTTGTCATCGGGGCAGGCGACGTTGGGTCGGACCTCGGTCACCACGTAGCGGAGCACCAGGTCGTTCGACATGAGGATCGCGACCTCGGCGCCGACCTGGACGTTCCAGAGCGGCTTGAAGAGCGAGTTCAGGGCGTGGGCAAAGATGTAGGAGTTCGTGTTGCGTCCGGGCTGATGGCCGGCCTGCAGGATGTAGGCGGCATCGTCCGGCGGGAAGCTGTCGGTCTGGTCGCTGGTCGACTGGCGGACGGCCACGCGAATGCCGACCGACGGAACCTCCAGCTGCACGGCGACGACGTCGTCGGGCAGCGGGGTCGAGCCGGGAGACGGCGTCGCGGCTTCGGTGGGGCGAGTGCTGCTCGATGCGGCGGGCGTCGGCGTGGGCGCGGCGGACGGCGAGGCGACCGCCACCGGCGTCCGCGACGCGATCGGCTCGAGGCTGGGGGCCGGCGCTCCGCCGAGGTCGAGCGACCCGACGATAATGAGGGCCATCCCCGCCACCGCCAGGATGATCGGGAGCGCCCAGGAGGAGAGACGCTTCACGTGGCCGAGTCTAGCCGCAGCACCGATGCATCGCTGTCGCGCGCGATCGAGCTCGCGAGCGACGCGCTGGCGGCCACGCCGGCCGGCCTGCTGACCGATTTCGACGGGACCGTGTCACCGATCGTCGCCGACCCGCTGCTGGCGGAGCTGGTCGAGGGAGCCTCGCGCGCGCTCGAGAGACTGGCAGACCGCCTGGCGGTCGTCGCGATCATCACCGGGCGCGCCCCGCTCGACGCGCGCCGCATGGCGGCGGTCCCGAGCCTGCTCGTGGTGGGCAACCATGGCATCGAGTGGCTCGAGCCCGGCGCCGACCAACCCGTCGCCTCGGCGGCGGCCAACGCGATGCACGACCGCATGCGCGCGGCCCTGTCCGGCCTGCCGGACCTCGAGGGGGTGGTGGTCGAGGACAAGGGCGTCTCCTCGACGATCCACTATCGCGGGGCACCGGATCACCATGCGGCTCGCCGACGCATCATCGCGGCGATCGGCGAGCCGGGTGACGGCATCGAGGTGCGGCACGGACGCATGAGCGTCGAGCTGCGGCCCCTCGGGCTGGGCGACAAGGGGGCGGCGGCGCGTGCGCTGGTCGAGCGCTTCGGCCTCGCCGGCGTGGTGGTGATGGGCGACGACCTGACCGATCTCGACATGTTCGTCGCGGTCGCGCAGCTGCGTGCGGCGGGGCGGGTGCGGGGCGCGATCATCGGCGTCGGCAGCACCGACCACGAGGCACCTGCCGAGATCGTCGCGGCCGCCGACGTCATGCTTGCCGACCCGGCCGAGGCGGCCGTGCTGCTGGCCGAGCTGGCGGACCGCGTCAGCTGACGCCGCGCATCTCCCCGAGTGCTCGGCGTTCGGCCGGCCGGAACCAGATCCAGTACAGGGCGGTGGCGATCGAGTACAGCGCGATCACGCCGATGAAGTTGACGGCGTAGCCGCCGTCGAATCCGAGGACCGCCTGGAGCAGCGCGTACCAGGCGCCGCCGACGACCCATCCGGTCTGCCACAGCACGCTCATGCTCGCTGCCAGCGTCGCGCGCTCGTGTGGCGAGACTCGCTCCATGGCGAAGGCCGAGAAGATCGGGTTGCCGGCGTTCATCAGCGAGTTCCGCACGACCATGGCCGCGATGACCGTCCACAACAGCGGCGAGAAGCCGAGCACCGCAAGGAACGGGATGCTGGCCGACTGCACGATGACGACCGACGTGATCTGGCCGAAGCGCCGCGCGAGCGTCGGCTGGGCGAGCAACGCCACGACGGTGCCGAGGCTGGTGAGCGCGAAGAGCGCATTGAGCGACGCGAGATCCAGGCCGAAGCGCTGCTGCACGAAGACGTTGAGGAACGGGATGACCTGCCCGGCACCGATGGCGATCAGGAATCCCGGCAGGAGCAGGCGCACGAACCGCCGACGGTCCTCGATGACGATCCCCATCGGCGTACGAACCCTCGGCGAGGCCAGATCGTCCTCGTCGATGCGGCCCGGCCGATCGTCGGACAGCAGTGCCACCGTCCCGAGCGCAACGGCCAGCAGGACGGTCATGATCACCAGGATGATCCGGTAGATGTCGGCGCTGCCCGGCTCGAAGCCGAGCGCGGACCCGATGGCAACCGCGCCGATACCACCGAGCACCGCGGCGATGACATTGGTGACGCTCTGGATCGCCGACTGGAGCGCGAAGAGCTCGTTGCGATGCTCGGGATCGCTGTGCTCCGCCAGGAACGGCGCCTGCACCACCAGGAAGGACTGCTGCCCGACGGCCCACATGGCGGCGAAGACGGCGATGAGCGGCAGGCTGCTGACGAGGAGGAGGCCGATCAGCGCGACGACCGCGATCGCCATGCCGGCCGCGATGATGGCGCGCCGTCCGAACCGGTCCGACGCGGCACTGGCCGGGAAGGCGCTGAGCGCACCGGCCATCGAGCCGATGGTTGCCACCAGGCCGATGGTCGCCGTCGAGTAGCCGAGCGACGCCAGGTACAGGTTGAAGTCGATCCAGTACAGGCTGAGCGCCGCGCCGGAGACGAGCGTCGTCGCCAGGAAGATCCGGGCGTCGCGGTGGAAGTGCCCCAGTCGCGCCACCGCGGGCAGCCTCATGCCGGGCTCTCGTCGTTCATCGGCTCAGCCGGCGAGCTCGGCGAGATCCTCGAACTGCCGCCGCAGCCACCAGGTGATGTCCTCGCGTTCGACGCCGCGTCGCAGCTTCGCCAGGCGGCGGGCACGCTCCTCGCGCGGCATGGCCAGCGCCGTGGCCAGGGCATCGGCCGTGCCGACGACGTCGGCCGGCGCGACCGCCAGCGCGCCATCGGCCATCTGGTCGAAGGCGCCGGCCGTCTCCGACAGGACCAGGACGGCGTCGCGGCTCGACACGGCGACGGCTTCCTTCGCGACGAGGTTCATGCCATCGACGAGGGGGTTGACCAGCACGACATCGGCGATGGAGAGGCCGGCGAGGGCCTGCGCGTAGTCGTTCTCGTAGAACAGCTGCACCGGACGCCAGCCGGCGCGACCGTAACGGGCGTTGATGCGGTCGACCGCGTTCTGGACCTCCCTCCCGTAGTGGCCGTACTCACGCAGCCCGGTCCGTGACGGCACCAGGAAGGCGAGGAAGCTGATCCGTCCGCGCAGCCGGGCGTTGCGCTGGAGCAGCGCCTCGTAGGCGAGAAAGCCGCGCAGGATGTTCTTCGAGGGTTCGAGCCGGTCCACCCGCACGATGACCTGCTCGCGGCTGCCGCCGAGCAGCTGGTCGGCGCGGCGTCGCGCCGCGCGTGACGAAGCCACGCGCCGCGTCGCGACGGGGTCGATGCTGATCGGGTAGTTGCGCACGTACGTCACGAAGCGGCGACGCTTCACACAGGACGCGTCGTAGTCGACCGTGGCGTCGGGCACGAACGTCTCGACCATGCGCAGGAAGTTGTGGGCGTAGCGCGCCGTCTGGAAGCCGACCACGTTGTTCGCCAGCAACCCGCGCGCGATCGCCTCACGGATCGGCGGAGCGATCGTTTGCCAGATCGATGACGGCGGCCAGGGGATGTGGGTGAAGTGGCTGAGGATCGCGCGTGGGCGGGCGCGGCGGATCGGCTCGGCGGCGAGGTACAGGTGATAGTCGTGCAGCATGACGCGCGGCTCCCGGTCGCCGCGGGCCTGCGCCACGACCTCGCGCGCGAAGGCGTCGTTGAGGGCGACGTAGCCTCGGTCCCAGGCGCGCATCGTGGCCGCGTCGATGACCGGCCGCTCCGGCAGGTTCCACATCTGGTGCTGGAGGAACCACAGGAAGGGGTTGGCGATGACGTTGTAGGCCTGCTCGTACACCGATCGCTCGACCGATGCGAATCGCAGGCGGACCGCCTCGTCGTCGCCGAGCGCTCGTCGGACCAGCCTCGCGTCCGCGGCGGCGCGGCGATCGCCCTCGCTCATGGCGGCGGCGATCCAGGTGATCGGCACGCGCTGGCCGACGTGGCCGAGGGCGGTGACGAGGCCGCCCGATCCGCGACGCGGCCGCAGCGAGCCGTCGGCCGCGGTCGTGAAGGTCACCGGGCCTCGGTTGGTCGCGATGATCAGCCGCCGGTCTCCGAGGAGCGCGTGTGCCGCAGCCGCCAGCTGCGCGTCTGCCGTTGCCATATCGCGTTGGGAGGCCATCGGCTAGAACAGGCTGGCCGCGGACACCTCGAGAAGGCCCAGGACGGCGCCCGGGAAGACCCCGAGCGCGATCACGCCGACGATCGACAGGGCGAGCGCCACCGAACCGAGAGGTGAGGTGTCGACGGGCGCTGGTTCCGGCTCGGGGTCGCGCATGTACATGTAGACGATGACGCGCAGGTAGTAGAAGGCGGCCAGCGCGGCGTTGAGGACGATGATCACGGCCAGCCAGGCGAGCCCGGCCTCGATCGCGGCCAGCAGCACGTACAGCTTGGCGAAGAAGCCGACGGTCGGTGGAATGCCGGTCAGGCTCAGCATGAGGATGGCCATGGCGCCCGCGCGCCAGGGGTCGCGCGACGCAAGGCCGCGGAACGAGTTCAGCCCGCCGAATCGGCTCGTGTCGCGCTGCAGCATGGCAACGACCGCGAAGGCGGCGATGTTCATGACCGCGTAGCCGAGGACGTAGAAGAGGACCGCCTCGATGCCGCGCGCCGCCACGCGCTGATCATCGGCACTGGCGAAGGCGGCGAGCCCGGCCATGATGTAGCCGGTGTGCGCGATGCTCGAGTACGCCAGCATGCGCTTGACGTTGACCTGGGTCAGCGCCACCACGTTGCCGACCGTCATGGTCAGCACGGTCAGGATCAGGAAGATGGCGAGCCAGTCGGCGCGCAGCGGCGCGAGCGCGTCGGCGAAGATGCGGATCAGGAGCGCGAACGCCCCGAGCTTCGGGCCGGCGGACAGGAAGCCGGTGATCGGTGTCGGCGCGCCCTGGTAGGCGTCCGGCGTCCAGTAGTGGAACGGCACCGCCGCGATCTTGAAGGTGCCACCCACCGTGAGGAAGCCGATCGCCACCAGCAGGGCGCCGCTCATCGTGCCGTCGACCGCGGCGGCGATGCCGGCCACGTTCGTCGTCCCGGTCAGCCCATAGATCCACGCAATGCCGAACAGCAGGATCGCGCTCGCGAAGCTGCCGAGCAGGAAGTACTTGAGGCCGCCCTCGTTGCTGTATCGGTCGGTCTTGTGCAGCCCGGTCAGCAGGTAGCTCGGCATGGTCATCAGCTCCAGGCCGAGGAAGAGCGTGATGAGGTCGCCGCTGGACGCGAGGATGCTCATGCCGATCAGGGCGCTGACGAGGATGATGTTGAACTCCCCGAGCGGGATGCGGCGCACGGCCAGGTAGCTCGGCGCGAACAGCACCGAGAAGATGCCGATGAGGATGGTGGTCGCCTTGAAGAAGACCGACAGGTCGTCGACGACGTAGAAGCCGTTGTAGACCGTCTCGTTGATGTTCCAGACCACGACGCAGGCGGCGCCGGCGAGGATCAGGCCGCCGACGGTGACCCAGGTCAGCACCCACTTCGCGGCGCGCGGCAGGAACAGGTCGGCGACGATGATGACGAGCACCAGGGCCACCAGGATGAGCTCCGGCAGGAGCGTGACGAGGTCGTCGATCAGGTCCATCGGCGGGCCCTCTGCATGCGGCTCACCACAGCGGCCCCAGCCCCGTCATGCCGGCGCCGTTGACGGCCTCCACGATCCGCTCGACCGGCGCGCTGATGAGCTCCAGGATCGGGCCCGGATAGACGCCCATGGCGACCACCAGCACGATCAGCGGCGCCAGCGCCCACCACTCGCCGCGGCTCATGTCGCGCAGCCGTGACCAGTGCTGGCGCATCCAGTCCGACGGCACGGTGAAGAAGACGCGCTGGAGCATCCACAGCATGTATACCGCGCTGAAGACGACGACCACCATCGTCGCGCCAGCCACG
This sequence comes from Candidatus Limnocylindria bacterium, assembly GCA_036380955.1. GTDB lineage: Bacteria > Chloroflexota > Limnocylindria > QHBO01 > QHBO01 > JACDBZ01. The sequence goes on along the minus strand of DASVDT010000196.1, from coordinate 5,569 downwards.
AGGCCGTTGTACTGGAAGGTCCCCAGGATCACGAGGAATTCGCCGATGAACCCGGATAGCCCGGGCAGGCCGATGCTCGCGAAGGTGAAGAGTCCGAACATGGACGCGTAGTACGGCAGCCGCGCGTTCAGGCCACCCATGTGCGCGATCTCGCGGTCGTGCGTCTGCTCGTACAGGATGCCGACCAGGAGGAAGAGCGCTCCGGTCGTCACGCCGTGGCTGAGCATCTGGTAGATCGAGCCCTGGAGCCCCTGCTGGTTGAAGACGAATGCCCCGAGCATCACGAAGCCCATGTGGCTCACGCTCGAGTAGGCGATCAGCTTCTTGAGGTCCGGCTGCACCATGCTGACCAGCGCCCCGTACAGGATGGCGACCACCGACAGGCCGATGATGATCGGCGCGAAGGTGACCGACGCGTCCGGCAGCAGCGGCAGGTTGTAGCGCAGGAAGCCGAAGCCGCCGAGCTTGAGGAGCACGCCGGCCAGGATGATCGATCCCGCCGTCGGCGCCTCGACGTGCGCGTCCGGAAGCCACGTGTGGAGCGGGAACATCGGCACCTTGATGGCGAACGCCAGGAAGAAGGCGACGAAGGCGAGTGCCTGGAGGCTATCGGCGTAGGCGAAGCCACGCAGCGCCTCGTAGCTGAAGGTGACCGTGCCGGTCTCGTTGCCGTGCGCGATGACGACGGCCAGGATCGCGACCAGCATCAGGAGTGACCCGACCAGGGTGTACACGACGAACTTGACCGTGGCGTAGATCCGTCGCGGGCCGCCCCAGATCCCGATGACGAAGTACATCGGGAAGAGGCTGACCTCCCAGAAGACGTAGAACAGGAACAGGTCAAGGCTCACGAACACGCCGAGCATGCCCACCATGAGCAGCAGCATGGTGATGTAGTAGGCCTTCACCTTCGTCTTGATCGGCTCGAAGCTGTAGATGATCGCCACCACGCTCAGGAGCGTGGTCAGCAGCACGAGCACCACGGCCAGCCCGTCGACGCCCATCGAGTAGCGCATGCCGAAGGCCTCGATCCAGGGCAGATCCTCGCGGAACTGGAACTCGGCGCCGCCGGTGTCGTAGCCGATGAGCCGCAGGCTCAGGACGAAGCTGGCCAGCGCGGCGATGAGCGCGATCTGCTTGATGAGGCGCAGGTTCGTGCCGGGCACGAAGAGCAGCAGCAGCGCCCCGAAGGCGGGCGTGAAGACGATGGCGCTCAGCAGCGGGAAGCCGTCCATCAGCGCACCACCGTCGCGTAGATGAGCAGGACGACCGCCAGCCCGGCCGCCATGCCGAGGCCGTAGTTCTCGACCCGGCCGGTCTGCAGCTTGCGCAGGCCGCCGCCGATCCGCGACGCCAGCCAGCCGGCGCCGTTGACGGCACCGTCGATGACCTTGGCGTCGAACCACCACAGCGCCTCGCTGAACAGGACGCCGCCGCGGGCGAAGACCAGGCCGTAGATGTCGTCGACGTAGTACTTGTTCACGCTGGCGCGGTACATCCCCGGCCCGAGCCCGAGCGGGATGCGCTCGACGAAGCGCTCGGCCGAGCCGACCCGCTCCACGTACCAGCGGTACGCGAGCCAGATGCCGGCCGCGGCGACCGACGCTCCGACCAGCAGCAGCAGGCCGCCGAGCCCGAACAGCTCGAAGCCGTGGTGCTCGCCGGCGGCGATCGATCCGGACAGCACGCCGGCATGCGCCTCCTCGGCGCCGGCGAAGACCTCCTCCAGCCAGGTGTGGATGAGGCCACCCTCTGGCGGGATGCCGAGAATCAGACCCGCCAGCACGGTCGGGACCGCCAGGACGGCCAGCGGCGCCACCATGGTCGTCGCGCTCTCGTGGACGTGGTGCCAGGCGTCGGCCGGGCCGCGCCACTCGCCCCAGAAGGTCATGAAGATCATGCGGAACGTGTAGAAGGCGGTCATGAAGGCGACCACGATGCCGACGAGGTAGAGCACGAGGTAGCCGCGGTTGAACGCCTCGGCCAGGATCTCGTCCTTGCTGAAGAAGCCGGCGAAGATCGGGATGCCGGCCAGCGCCAGCGAGCCGATCACCATGGTCCAGTAGGTCCAGCGCATCTTCTCGCGCAGGTTGCCCATGAAGCGCATGTCCTGCTCGCCGCCCGCCCCGTGGATGACCGAGCCGGAGCCCATGAACAGCAGCCCCTTGAAGAAGCCGTGGCTGACGAGGTGGAAGATGGCCGCCACCCACGCCCCGATGCCGAGGGCCAGGAACATGTACGCCAGCTGGCTGACGGTCGAGTAGGCCAGGACCTTCTTGATGTCGTTCTGGGTGAGCGCGATGGCGGCGGCGAAGATGGCGGTGAAGGCACCGATGATGGCCACGACCCACATGGCGGCCGGCGCCTCGGCGAAGATCGGGTTGGCGCGGGCGACCATGTAGACGCCGGCGTTGACCATGGTCGCGGCGTGGATGAGGGCGCTGACCGGCGTCGGGCCCTCCATCGCGTCCGGCAGCCACACGTGGAGCGGGAACTGGGCGCTCTTGCCGACGGCGCCGGCGAAGAGCAGGAGCGCGATGATCGTGATCGTCCCCTCATCGAGGGTCCCGATCCGCTCGAAGACCTCGTGGAAGCTGAGCGTCCCGAGGTTGACCCAGATCATGATGATGCCGAGGCCGAACCCGACGTCGCCGACGCGGTTGACGACGAAGGCCTTCTTGGCCGCTCCGGATGCGGAGGGCTTCTTGTACCAGAAGCCGATGAGCGCATAGCTGCACAGGCCGACCGCCTCCCAGCCCACGTACAGCATCAGGAAGTTGTCGCCCAGGATCAGCAGCAGCATGCTGAACATGAACAGGTTCAGGTAGGCGAAGAAGCGCCAGAAGCCGCGGTCGCCGTCCATGTAGCCGATCGAGTAGATGTGCACCAGGAAGCCGACGGTGCTCACGACCAGCAGCAGCATCGCGGTCAGCGGGTCGACCAGGAAGCTGATGTTGATCACGAAGTCGCCCGATGCGATCCACTCGTAGATCGTCACCTGGTACTCGTTGCCGCCGAAGATGACGTTGGCGAAGACGACCATGCTGATGAGCCACATCAGGCCCACCAGGCCGGTCGGCACCATCCACGACCGATAGCGCGGGCGCTCTGCGCCCGGCGCGACGTGCCCCGACTGGCCGAGTCCGTCGTTCAGCTGGTCCGGGATGACGCCGGCGGCGCCCTCGGCATTGGAGAGGTCGTCGGCGTGGCCGGCATGCGGGCTGGTGGCCGCCTGCTCCTCCTCGGACGGCACCGCCCGGAAGGCGGAGTCGTCGACCTCATCGTGGGCGCCGTGGCCCGCGGCATGGGCATCGTCATGGTCGTCGTGCTCGCCATGGCCGTGCAGTGGCACGTGGTCGAGCCGCGGCCCGACCAGCACGGCGAACAGGAAGCCGGCGAGGGGCAGCGCGGGAATGAGGGCGATCAGCAGCTCGATGGACATCGGCCTACTCCTTCAGGTCGGAGTACTGGTCGACGAGGGCGGTTTGCCGCGTTCGGATGATGGCGATGACCAACCCGAGCCCCACGGTCGCTTCGGCGGCGGCGACGGCCATGATCATGAGGGCGAAGACGGCGCCCGTGTTCGAGTCCGGCGGCAGGAAGGCGTTGAACGCCACCAGGCTGAGGTTCACCGCGTTGAGCATGAGCTCGATGCTGATCAGCATGAGGATCGCGTTGCGCCGCGCCATGAAGCCGAACGCGCCGATGCCGAACAGCAGCGCCGATACGATCAGGTAGCCCTCGATCCCCATCGGTCAGTTTGCCCGCTCGTCGTCTTCCGGCCGGCGGGCCAGGAAGATGGCGCCGATGATGGCCACCAGCAGCAGCAGGCTGATGATCTCGAACGGCAGGGCGTAGGTGGTGAAGACCGCAGTGGCGATCGCGTCGACCGCAGCCTCGGCGGCCTGCGTGGCCATGCCCCAGTCCGTCTGGATTGCGGCCCAGCCGACAAGTCCCATGATCACGACCGAGATGACCAGCGCCACCGGCACCTGGCGGTGAAACGGCGCCGGCAGGTTGGCGTCGCCCGCCTGGGTCAGCATGATCGCGAACAGGATCAGCACGCTGATGGCGCCGAGGTAGATGAGGACCTGCGCGGCCGCCACGATCGGCGCACCGAGCAGCGCGTACATGCCGGCCAGGGACCCGAAGCAGACCATCATCGCCACCGCCGAGTGGATGATGTTGCGTAGCGTGACGACGGCCGCTCCGGCTCCCACGACGCCGACGGCGAGCAGGAAGAAGAGGACGCTGGAGATGTCCAGGGTCGTGGCTCCCTTAGGAAGATTCGAGCGCTGGGAGGCCCGCTCGGGGGCCGCGATCGATTCTAGCGCAGCGGCCGAATCCGTTGCGCGCCGGAGCGAGGCTCCCGTAAGGTAGCGAGCAGCCGTCCGCCCGACCGCTGACATCCACACGCGACGGCCATTGGAGGGTAGGAGGACAAGTGAGCGATCCGAGACGGACCACTTCGATCGCCATGCTCATCGTCATGCTGCTGCTCGCCGCGTGCGGCGGAGGCGGCGGAGGCGGCGGAGCGGGCGGCGGAGAATCGGACCTGCCAGATGCGGCCAAGGCCAGCTCGGAAGACGCCGAGGGAACGACCTATGACCTCCAGGAGGGCCGCTACCGGCTGTCGTACCAGGCTCCCGGCTGCGAGGGCGTGGTGATCACCATCACCGGCGCCGACGGGACCGCGGTCTACGACCAGAAGCCGCGCGGCTTCAGCTCGTTCGTCAACGACGTGCCTGCCGGGACCTACACCATCGCCGTCACCAGCGATTGCGACGAGTGGACCATCGACCTGAACAAGTTCTAGCGCGCGGCGCTGCGGCTACCGGGTGGGCCGCTCCCGGTCGCTCATCTCGAGGATGTCGAGCATCGGCAGGTCGCGCTGGTACTCGCTGAATTCGAACTCGGGGCCGCAGCGCAGCGCGTCGTACGGGCACGCATCGGCGCAGATGCCGCAGAAGATGCAGCGGCTGATGTCGAGCTGGTAGGTCTCGAGGACGCGCGGGCGAGGCATCAATGCGCCGACCGGACAGGTCTCGGCGCATCGACCGCAGGAGACGCACGGCGTCTCGTTGAGTGACACGTAGTCGGCGGTGGTGACGAGCGAGTCGAGGCCCTTGCCGATGAAGTCATAGCAGCCGGCGCCGACGATCTCCTTGCACACCTGCGCACAGCGGCCGCAGTCGATGCAGCGGCTGTAGTCGCGCAGGATGAAGGAGTGCGTCTCGTCGCGGCCGTAGCCGTGGTTGACGCCGACGTACGGGTTGTCCTGGATCGAGCGCTCGTCGATCGCCATGTTGAGCGTCGTCTCGTACTCGATCGCCGCCTCGCGCAGGTCGCAGTGGCCGATCGCCTCGCAGGTGCACTGCAGGCAGCGGCTCGCCTCGGCCATGGCCTGGTCGCCGGTGTAGCCGAATTCGTACTCGTTGAAGTTCGTCTTGCGCTCGTCGGCCTCGAGCTTGCCCATGATGGCGCGAGGCTCCTTCACGTCATCGGTGAAGGGGACGATGGTCAGGAAGTTCGGCTGCGGCTCGGTGACGATGCGCCGCACCTGGGGGTC
>DASVDT010000195.1:0-15530 GCA_036380955.1 Candidatus Limnocylindria bacterium | reverse complement strand
GCGGCTCCGGCTGCGGCTCGAGCTTGTCGCGCTTCATGCGTCAACCCTACCCCGGCGCGTGGCATGATGCGCCGCGCGTCGTTGGCGCAGGTGACGGAGGAGGCATCGGCGACATGGACTGGGGCCAGTTCGTTATCCAGTGGCTGCACGTCGGGCTCGGCGTCCTGTGGTTCGGGACCGTGCTCTACAACGCGACCATCCTGATCCCGGCCATCAGCCCGCTGCCGCTGGGAAGGCAGCGTGAGGTGGCGAAGCTCATTGGCGAGCAGGGATTCAAGGTGATCCGTCCGGTGGCTGCCGCGGTCATTCTCCTCGGCATCATCCGCGGCACGTTCTTCGGTCCGATCGACAGCCTCGAGGACCTGGCCACCGCCTACGGCATTACCTGGCTCGTGGGCCTGGCCTTCGCCATCGGCGCGTTCATGTGGGCGGAGCGCGTGGTCGGGCCAGCGCTCGAGCGGATGAACGCGATCCCCGAGGCAGAGGCGCTCGGCCCCGGTGGCGCGCCCTCGCCGGCGCTCGACGCCGCGATTGCCGTCGTCAAGCGCACCGCCGTCCTGGAGATCGGCTTCTTCGTGGTGATCTTCACCTGCATGATCCTCATGCGGTTCGGGCTGTAGGAGCGCCTCGCAGACCGTTGCCGCGCGGGCGCGCGTGGGGCTTGATCCCGCGCCGATGCCCCCGGTGGGCTCGTCACGGTCGCGTCCCCTGGACTGGGCGGCATCGGCCTGGCGTCGCAGCTGCTCCAGATCGGCGCCGTCCCGTACATCACGCGTGCCGAGCTGCGCGGAGGCGACCCCAGCTAGTCCGCTGTGGGGAATATCGGCCAGGCAGTGGCTGTCGTTGCCAGCCACGGACCAAGGACAGCCAAGCTCGGCCGTTTTGCTTGGCCGTCCTTCTCACCGTCGATACAAATCGGCCAGGAAGTGGCCGTTACTCCCAGCAGCGAACCAACCGCGACAGCTGCGAAGCCGCGAAGGCCGCGGAAGCGGTCGACTAGCGGCGGGTTCCCCTGTGCGTCCCGTGTGGGCACGTTGGGAGCAGCGTGCGCGGGGCCGCGTCGTGGACGCATCTGCTATCCGTCGCAGGGTCGGTCGTCCGTTCGACTGGCGACGCCTACGGGACGCGACTCCGCAGGGCATCCAGGAGCGGCACGGCCGACATGCGCTCGTAGGCCGCCCGTGATCGAGCGGACCACTCGTTGCCGCCCGGCAGCCGATGGCGATCGGCCAGCAGCGTGGCATCGGCGTAGGCATCCGCCGACAGCATGCGCCAGCCCTCCGCTTCCAGGTCCTCGGCAGCAGCCACGATCTCCCTCACCGCGGTTGAGGGATCGCCACCCTCCTGGGCGCGAGCGATGGCCCTGAGCCAGCGCGCAAGCTGAATCGTGAACGCGGTCGCGACCGTGTCCGGGAACTCATCCGCGAGTGCGGCGGCATCCCTGATCGCATCGGCGTCTCCCGCGCGGAGGCCCATGCGGGCCAGGTAGAAGCCCAGCAGGTCCAGGGCCTCGCCGCCGGTCGTGTCCCGGACGGTGCTGATGCCCTGGCGGATGCGCCGAATGGCATCGGCAGGATCGTGCGACCAGCGAAGTAGGGCGTCGACGGTCGCCTCCATGCCCGCGTGCTGTGGCTCGACCACGTGCTCGGTGCGCTCGATCCGCTCCCACACCGCGCGTGCGTCGTCGAACCGGCCCGCGCTGAGCAGCATGAAGGCATACCCTTCGAGCCCGGCCGTCGGCTGGAGGCCGATGCGGCGCGCCGCCTCGAGCGCTTCCTCCTGGGTCGCGATCGCCTCGGGCAGCCGGCCGCGCCCGTGGTAGAAGTCGGCGAGGTTGCTGCCGATCCAGAACCGCGCGTTGTGATCGCCGGTTCGCCGTGCGAGCTCGAAGCCCTCTTCGGCCATCTCCATGCCTTCGTCCATTCGCCCGAACGACGTCAGGGTGGCCGGCAGATTGATGTAGCAGCGGCTCACCAGGAACACGTCCTTGGCCTCCCGTGCAAGCTCGAAGCTCCGCAGCAGCAAGCTCAGCCCTTCGGGATCCGGCGCGCCGCGGGTGAGGACGATGCCGAGATCGTGCATGGCCCAGCGCTCCGTGCGGTCATCGCCGGCGGCTTGCGCCTCCTCCATGGATCGGCGAAGCGGCTCCTCGGCGGCGCTGAACGGACCGCCGCGCCAGGCCAGCCAGCCCAGCCACCGCAGGATCGACCCGCGTTGCGCGCATGGACCGATGCCATCCAGCAGCTCGAGCGCGCCCTGCAGCCGTCCGCGGATCTCGTCCACCGAGTCGCTGCCCGAAGAGAAGGCGCAGTACGCCTCGAAGCCGCGGAGATCCGCCACCATCTTCCGGGCCTCCTCGCCCAGGACGTCGAGCGTCATGAGCCGATCGATTGCCTCGCGGGCCACGGCGAGCCGCGCTTCGTGCGTTTCGTTCTCGGTCAGGCGCACGTACGGGAGCACGGCGGTGGCGAATTCGAGCGGGTCGAGGGGCAGCCGGCGCGCCTGGGCGATCACGATTCGCAGCCACTCCTTCGTGCTCTCGAACTGGCTGACCGCCAGGGCACGCCGCGCCGCGGCGTCGGCATAGCGCATCGTCCGGCGCCGGAGGTCCTCCAGCGCGGCCTCATCGGTCGCGAACTCCTCCTCGTAGCGAAGCGCGCTCCAGTAGTGCGCGGCGAGGAGCTCGACCACCTCGTCGGCGCGCTCACCGAGCCGCTCCTCGGCCCACTGCGCCACCTCCCGGTGCTTCCGTGCGCGCTCGAGCTTCGGGAGGGAGTCGTAGGCCACGTCGCGGATGAGGACATGGCGGAAGGCGTACTCCTGCGCATCGGTCAGGGTCGATGGCTCGCGTGGCACGACGAGCTCCTTCACGCGCAACGAGCGCAAGAGCCCAACGGTGGCGGCGGGGGACTGGCCCGCCAGGTGCGCCAGCAGCCGATCCCAGAAGATGCGCCCGACCACTGCCGCGTCCTGGCTGAGCCGCTTCTCCTCGGCGGGCAGGCTGTCGAGCCGCGCCGCGAGCAGGGCCTGGATCGATTGCGGGATCTCGACCTGCTCGATCGGCTGCGCCTGCTCCCAGCCGGACTCCGTGTGGCGCACGACGCCGCGGTCGACGAAGAGGCGCACGAGCTCCTCGGCGAACAGCGGATTTCCCTCGGACACCTCGATGACGCGTTGCTCGAGCTCGGCCGGCATCGCGGCGCCGAGCAGGCCGGAGAGGAGGCGCCCGCTCTCGTCGGCGCTCAGTGGCTCGAGCACGATCGAGGTCGCGTTCGGCAGGCCACCGGCCCACGCCGGGCGGCGCTCGAGCAGCTCGTGGCGGGCGAGGCAGAGGATCATGATCGGCGCATCCGCCCAGCGCGCCAGGAATTCGATGAAGTCGAGCAGGCCTTCATCGGCCCAATGGATGTCCTCCAGCACGAGCACCAGCGGATAGCGACGCGCGATGAGCTCCAGGTAGACCCGCCACGCCTCGAACAGCTCGGCCTTTGCCAGGCTTTCGGACCCGTTGATCCCGAGCAGCACCCGAATGGCGCCAGGGACGTCGGGAGGAAGGTCCCCACCGGTGAGATCGGCCAGGCGCGCATCCACCTTGTCCGTCACCGCATCGGGCGGGTCGTCCTCCAGGACCGATGCGTCCGCGGCGAGCGCATCGGCCAGCGCCGAGTAGCTCGTCTGTGCGTAGGCGAGACATCGGCCCTTGCGCCAGTGGAACGACTCCGGCAGGCCGTCCAGGTACTTCTCCAGCTCCCAGGTCAGGCGCGACTTGCCAACCCCGGCGCTGCCGATGACGGTGACGAGGTGCGGCCTGCCCTCTGCGGCCGTTCGGCGAACCGTCTCCTTGAGGAGGGTGAGCTCCTCGTCGCGCCCGACCATCGGCGCCTCCAGGCCCAGCGTCGCGCGGCGTCCGCCGCGACCGGCGCGCACGCGCGTTGCCCGCCAGGCGACGATGGGGAGCGCCTTGCCCTTCAGCGCCTGGGCCGGGAGCTCCTCGTACTCGACCACCTCGCGCGTGGCGGCGTACGTCGCCGGTCCCACCACGATCTCGCCCGGCGCCGCGGCCTGTTCGAGACGCGCCGCGGTGTTCACCGCGTCGCCGGTCACGATCCGATCGCGCTCGCTCGCCGCGCGCTGGCGGTTGGCGAGGACCTCGCCGGTCTCGATGCCGATCCGCAGTTGGAGCTGCGGGCGCCCTTCGGCGGCGAGCTGACCGCCCAGCTCCGCCATCGCCTGCTGCATCTCGAAGGCGGCGCGGACCGCCCGCTCGGCGTCGTCCTCGTGCACGGTCGGGACGCCGAAGACCGCCAGCAGCGCGTCACCGGCGAACTTCTCGACCAGGCCCTCGTAGCGCTGGACCTCGGCGCTGAGCCGATCGAACGCTCGGCCTACCACCGCCTCGATGATCTCCGGATCGTGGCCCTCGTTCAGGCTGGTGTAGCCGACGAGGTCGGCGAACACGAGCGTCGCGACCTTGCGCTCGCGGTCAGCCTCCGCGGGCGCTCGCGGGCGATCGTCGCCGACCGCGGTGCCACACGACGCGCAGAAGCGAGCGTCCGCGGCCAGCTCGGCGCCGCACGCGCGACAGGCCGCTCCGGTGACCGGCGTCCCGCAGCTTGCGCAGAAGCGCGCGCCCGGCGCGATGGCGGCACCGCAGCTCCGACAGTTCATGCCGCGCAGTGTGCATCGGTCGGGGGCCGGATGGAACGGGTCAGATTCACCGATGCCGCGCGGCGGCACTCTGAGGGGCCCGCTCGCTACGCGAGCACCCAGGTGTCGTCGCGGATGATCGGTACGGCATCACCGCTGGCAGTGATGCCGTCGACCTCAACCTTCCCGCCGCCGACGGTGACATCGGTGTGGACGGCGGAATCGTTCAGGCCGGCGGCCAGGCGGGTCTCGGCATCGGCCTCGACGAGGTCGGGGAGCGCCTCCGGGTAGGCGCGGCCCCAGGCGATGTGCGGGCCGACGTTCTCGTCGAAAAGCATGTGGTGGAAGACGATGCCGGCCCGCGCGACCGCCGACGTCGCCCCATCCACGAGTGCCACCTCGCCGAGGTAGCGCGCCTGCCCATCGGTCTCGAGCTGAGCGAGCACGAGATCGGCTCCCCTGTCGGCCTGGACGTCGACGATGCGGCCGTTCTCGAAGCGGAGCCGAAGGCCTTCGACCACGGCTCCGGGACCGATGGCCACCGGTCGCGTGACGCGCACGTGACCTTCGGTGCGGCGCCAGTCGGGACTGGTGAAGACCTCCTCGGTCGGGAGGTTCGGCACGAACTCGCGGCCGTCGGGCGTGTACTCGCCGGCGCCGATCCATGTCGCCCCGGGGATCAGGCCGACCGTCAGGTCCGTGTCGTCGCCACGGAAGCGGATGGCATCGAAGGCGCGGGCATTCATGAGCTCGAGGCGGCGTCGCAGCCGCGCGATGTGGTCCCGCCAGGCCCTGATCGGGTCCGGCTCGTCGAGGCGCATGGCGGTGGCGACGGCGTCCCACAGCCGGTCCACGTCCGGCGTGCCGAATACCTGCTGCGCCCAGCTGGCCGTCGGCACGACCGCCGCGGTCCACGGCATCCGTCCGCCGGCGATGGCATCCATCCACGCTCGGTTGAGCTCGGCCTGTCGCGCTGCCACCAGCTCCGGGTCGAGGCCGTCGAAGAGCCCGGGCTCCGGGACGCCGGCGAGGACGATGCTGGCCGCGCCAAGCTCCCGAAGCTCAGCCACCTGCGCCAGCTCCCAGCGGTAGACCGATCGCAGCGCCTCGCCCGCCCCATGCACGATCGCGCTGCGCCGAAGATGGGGATCGGTGAACTCGACGAGCACGCGGCGTGCGCCGGCCGCGTAGGCCTTTTCGACCACGGCGCGCGCGATGCGCACGTCCTCCACGCCCGCGACGAGCGCCACGTCCTGCCCCGGCTGGACGTCGACGCCGACGCGCACGACGAGGTCGGCGAACCGATCGATGCGCGTGCCCAGGTCGGCAACCGGCAGAGCGGTGGTCGTCATCGGCTTCGTGCCACGTCGCGACGATACGCCGGACGTCAACGCACCGCGTTCTGCCGCGCGAACTCTTGACGGCACACCCGTACATTCGGCGCGGCGCGCCTGCGCCATCAGGTCGCTTCGGAGGACGACGTGAACATGGCGCGGGTCGAGGACGACGTGGTCTGGCGGCAGCTCCGAATCATGGCTGAACAGCTGCACTCCGATGTCGCTCGGGCGGTAGGCGGGCGCCGGCTGGTCCGCACCTGGGAATATCGGCCAAGAAGTGGCTGCCGTTGCCAGCTGCGAACTACGAACGGCCACGATTGCCGCCTGTGCCTGGCTGTTCGTCCCACGCGCGATTCAATTCGGCCAAGAAGTGGCCGTTAGTCCCAGGGGTGAGCTAGCCCGCTGGCAGCGGCGCGGGGTCGGGCAGCGCGACCCTTCGCTTCAGGAGCCCCGCAGCTCCCTGCAGTTCGTATACGGACCGTCGAGGACGAAGGCCTCGATATACGTTCCGTCACCGACGAAAAAGACGTCGATCGTTGGGTGCGGGGCGAGCTTCACTGCCGGATGGTCGAAGTCGATGCCGATGAGGACGCCGGGGCCGTTGACGCCATCACCCGCGAACGGCTCGACCGACTCCACCACGCCGCTGGCAAAGAGGGGCTGCGCGAAGTTATCGGCGCTGGAGCCGCCGGACAGGCCGGGCGGGAACTCGTTGCCGTTGCCGCCGGAACAGAACTTTCCGGTGATCTCATGAACGGTGGCCGCGGCTGGCGCGGCGAGTGCCATCGCCGCGATCGCCGCGAAAACGAGTGCCAATACGCGTCGCTTCATGTGGGCCTCCGACTGCTGTGCTGGACCGATATGGACTCGGGCTCGGGCAGCATTGCCATGCGGGCGGACGCGGGCAGCAGACGCTCAGCCGTCGACTCGTACGGGGGCCGTTACGGAGGTGCCGCCGCCAGATCAGGCGGACTGCGGCAACTGCTTGACCTCGCCCGGCCGCACGCCGGAGGCGGAGTTCGCGGCGTCCTGGCTCGATCCGATGAGCCACACGAGCACGATCAGTCCGAGCGCGACGACGCCGCCAGTGATCGCGACATCGCCGCTGATCATCGGACCGCCCACGGCTGCGGCCAGGATGACCGCCGCCACGCACGCGAACGAGATCGACAACAGGTCGAAGCCCACGCCCCAGTTGCGCGGGCTCGGCGTCGCGACTGACGTGTCCTGCACCTGTCGGAACTGCTCTCGTTCCTGGTCGTCCCACGCCTGCCATCGCCAATGGGCGACGCCGCCCACGAGCCGATAGACCAACCAGACGACGATGGCACCCAGCGCACCGGCGCCGAGACGCATGCCCCCGTAGTCGGCGTCGCCGACGATCGCCAGCAGCGTTCCGACGCCGAGCCCGGCCACGACCGCAAGGATGGCCATATTGATGAGCCCGTTCCGCGCCGCGGATTGGAGACCACTGAGGTCGGGGACGTTCGGCGCGCGGCCGGACGGGAACCGGCGCAGCACTCCGAGGATGCCGGCGGCGACGAACACCAGCGCCAGGATGACGGCCCATGCGGGCGGGTACTGGTCGCCGCCTTCCCGAAGGCCGAAGAAGGCCCAGACTGCCAGCGGCACCATGGGCAGGGCGGCCGCCGTGTAATCGATCGCCTGCACGAGGAATCGCTGGAGCGGCGAGCGCGCCTTGGTCCAGGCCAGCTTCTCGGGCCCGAGTCGGGTCAGCGGGAAGACGGCCGCCAGCACGAGCAGCAGCGACACCATGAGTGCGCTGGAGATCCCGGGCCACCACGACCACCAGGGGTCGTCGTGGGCGGCCTTCAGCCACTCGGGCGGGGCCGCCAGGACGTTGAGCACCGGCACGTCCTTGACGAAGCTCGCAATTGCGGCGCCGATATCGTCCATGCGGGCACCGCCCAGCAGCGCACTGCCGACGATCGCGGCCAGCATGGCGCTCGAGATCACGCGGCTCGTGAACGAGTACATGCCGATCCTGAACATCCGCTTGTCGCACCAGTCCGTGCGTGGCCTGGGGAATGGCCGCGGATTGGCATCCGCGTCGCGCGCCGCCGCCTCGAGGCGCTCGACGATCGGCAGCAGGAACTCCTCGTCGTTGTCCCAGAAGGTTCCGTGGGGATCGGACGGAACGTTCTCGGTGTGAATGCTGTCGGGGGCGGCCGGAACGACCTGCTCGAGGCACTTCGGCGGACTCAGCGGCCCTTCCGAGACGATGTCGCCCTCGCTGTAGTAGTCGTACCAGCGCAGACCGGGGTGGACCGCCTTCAGGTCGGCCGTCAGCCGGCGCGCGGTATCGACCTCCTGCCCGCAATCGGCGCCATTGCTCAGGTTGCAGAGCCGCCATGCGATGTTCAAGCCCTGGCCGTGCGTGATCAGCGTCACGACGTCCGGCCGGGACGGCGCGGACGCCCACAGGACCTCATCGGTCAGGGTCAGGTAGCTGGCAACGGCACCGCCCGAATGCGCGATGAGCGCGACCTTCTCGAAGCGACCCTCCGCGGCACCGCTGATCGCCTCCATGATCCGCGTGCGGATGTTCGCGGACTGGGCCGGGTCGAACAGCAGCACGTGCATGTCGCCGGACCACTCGGTCAGTGCTCGATCCAGCGGAACGATCAGCGCGTTCCTGATCTTGTCGCTCGGGATGATCGACACAGCCGTGCGGACCGCCGCGTACACCACCAGGAGGCCGATGACGACCCCGCTCGCGTACACCGAGTTCCGCACGACCGCCGCGCCGGGGGCCGCCAGCGCGGCCGCTCCGCGCGCGCCCAGCCATCGCAGGACGGTGCCGACCGACGGAGGCTGGATGCTTGCCGCCCAGAATGCCTCGGTGACGCGCCAGTGCTGCGCGGGCCGCCCGTCCCGCCCGGGGATGCGGACCTCGATCAGGGACAGCTTGCCGCCATCCAGGTCGATGGTGCTCTGGTGAACGAGATCCGGCGGGGTGGGTCTGTCGCCGCTGTACCGGGCGGCCAGCATGCGGATCAGCCGGCCCGACCATGCCAGGAGCGTCTCGCCCTGCTGCTGGTACCCGACCCCGTGCACCAGGACGATCGCGAGGTGATCCGCCGTCCGGCACTCGTCGGAAACGTGAGCCTGCGCTTGTGGCTCAAGCGTCGCGCCGGAGATCGCCACGGTCGCCCCTCCTCCCTGGGCTCGGTCGGGTCACGATCCGCGGTGGATCATGCGCTCCTTGATCATGGTTGTCCATGGGGCTCAGGGCAGCGTGACGAACTCGTCGAGGAAGTCGCGTGCGACGGCGGTGTCGACGCGGTACGTCTTGTCGCCCGCCTCGCGCCAGACGTCGCCGGTCACGGTGAGCGAGACGACGGTGTCGCCGAGGAAGTGGGGCCGCCGTTGCCCGTGGCGACGTTGGTATCAACCGACTTGGCACGAGTGCACAGAAGTCGTAGCGTCGGTGGCGAGCCTCAGCAAGGCTCCAGCCAAAGGAGGGCAGCAGCCTGACCGCCATCATCGAAACTGGCGAGAGCCTCGGCTACGAGGATCTGCCGCGGCTCATCTCGCTCATGACGGGTGACGAGAAGCACGACACGAGCGCGACCTCCACGCTGGACGTGATTTGGGTCCTCTACGACCGGATCCTGAACGTTCGGCCGGAGGCGGCGGAGGACCCCGACCGCGACCGCTTCATCCTCTCGAAGGGTCACGGGCCGATGGCCTACTACGCCGTGCTGGCCGCCAAGGGCTTCATCGGCCTCGAGCATCTGCCCGGCTTCGGGACGTACGACTCGATCCTCGGCCATCACCCGGATCGATTGCTCGTTCCGGGCGTCGAGATCGGCAGCGGCTCGCTGGGGCACGGGGTGGCCATCGCGACCGGCATGGCGCTCGGGCTCCGCGCGGGCGGCAGCCGTGCCCGGGTCGTGTGCCTCGTCGGCGATGCCGAGCTGGACGAGGGCAGCAACCACGAGGCGATCGCGTTCGCCGGCCGCGCCGGCCTCGGCCGGCTCACCGTCGTGGCCATCGACAACCGCTCGGCGACGCACGGCTGGCCGGGAGGCATCGCCGAACGGTTCGCGGTCGAGGGCTGGACGACGGCCACGGTCGACGGCCGCGACCACGACGCCCTCGCGGCCGCACTGACCGCTACGAGCGACGAGCGTCCCTCGGCCGTGGTGGCCGTCATCGGACCGGAAGAGTAGGCCGGTGACGTCCATGCGCGACACCTTCCACGTGTCGACCACCCAGCTCCTCGATGCCGACCCGCGCCTGGCGGTGGTGCTGGCCGACATCGGCGCATCGCGCTTCCGCGAGGCCCAGGAGCGCCATCCCGAACGCGTCATCAACGTCGGCATCCGCGAGCAGCTCATGATCGGCGTGGCGGCCGGGCTGTCGCTCACCGGCCTGCGGCCGATCGTGCATTCCTACGCGTCGTTCCTCGTGGAGCGCCCGTTCGAGATGCTCAAGGTCGACCTGTCGCACAACGAGGCCGGGGCGGTGCTCGTCAGCATCGGCGCCTCGTACGACGCATCGCACGAGGGACGGACGCACCAGGCGCCGGAGGACGTGGCCCTGCTGGCGACCCTGCCGGGGTGGGAGATCTACGTCCCCGGCCACCGGCGCGAGGCAACCGGGCTGCTCCGCCACGCCGCCGCCGGCGATGGACGCGCCTACCTCCGCCTGTCGGAGAGCGCGAACCGGGCCGCGCGACCGATCCGGCCGGGAGCGCTCGACGTCGTGCGGCGCGGACGCGATCTCACCATCGTGGCCGTCGGACCGATGCTCGACCGCACGCTCGACGCGCTCGACGGCATCGGCTTCGACGCGACGGTCCTGTACGCCACGACGGTGCTCCCGTTCGACACGGACACCCTGCTGGCCGAAGCGGGCGAGGAGGTCGTCTTCGTCGAGCCGTACCTGGAGGGCACCACGGCGACGATCGTCGCCGCGGCCCTGGCCGATCGGCCTCGCGTGGTGCGCTCGATCGGCGTGCCGCGCGGTGAGCATCGCCGCTACGGGACGCCGGACGACCACGAGCGTGCGCACGGGCTGGACGTCGCCGGCCTCCGCGAGCGCCTCGGCCGTCGCGCGCCGCCGGCCGGCTCGGCGTCTCGACGGAAGGGCCATGGCGGTCTTACTGAGTCGCAGGACTAGGCTGGAGGCGTCGCCACCTCGCCGAGGCCGATGCGTCCGTCCTCCTCGTCGCCGGCGCCGAGAAGCTCCACGATGCCCGATCGCTGCTGATCGACCTGCGCGGGATTGGCCCCGCGCAGGTCGCTACGGATCGGATCCGGTCCATATCGATGCCGCACCGCGACCGTTCGTCGCTCCGCGCTGGCTGCCAACGGAGTAGCGCTTCAGCCGGAAGGGACCTCGTCAACTGCCGCTTCGCTTCGCGCGGCGGAGCGATGTGGCTGGGCCACCGGCACGCGCTCCAGCAGGGCGTCGAGCTGGGCGAGATAGGGACGGGCCCCGAGACGCTCGAAGATCGCCCGCGCCTCGTCTGCGGCCCGCTGCCGCTCGGCGGGCTCGAGCGCGTCGGCGATGACCGCGTCCAGGCACGTCAGGGCGACGAGCCACGAGAGGTTGAGCTCCCGATACACCCGGAGCGCCTCGAGATAGAGGGTACGCGCCTCGGATCGACGCCCCTCGAGTGCGGCAAGCCCGCCCTCCATCGCCATCCGGGCGGCCGCCGTGCGCCGGCCCTTCCGCGCCCTCCGATAGTCGTCGAGCGTCCGACGGATGGCCTCTGCATCGCCGAGGCGCAGCGCGGCTCGGTACGCCCACGGCGAGGCGGCGTCGATCGCGCTCTGCGACTCCGGCGCCTCGCGGATGACGTCCAGGACCTCGCCATAGCGTCCCGCGGCCATGCCGGCGGCGATTGCGGCGTCGACCGCGACGCCGATGTACTGCACGTCGTCGAACCCCGCGGCGAGCGTCCGCAGCGCGGCGACCTGCTCCTCGACCGGCTCCCCGCGTGCCGCGAGGATGATGGCCTCGGCCGATCCGAACGCAAGGCGCTCCGGGCCTTCGTCGTCCTCCTCGGCGGCGTCACGGACCTGTTCGAGCGCCCAGTCCCAGTCGCCGCTCTGGATGGCTGCCTCGCTCGAGTTTCCGAGCAGGTAGCGAACCGCCCAGCGCCGTCCCGCGCGCCGGGCCCTCGGAAGGGCGTCGCGTGAGATGCGGTACCCGGACTCGGGGTCCTCTGGCTCGACGGCATACCCGAAGTTCACGGCCGCTCGGAGGAACGAGTCGGTCAGGTTGTGCCGTTCCGCCAGTGCCATCACGCCGAGGAGCGATGAATGCGACTCGAGCATGCGACCGCCGTTGGACAGGGCCACACCGCGGGTGATGAGCATCTCAACGGCGAGGTGTGTCATCCCGCCTGCCTCTGCCGGGGGCAGGGCGCGGTCGACGAGCTCGACCGCCTCGGCGAACCGCCCGGTTCGCATGAGCACCTGCGCCATCGCCTCGGCCAGGTGGACATACCCCTCGTCCTCGACGGAAAGGCCGGGCTCGGCGAGCGCATCGGTCAGGAGGCGGTCGGCCTCCTCCTGCCGGCCCTCGACGAACACGTGGCCGAGCACCGCAATCGCACGACGCCGCGCGCCATGGTCACCCAGCTCGGTCGCGATCGCGATGGCCCGTTCGAGGTGCGCGGCAGCGCCTTCCAGACGGCCGGCGTCGATGGCATCGGCTGAGGCCTCCATCCGCAGTTCCAGCTCGTCGGCAGCATCGGTGGTGATCTCGAGCGCCAGCTCGACGTAGGTCAGCGCTCGCGCGGGTGACCCAAGCGCGCGTGCCCGGCCCGCCGCCGCGCGAAGCGCCACTCGCGCCTGCGCCGCCACGGCGGCACCCTCCTCGCCATCGGGCTGGGCACGGTAGGCCTCGACGTAGTGCTCGGCCAGCACGCCGGCCAGCTCGTCGTCGCCGATGCCCTCGAAATGGCGCGCCGCGGCGAGGTGACGGGTGCGGCGATCGCGACGGGCCAGGGTCCCGTACGCCACCTCCTTGATCAACCCCTGGAGGAACCGATACTGGCCGCGCTCCGGAGAGCGCGGGTCGTCGTCGCGCATGACGAGCTCCCGCTGCGCCAGGTGCCGCAGCCGAGCCTCCACGTCGCGGAGGTCGAGGCCGGAGACGGCGGCAAGCGCATCGGCGGCGAACGACAGGCCGACGACCGATGCGTCCTGGAGGAGGCTGCGGTCGGCCGGGTCGAGCGCATCCAGGCGGGCGGCGATGAGCGCGTGCAGCGTCTCCGGCACGGCCAGCTGGGTGAGGTCGCCCACTGGCTCGTATTTCCCGTCCAGCGTCTGCCGGATGCGTCCGTCGTTCAGCAGCATGCGGACCATCTCGACGGCGTACAGCGGAATACCCTCGGCCCGTCGCACGATGGTGCGAGCGGCGGCATCCGGCAGGCCGGGGACGAGCCCGGCAAGGAGCTGCAGCATCTCAGCGTCGGTCAGCGGCCCGAGGCCAAGCGAGGTGAAGCCACGCTGCCCGGCGCCCCACGTCGGCCGGCGGTCGATGAGCTCGGGGCGGGCAAGCGTGATGACGTAGATGGGCCGGCCACGCGACCAGGCCAGCAGCTCCTCGATGAAGTCGATCAGCCCCTCGTCGGCCCATTGGAGGTCCTCGAAGACCATGACGACCGGAGCGTCCTCGGCAATCCGCTCGAAGAAGGTCCGCCACGCGGCGAAGAGCTCGCCCCGCTCGACGCCGGGCCGGTCGACGATGCCGAGCAGCTGGAGCAGCGGTCCCTCCAGGGTGGCTCGCTCATCGGCGTCCTTGACGAACTCCTCCAGCGTGGCGGTCAGGCCCTGGCGGATGGTGGCCTCGTCGGCGCCGTCGCCGGTGCCGAGGCGCATGCGGACCATCTCGGCCAGCGCCCAGAAGATGATGCCCTCGCCGTAGGCGGGGGAGCGCCCGTGGTGCCAGTAGGCCACCTCGGTGACGCCATCCAGGTACTTGTTGAACTCCCAGGCGAGACGGCTCTTGCCGATGCCGCCCTGGCCGATGACGCTCACCAGCCGAACGCCGCGCTCGCGCGCGGTGCCATGGAAGAAGTCCTTGATCAGCTGGAGCTCGGTGTCGCGACCGACGAACGGGGCCTCGAGCTGGTCGCTCCGCCCCGCGCCGCCTCGCCTGGCGATGACGCGCAGTGCGCGCCAGGCGGCGACCGGCAGCTCCTTGCCCTTGAGCACCTGATCCTCGACCGCCTCGTAGGCGATCGCCTCTGCCGATGCCCTCCAGGTCGAGTCGCCGACCAGGACCTGCCCCGGCGACGCCGCCGATTGGAGGCGGCTGGCGGTGTTCACGAGGTCGCCGGCCACCATGCCCATGTCGCTGGCGCCGATCGTCACGGCGGCCTCCCCGGTCAGGACACCCGCCCGGAGCGCCAGGTCATGGCTGTCCGCGCCCTCGCCCAGGCGCCGCACCCCGTCCACCAGGTCGAGCGCCGCGCGCACCGCGCGCTCGGCGTCGTCCTCCTGAGCGATCGGCGTGCCCCACACCGCCATGACCGCGTCACCGATGAACTTCTCGATCGTGCCGCCGTAGCGCCCGACCGTCTCGCGGCACAGGGCGAAGTAGCGGTCGAGCAGCTCGCGCACGTCCTCGGCGTCGCGGCCCTCCGAGAGCGTGGTGAAGCCCACGAGGTCGGCGAAGAGGACGCTGACCAGTCTCCGCTCCGCGGTGGCGACGGCGCTGGGCGTCGTGGTGACCGGTGCCTCGGTGGTGGTCGTGGTGGTCGTGGCCGACAGCGCGAATCCGCACTCGCCGCAGAACTTGCCGCCACCGGGGTCAGGCGTCCCGCAGTTCGGACACGGCGACGCCAGGCGCGTGCCGCATTCGACACAGAACTTCCGCGACACCTCGTTCTGGGTGCCGCAGCTGGCGCAGATCACTAGGGCGGTGACTCCACTCGGGGGGCCAAGTATCGCCCGCCTCGGCAACGAGGGTCAATTTCATCGACGCACGACGGTGAGAGATATGCGAGCCGCTGTTCGACCGCAGGCCGGGCCGCGGTCCTGTCGGGATCCCGACAGGGCATCCGTCGGCCAGCGGATAGGCGGCTCAGCGGGCGATCCCCAACTCTTGGCCAGACGTGCGCCGTGCGACGGCGCGCCAACGTATTGAGGAGGTAAAGGATGAGACGGTCCCTGGTAGCCCTGCTCGCGTCGGGAGCACTGATGGCGTTGCTGGTCGGCCCCGTTGCCGCCGGCGGCGTGAATCCCGCGCAACTTTCCAATGCCGGTTGGAGCTGCTTCGACGTTCCCAACCTGGGCGTGCACTGCTCCCCGCCGGGCGTCTCGCCGATCGGGTCGCACAACGCGACACCACTGCTCTACTTCTTCAACACGACTGACCCGAACGAGACCGACACGGACTTCTCGGGCACGGAGCAGATCCTCACGGCGGATACCTACAACGGACAGCCGTGTCCGCAGGAAGGTATCGAGGCCTGGACCAACCTGGGGCCGCTCGGGTTCGCCTGCCACCACAAGTAGGCGCGCACGCAGACGACGACCGCGTCGGGGTGATCCCGGCGCG
>DASVDT010000194.1:0-7370 GCA_036380955.1 Candidatus Limnocylindria bacterium | reverse complement strand
CGGCCGAGCCGAGCACATCTGCCGGCGCGCAGGCCTCCGGCTTCGCGGTGCTGCCGAATCCCGAGGCCGATTCCCTCTTCCTCTACCGCGATGACTGCGAGAACTCGGAGGACGGCTACCGGCTCGAGTTCCCGGAAGAGTGGTACACGAACACCGAGATCGGCGACGTGCCGGCATGCAGCTGGTTCAGCCCGACCTTCTACGAGGCCGATGACTCCGGAGCCATTCCCTCGGAGATCGCGATCACGATCGACATCCTGGACGGCGACCGCGGCTACCACGACGACTTCATCAGCAACGACGAGGTCGTCATCGGTACCACGCAGGACGCGCACCGGGTTGAGGTCGAGAGCGACGGTACGACGATGTACGAGTACGTCGTGCAGCTCGGACCAAGTCCCGAGGAGGGCCCGAACCTGCTGGCTCGGACCGATACCGACATGGGCGGCGATTACGAGCTGAACAAGGCGGTCCTCGACCGCATCATGGCTACGATGGAGTTCATCGGAACGATCCAGTAGCCGAGGAGGGCCGGCGATTGCGCATCCGCCGTCTGGACCTCGCGCTCGGAATCTTCGTCGCGCTCGGGCTCGCGCTCGTCGCTGCCATCTATCTCGTGCCTGATCCGCCAGAGATGCTGGACGGCGCCTATACCGAACAGAGTGTCATGGACGCACACCCGGAGATCGTCGAGGCACGCTGTCCGGACCGCCAGGTCGAGTTTCAGGACCGCTTCGAGTGCGAGGTCACACTGAGCGACGGCTCGATGGGGACCGTTGAGGTCACGCAGGTCGGCGAGGAGGGCTGGCTGGGCATCGGTGAGGTGCAGCCCGCCGACTGAGCGCTCCAGATCGGCTCAGTAGTAGTCGGAGCAGCTCAGGAAATAGCCGCAGCCGTTGCAGATGAGCTTGCACTTGCGCTCTTCCATCTCGGAGCCACAGTTGGCGCAGGTGCGCATCAGCCGGTGCGGATCGGGCTGGATGGGCGGCGAAGCAGGCTGGTCCGAAACCGATCCATGAGCTGGCGGCACACTCATGGCGCGATTATGCGGGGCAGGACGCCCCCTTCGACATCCCGCCCCGCACTCCCCATCGGGAAGAGCATCGGGGCTACCGCCCTCGCGCACATCGGGAGAACTCCCTATTTCGGGCGCACCTCTTGCATGCCCGGCGAGCAAGGAGGTGGACCGATGGACACCGATCGCACCAAGGACAGCATCGAGCAGCTGGACGAACAGCAGGACCTGCCGAACCCGATCACCGATGACGACGCCAGCCTGGGCGAGGCCGGCGACGCGATGCGGCCGCAGGGCGAGGCACCCGAGATGGACAAGGACGAGGCCGAGGGACCTGCACCGCACGCGTCCCAGATGCCGCGCTGAGGCGCATCGCGGGTCGCCGCCGGAATAGCATGCGCGGGTGACGACCGACGCCCTGGACCAGCTCGCAGCCGACTACTGGGACGCCTGGCTGGCCCAGCACCCGACCTTCGCCACGGCCATCGGCGATCGGCGCTTCGACGACCGGATGCCGGACAACTCCCCCGGCGCCCGCGACGCGTGGCGACGGCAGCTCGACAGCTTCGAACGACGGCTCGCCGAGATCGGCGAGGACTCGGTCACCGCATCGGCGCTGAAGGAGGCGATGGTCGCCGACCGCGGCCACCTCGAGGCCGACCTCGAGGCCTTCAACGTCGACCCGATGGACGGCCCACAGGTGGACCTCCTCAACATCCCGTCCTTTCAGCCGATCAGGTCGACCGAACAAGCCGATGCGCTCCTCGCCCGGTGGCGCGACATGCCGCGCTACCTGGACCAGGCGGGCGAGAACCTGCGACGTGGCGCGGCCGAGGGACGCATCGGCGTCGCGGCCTTGTGCACCAAGGTCATCGACGAGCTCGACGAGCTCCTCGCGCGTCCGGACACCGATTGGCCGCTGCTCGACCCCGCAACGGAGTGGCCAGACCTTCGCGAAGGGCTGCTGGCGGTCATCGGCGAAGAGATCCGGCCGGCATTCGAGCGCTACCGCGCCGTCATCGCCGATGAGATCGCGCCGAAGGCGCGCTCCGACGACGCGCCGGGCCTCATGCACCTGCCGGGCGGCGCAGAGGCGTATCGGCTGCTGGTGCGTGCGCATACGTCGCTGACACTGAGCCCGGAGGAGATCCACGAGATCGGCCTGGAGGAGATCCGGCGCATCGACGCGGAGTTCACCGAGCTGGGTGCGAAGCTGCTTGGGACGAACGGCCTCCAGCCCACCCTGACGGCGCTGCGCGAGGACCCCGCGCTCCACTTCGAGACGCGCGAGGAGATCAAGCAGGTCGCGGAGGCGTCGCTTGCGCGGGCGAGCGCCGCCATCGGCGAATGGTTCGGCCGGCTGCCGAAGGCGCGGTGCGAGGTGGTCGCCATGCCCGCGCACGAGGAGAAGCACTCGACCATCGCCTACTACCGCGATCCTGCCGCCGACGGCTCACGACCGGGCCAGTACTTCGTCAACACCTACGCGCCCGAGACGCGGCCGCGCTACGAGGCCGAGACGCTCGCCTTCCACGAGTCCGTGCCGGGGCACCATCTCCAGATCGCCATCGCCCAGGAGCTGGACGGGCTGCCAGCGTTTCGCCGATTCAACGGCACGACGGCTTTCATCGAGGGCTGGGGCCTGTACACGGAGCGGCTGTCCCAGGAGATGGGGCTGCTATCCAACGACGTGGCGGGCTTCGGCGTGCTGAGCTTCGACGCATGGCGTGCGCTGCGGCTGGTGGTCGACACCGGCATGCACGCGCTGGGCTGGTCCCGGCAGCGAGCGATCGACTTCATGGTCGAGCACTCGGCGCTCGGCGAGAACAACGTCGCCAATGAGGTGGACCGATACATCGCCTACGCGGGCCAGGCGCTCGCCTACAAGCTCGGCCAGCTCGAGATCCTGGCACTGCGTGCCGAGGCGCGTGCCCGGCAGAGGAATCGGTTCGACATTCGCCGCTTCCACGATGCCGTCCTAAGCGAAGGAGCCTTGCCGCTGCCCGTCCTGCGCCAGGTCGTCGAGAACGAACTGGCCTGAGCCGTGGTGGAGCGGCGCGATCCGTACCGGATCCTCCAGGTCCAACCCGACGCCGATCCCGACGTCGTGAGCGCCGCATACCGCGTGCTCGCCCGCAAGCTCCATCCTGACGCCTCTGCTCCCTTGGACGAGGTCGCCGAGCGACGCATGACGGACCTCAACTGGGCGTACGCGATCGTGCGCGACCCTGGCAAGCGCGCGCTGTGGGAGACCGAGCGACGACGCGTTCCCCCGCCGACGCCGGCGGAGGCGGCCACGCACGGTGCTCCCCGCGGACCTCTGGAGGCCGATGGCGGAGCCACCCGCCTCGACTTCGGCCGCTACGAGGGCTGGACCCTCTCCGAGGTCGCGCGGCGTGACCCGGAGTACCTCTCGTGGCTGCGCCGGCACGCGTCCGGCGCACGCTACCGCGACGCGATCGACATCCTGCTGCGCAAGTACCCGCGCAAGTAGGGCCTGGACCAAGGTCCGGGGGGTCCTGCCACCCATGTAATGCCCGCAAAGCCGTCCGCGGCTGGCATCCTCGATCGGTATTTGTCGGGCGCGCATGCGTCCACCAGTCCGATCCCGGCGCCCGCGCTGCCCCGCGGCGTCGCCAAGTGGGAGGCATTCATCGATCATGCAGCGATTCCGTAACGTCTGGGTAGCGCTGACAGGAGGCGCACTCCTCGTCACGCTGTCCATATCGGCCGCCTTCGGGGCCGATCCTGTCGACTCCGAGGGCAACCGGGGCCAGACCATCGCCGCCTTCGTCCATGAGCTCGTCTTCGGCGAGAACGACCAGGCCGATGACGAGGTCAACGAGGACGACGACACCGATACCGACACCGACGAGGACGAGTCCACCGAGGACGACTCCGAGGTTATCGACTCTGGCGGCGAGATCACCGATCCCGAGACCACCGAAGAGGACGAGACCGAGGACACTGAACAAACGGAGTCCGAGGACACCGAGAGCTCGACTCGCGAGGTCCCCGAGGAGTTCGCGAACCACGGCGAGTGCGTCTCCGAGGCCGCTCACGACGCCGAGGGCTTCGCCGAGTCCGAGGCCGCCAACAAGGGCGAATGGGTCAGCCAGAACGCCCGATACACCTGCTGGGGCCTCGAGGTTCCCGGTGACGACACCGAGGAAGAGGCCACCGGGGACACGGACGAGTCAACGGTCGACGAGACCGATACCGACACCGCCGACACCACGGAGCTCTCGGCGAAGGAGCAGCGCAAGGCCGATGCGGCCGCTGCCCGAGCCGAGCGCAAGGCCGAGCGAGCATCCGCCAAGGCTGCTCGTACTCACGGAGGTGGCAACGGCAAGGGCCACGGCCACTGACCCACGCCTCTCCATTGGCGAAGAGCCCGGACCACGCGGTCCGGGCTCTCTCGTTAACTGTCGTTCTTGCCTTGTTGCGCCGATTCAGTCCCCGCCGTCGGCCGGACTGGTTGGCTCGTTAGGGATCCCGGGCTGCTCCTGCCCGTTCGTGCCAGGCCGCTCGTCGACGCCCTGGTCCTTCAGGTAGCGCTCATGCTCGTCCATCTCGGCCTTATCGATCGCCGCTCGCTCCCCCGTCTTGACATTCGCGTCGACGCGATCCTGTGGAATTGGGCTCTGCCTGCTGTCACTCATGCGCCCATGCATCGCAGCACCCGTGCCAAGCCCTCCAGGCGCATACCAGTGGTCGGGCGGAGAGGCGAGCAACACGTCGAAGAGGGCCGCCATACGGCGGCCCTCTCGGCTAATCGGACGTCGGCTACTTGGACTTGGTCCCGAACCGAGCTATTACTTGGGTGAAGGGGCCGGTGATCCTGATTTCGTACGTCGCCGTCGCATCAGAAAGCGACCTTGTTGCCAGGTTGTACAGGTAAGTACCGTCCCCAACAGACCGCATGATGCCGTTGCTATCGGGCGAGTTCGTGTTCGTGATTGTCTCTTCGTCTCCTGTCAATGGAGTTGTACCGAAGACCTTGACCACGGTGATTCTTGGCGCGAGATTCGTGACGCCCGCACCATTGCAGTCCGTCACGCGAACCTTCACCGGGATCGTGTTGCCGAATTTGAAGATGCTCGGATCGTTCTTCGCCTGCGTGTCATTCACTGGCTGGAGCACGCCACTTACTTGGTAGAGGATTGCGACAGCATTCGCAGCGGTTGTTTCAATGTCAGACCCGCTGTCGCCGTCCACAGCGGTCACGGCGATGGTGTACGACCCGGCGGCGTAGAGGTGAGTCAGATCAATGGATCGACCGGAGTAGGGCTGCAGGGGACTGCCGTCGCCCCAGTTGATGAATCCCGTGATCGGATCCTGGGGCTCGGCCGCAGGGTCGCTGACGGAGAACTGCAAGCGCACGACGTTCGTCGTCCCTTGGCATGCCGCGCCTGTCGGCGAGGTGATCGTAAGGGCGCTAATCGTCGGTGCCACGTTGGCGACGACGATGTCGAAGGTGTCGGAGCCCGACGGTGCGCCGGCGCCGCCCGTCTCACGGACGGTGACGGTCACGGTGTAGGTGCCGTCGTCGGCGTAGGTGTGGCTGCGCGCGGTGAGCGTGCCCGGCGCCGCCTCGCTGTCGGTGAAGGTCTGGACGGCCGAGCCGTCACCCCAGTTGACCAGGACGGTCCACGGATCGTCGTCGCCGGGGTCGGTGAAGCTGCCCAGGTTGAAGCTCTTCGAGGTGCCCTCGTCGGCGCTCTGGTCGGCCGCCGCGGTCACCACCGGCACCACGTTGGCGATCGTCACGTCCTTCTCGTCCGAGCCGAGGTTGTCCTCGGATGCACCGTCGTCGGCGGTGACCTTCACCGTCGAGGATGCCAACCCGTCCGGGAATGTGCACGTGAAATGATTCGGCTCAGCCGTATTGGTGCGGATGCCATTGAGCCCGCACGCCTCCTCGAGAATCGTCACAGTGGGAGAGTCGATGTCAGACACCGTGTACGTGTAGACCTCGGTCTCCCCCTCAGTCGAAGATCCCGGTCCAGACAGCGTGACGACCGGCGGATCGTTGACGCAGGTGATGTTGACGGTGACGTGGCCGGTGTCGCTGCCGCCGTTGCCGTCGGAGACGGTGTAGTTGTAGCTGCCGGCACCCAGGCCGCACAGGTCGGCGGTGGGGCTGAAGCGGACGAAGTCGTCGGCCGTGGTCAGCGTGCCGTTGTTGTCGAGCGTGGCGCTGCCACCGGTCGCGCCGGACACGGCGGTCACCGTCAGCGTGTCGCCGTCGGCATCGGTGTCACCCGTCAGCAGGGTGCTGACCGGCGTCTCGAGATCGGTGTCCTCGGTGGCGGTGACGGTCTCGTCATCGGCCACCGGCGCTCGATTTCCCGCTGTGTAGACGCCAACGAGATCACGACTGCCGTTCTGGAAACCCACCACGCAAATCGTTCGGTCTGTCGATGCGTAGCCGGTTGCCAGGACGATCGATCCGAGCGTCCAATGGTCGAACGTCGAGGCCGAGTTGGGGGCGTTGGCGTTCAGATTCGCCGTGATGAGAAGTGACTGGCTCGAGCCCACGCCGGTCGTCGTCCCGTTGCCGTCTGCTGTTCCGGTGGTCGTGGCTCCCGCGCCCGTCGTGCAGTTTGTCGACGAATAGAGCGTCACCGCATAGTCGAAGTGGCGACCTGAGTCAGACGCGACCTTGACGTTGCCGTCCGTGAACGTGGTCTGGGCCATGCCGGAAAGGGGCCCGATCGCCGAGACGAGATACGTTGCGACGAACCAGTCCGGAAGCTGGAATTGATCACTGATGCGGCCATCGCCGTCGGCCGTGACGTCGACCTCGCGGCGCCAAGTCTGGCCCTGATCGTCATTGATCCAGACGCGGACGATCTCGCCAGGTGCCCAGTTCGTGCCGGTTAGGATGACCGTGCCACCGGGCGGATAGTCCTCCTTGTCGCTCGTGATCGTCGGTGCCAGGGCGGGGGCTGACGGAGCAGTCGTCGGCTCGGCAGAGGGCTCGGGCGCCGTCGTCGGCTCGGGCGCGACCGTTGGTGCTTCAGTAGGCTCCGGTGCGAGCGTCGGATCCGGGGAGGCCGCGGGGGCCGTCGACTCGGTCGGGCTCGGATCGGGCATAGGCTCTTCCGCAAGGGAAGCAGTCGGGCCGAAGATGTAGGTGACGAATACCAGAAGCTGAAGAAGCACCAGCGTGGGCCGGCTGATGCGGCGGGCACCCGAAGTAGTCAATTGTTTCCCCTATCCCCTCTGATTCCGGACCCGGGCAGTCGATCCCGGAAAAGTGCATATGAATGCAGGGGGCACTGTGGCGGCCGTCGGGCTCAAGCACCATCCGTGAACGTACGGAACCCGGTACGGAACGGAAGCTCCGTAT
>DASVDT010000193.1:0-3506 GCA_036380955.1 Candidatus Limnocylindria bacterium | reverse complement strand
CGTCGCGTTGCGCGGCACTCGAAGCTCTGGGATCATGCCGGCGCCGTGCCGACCTATGACTACCAGTGCCGCTCCTGCGGCTCCGTGACCGAAGTCATCCACTCGATGCTCGAGGATGGACCATCGGTCTGCGAGCGCTGCGGCGGCGAGCTGCGCCGCGTCCTGTATCCCACGGGCATCATCTTCAAGGGCTCCGGGTTCTACCGGACGGACTCGCGCAGGGACGGCTCGAAGTCGGATTCAGCGAGCTCCGAAAAGAAGGACAAGAAGGCCGATACGCCCGCCGCTTCCGCGGCGCCCGAGAAGGGAACCTCCAAGACGAGCGATACCAGCTCAACGAGCTGAGTCGTCGGACAGCTCCGCAGGCAGCGTCCTCGCGAGCTCGGTGAGCTGATCAGGCAGGGCCGCCTCTCGTCTGACCTCGAGGTGCCATCGCTCGCTCGGGAATCCCCAATAGCGGACGTCGGTGATGTGCCAGCCGGCCGACGGGTCGAGGTCCAGGACCAGATCCACGCACCCTCCGTCGGTGCTGTGGATCAAGCCGCGGCAGAAGATCGCCTGATCGTGCCCCACCTGTGCCGATGCGAATCCGAGCGGGATCAAGACGGGATCCAGGATCTCCCTGACGAGGCGCGTCACGATCGGATCGGGACGATGGAGCGCCGGGTCCAGTCCGGGAGTGGCGTCGCGTGACGACGCTCCAGTGCCTGAGTTCTGCCCCCTGGGCGCCATCGGCCGATCTTCCGCGGGCCCTGCAGACGGCCTTCGAACCTAGGCCGACTGTGCCTGGCGGGTTCCACACCGACGGCAGAAGCGCGCGTTCGCCGAGAGCGACAGGCCGCACTGACCACAGTTCTGCACGCCAACCATCGCGGCAGCGCTGGCAACCTCGCGCGCCGATGCCTCCCAGAACGTCGTCCCGGTGGCGGCAGCGGCCCGCGCAGCCAGCTCGCCGGCGGTCGGGGTCGCCCCGCGCGATCGGTAGGGGACCACCGACGGCCGCGTGGGATGGACGGGACCCTCGCCTGGATCGCCGAGGCCGAGCAGGTCGAGCTGCGCTCGTCGCGCGGCGACCTCCGGAGAGTCGTCCTCCGCCGCGAGTGGCGGTGCCGCCGGAGGCGGTGCCTGCCGGCCCGGGAATCGCAGGATGGTCTCACTGATCGGCGCGATGCGATGCGGCGCGACGGGTTCGGGTGCTGAAGGTTGCTCGGGGGCGACAGGCTCCGGCTCCTCCGCAACGACGGGCTCGGGCTGTGGATCCTCGGCGGCGACTTCGGACTCCTGGGCGGCAACCGGTTCGAGCTCCTGGACGGCACCAGGCTGGAGCGCGGGCTCTTCGGCGACCAGGGGCCGCGGCTCTTCCGCCACGAACGTGGCCGGCTCCTCGGCCACGACGGGCTCGGGCTCCGGCTCAGCGGTCGCGAAGAACGGCTCCGGCTCCTCGGCCACGACGGGCTCGACGTCGACCTCGGCGCTGACGATCGGTTCCGGTTCGAGGTCGTACGCCGCATCCTCGTCCCATGCCACGACGCGGAGGTGCGGACGCTCCGCCTCGACGGTCTCGGCAACGACCGGCTCGGCTTCTTCGGCCGCGACCGTGGGGAGTTCTTCGGCCGCGACCTGCTCGGGCTCGAACGCGAGCTCCGCGGCAGCCCAGGTCGAGATCGGCTCCTGGGCGACGAACGGCTCCGGCTCGGGCTGCTGGGCGACGAACGGCTCCGGCTCGGGCTCGGGCTCCGGCACGATCGCTGCCGATTGGAAGGCGGCGGCCACCTCGTCCGGCGGAGCGTCGTCGTAGACGAACCCGTCGTCGGCACGCGGTGGCAGCGGTTCGGGCTCGGTGGTGTAGACGAAGCCGTCATCGGCGCGCGTGGGCGAGGAGTCGGGCTGCGCCTCGTACACGAAGTCATCGGCCGCCGGCCAGCCTTCGTGGACGTGGCCATTGCCGGCGGCGATCTCCGGGAGGTCGGAGGAGGGCCAGCTCTCGGGGCCGATGGTGGACGCGCCGATCGCTTCGGCACCACCGGCCAGTGGCTCGGCGACGGCGCCGTTACCGGCCACCGACGCGGCGAGGCGCTCGGCGAGGTCGTCGGTGCCGGGGATCGGGGCGCAGCTGCGGCAGCGGCCGGCGTCGTCGTTCCAGCAGTTCAGGCAGGTGTACTGGCGACAGTCGATGCAGAAGTTGAACGACTCGTGGAAGGCCTCGAGCTGTGCCGCCGCAAGTCGCTCCTCCTCGGAGCGCATGGCGTCACCGACGGCATCGCCGAGGGCATCCTGGCTCATGACGTAGTTCTTGAGACCGCCGATCAGCCCGCGCGTCTTGCGCAGCGGGTTCAGACGGGTCGGCGCCTTGAACTCGTAGCGCGTCCCGCAGCGTTCGCAGAAGGATTCAGTGAGCGTTTCAGCCAATCGGTCTCATCTCCCCCGTGGCCGCATGGAGCGATCAGGGTCCCGAAGTATAGCCACGAGGTCCAATTTGGCCCTATGGGCGCATCGGTACCCGGAATCCGGCCGTTCGTACTCCGCATGCTAGGATCGGCCGCGATGGGGATCCTGTCGCGCGTCGAGGCGTTCCTCGAACGCTTTCTCGAAGCGCCAGCAGGCCGGCTCGGCGCGTCGATCCAGCCCGTGAGCCTCGCGAAGCGGATCGAGCGCGCCATGGACACGAACAAGACCTACGCCGACATCGGCGTGATCGTGCCGAACCAGTACGCGCTCCATCTCCACCCATCCGACTACGAGGCCTTTGCGTCGTACCGCGGCGCGCTCGAGGATGACCTCGCGCATGGTGTGCTGGCCCGGTCCCGGCATGAGCGCTACACGCTGGTCGCCCGTCCACGCGTCGAGATCGTGCCCGATCCTTCGATTCGGCGCGGCGAGATCCGGGTGGCGGCGAACGTCGTCGACGAGCGGGGCGACCGCGTCGGCGACGCGACGCCGATGCCGGCCAGCTCGGACACGATGGTCTTCGCGCGCCAGAGTGCCGATGCCTCGCCCGATTCCGCGCGGCGCGCCTACCTGCTGGTCAGCACGCGCGGCAGCCGGCCTGTGCAGTTCGACCTGGGTGGCGCCCTCATCGGCATCGGCCGGGCCAGCGACAACGACGTGATCGTCGACGACCCGATGGTCAGCCGCCACCACTGCCAGCTCAAGCTCCAGCACGGGGCGTATGGCTTCGCCGATCTCGGCAGCCGCAACGGGTCGACCGTCAATGGGCAGCCGGTGAGCCAGATCGCGCTGGGGCCTGGCGACGTCATCCGGATCGGCGACACCGAGATCGAGTTCCAGGTGCGGACGTGACCGGGGACATCCTGCGCATGCTCCTGCTGCTCCTTCAGCTCGGGTTCGTCGCCCTCCTCTACCTGGTCCTGATGCGCTTCGCCGGCTCGCTGCTGAAGGACCTGCGCAGTGCCGAGCAGGCGCAGATCGCCTCGCGCTCGGGGATCGGGCGCCTGTCCGTGCTCGAGTCGCCGGAGGACGAGCCGCCGGCCGGCACCACCATCGCA
>DASVDT010000192.1:0-17580 GCA_036380955.1 Candidatus Limnocylindria bacterium | reverse complement strand
CGGCACGTCCGCGGCGGACAGGCCGCGATGCGATGGATCGACCTGGCCGCTGGCGCTGACCACGACCGTCGTCGGCTGTGGCGCGAGGCCAAGCCGGCGGCGCATGGCGGCGACCTCGGCCGCGGCGCCGGGGTAGATGTCGTCCGGCGTCCACGCCTCGTTCGCACCGGCGCGCAACGTCCCCGCACCGATGAGCACGGCGTCGGCGACGCCCCGCAGGACGCTCATCACGAACCGATCGGGCGCGAAGAACCCGCTGATCTCTCCGCCGCCCGCGGCCTCCGGCGTCGCGTACGACACCACCCCGTCGAGGGTCGAGACGAAGTTCGCCGCGATCGTCGGCCGATCGGGCCGCCGCGGGAACTCGAGTGGCGCGCCGTAGGCATCGGCCAGCCGGCCGTCGAGAACCGACGCGGCCGGCTCGGCCCACAGGTGCTCGATGCGGGGCAGCGGCGGCGGCGCGACGGCGGGCATGCTCATCGGCTCCCGCGGCGCAGCCCGCTGATGTCATAGAACTCGCTGCGCAGTGCGGGATCGGTCTCGTACACGCCGCGGAAGGCGGTCGTGCGTGTCATGGCATCGTGCTCGCGAACGCCGCGCATCTGGGTGCACAGGTGATCGGCCTCCAGGTAGACCGCCACACCGTGGGCTCCGAGCAGGTCGACCATCGCATCGGCTGCCTGGTGCGTCATCCGCTCCTGCACGCCGAAGCGCCGCGTGATGACCCGCACCAAGCGGGTCAGCTTGCTGATGCCGATGATCTGGTCGTGCGCGACGTAGCCGACATAGGCACGGCCGAAGAACGGCAGGGCGTGGTGCTCGCACAGCGAGTGGAACGGGATCGGGCCCTCCACGATCTGGGCCAGCTCGCAGTTCGCGTCGCCGTGGCACTCGGTCGGGAAGACGGTCAGCAGCTTCGGATCACCCTCGTAGCCCGCGGTCGCGTCGATAAGCGCCTGGAGATGGCGCCGCGGCGTGGCGGCCGTCCCCGGCGTGTCGAGATCCATGCCGAGCGCGGTGAACAGCTCGGCAAGGTTGCCCTCGAAGCGCGCGCGATCGACGTCCGAGATGACGCGCGGCCGTTGCGGTCCGACAAGCCCGCTTGGGCGTGGCCGAACGTCGTCATGGCCGTCGGCGCCATTCGAGTGAGCGAGGTGAGCAAGGCTGCCGGGTCGGATCATGTGGTTCTCCTGGTGGTGGTGGTGGTGGTCCGGGGGCACAGCTCCCCGGACCACCGAATGTGGGTGCCGGTCAGCGGCTGAACCGGCTCGGGAACTGGGCCACGATCCCGTTGGCCAACATGTCGGCCATCCCCAGGATCTGGACGTGGATCTGGTCGTAGGCGGCGATGTCATCCGCATATCGACCCTGGATGCGCGCGACCGCCTCCTCAGCCGTCAGGGTGAGGTGGTCGTACATGTGCTCCTGCATCATTCCGAAGGACCAGTAGGCCGGGTTCGCGGTCGACAGGAACGTCGCGATGTCATCGGCATTGGCGAACCAGGCGGCCTGGGTCGCGGCCGCATCCGGCGAGCCGCTCTTGACGTCGGCGATCAGCTGGCCCGCGATGAGGATGTGGTCCTTGAGCAGGGCGGCAAGGGCGTCCCCTGCTTCCTCGCCGTAGAAGGCAGCGACGGCGTCGCCGATGTCGTCCTGGTTGCGAAGGAGGCGCTCGGCGGTGGGACCGAGGTCTTCCAGCTGGCCCTCCGGGAGGGTTGCGGCGCTGACGATGAACTGGCGGGTCCACACGATGTGGTCCTCCCACAGCTCTCGCATGTCGGCCCGGAAGGCCTCGGCCGATGTCTTGTTGTCCTTGGCCAGCGCGTCTCCTGAGACGGCCAGCCCGACGACGCCGGTGAAGAGAAGGACGCCGACGAGGGCGGCGACGCGAGCGATTCGGTTCATGTCTCGGATCTCCTGTGTCATGGGGGGTATGTCGATCACCAGCTGCGTCGTGGTCCCCGGCACCTCCGCGTCCCGTCTCTAATACCAATGCCGATGAGTTATAGACGGTAGCGGCATCGGCGTCAAGGGGTTGCGCTAATGGATATTGGTCTTAGAATGAAGACATGCTCGATGACACGACCGAACGAGGCCTCGCCGATCTCGCCGTGCTGGCCGAGCCCGTTCGGCGCCGCATCTACCTCCATGTCCTCCGCCGCGCGGATGCCGTCAGCCGCGACGAGGCGGCCGAGGCGCTGGGCATCGGGCGCTCGCTGGCCGCGTTCCACCTGGATCGGCTGGTCGAGGCCGGGCTGCTGGAGACGGAGTTCCGTCGTCTGTCCGGGCGCACCGGCCCCGGCGCCGGCCGGCCGTCGAAGCTGTACCGCGCGTCGGCGCGTGAGGTCCGCGCCGTGGTCCCGGAGCGCCGCTATGAAGTCGCGGCGGAGCTCTTCGCCGAGGCCCTCAGCGCGCCGGCCGACGGCAGCACCGAGCTGGGCGACGTGGCGCGCACGTACGGCACCGACCTCGGCACGGAGGCCCGTCGACGTGCCGGTCCGCGCGCCAGGCCGCAGCGGCGGCTGGAGGCCCTTGCCTCGGTCCTGCGCGACGCCGGCTACGTGCCCTTCGAGCGCGACGGCGAGCTTCGCCTGCTCAACTGCCCGTTCCACGAGCTCGCCCAACGCCACCGCGAGCTGACGTGCGGCATGAACCTGGCCCTGTGCCAGGGCATGCTCGAGGGCGCCAACCTGCCCGCGGACGCCGCGCGGCTCGACTGGCAGCCGGGGCTGTGCTGCGTCGCCATCCGCAGCGACAAGATCGCCGGCTGACCCCCTAGCGTGGGCGCGTGAACGCGCGCGGAGCACTGTTCGCCGGGGTTTCGGCGATGCTGTACGGCAGCTCGTACGTCGCCACCGCCATCGCACTGCGCAGCTTCACGCCCCTCGCCGTCGCGGCCTGGCGCGGCCTGTTGGGCGCGGTCGTGCTCGGCGCCCTCCTGATGCTCCCGGCGCTGCGTCGCCAGCTTCCGGCGCGACTCGGGATCGGCGACCTCTCCCGTCTCATCGTGATGGGGCTGCTCGGCGGGGCGGCATTCACGCTTGCCATGAACGCCGCTGTCGGCATCACCGGCGCGACGGTGACTGCCTTCGTGGCCGGCCTGTACGCCGTGCTGGCGGCTGCACTCGCCGTCCCGCTGCTCGGCGAGCGGCTCGAGCGCTCGACGCTGGTCGCCATGCTGGCCGCCCTGTTCGGGACCGCCCTCCTGGCCGATCTGACGCTGACCGCGGAGACCGTCGCCGGCATCGGCCTCGGCCTCGTCGCCGCGGCGTCGTTCGGCCTCTACCTGGTGCTGACGCGCGGCTGGGCGCGGCGACGCGGCCTGTCCGGCGTGGCGATGGGGCTGTCGTCCCTGACGATGACCGGCGTCGCGGGCATCGCCGCCGTCGTGCTCGCCGGTGAGCCGATGCTGCCGCCAGTGGCCCGGACCGACGCGCTGCTGGCCATCGGCTGGCTCGCGCTGGGGCCGGGCGTCGTTGCGGCGGTGCTGGTCGTGGCCGGCATGCAGCTGTTGCCGGCTCGGCTGGCATCGGTCTTCCTGCTGCTCAATCCACCGACCGCCGCCGTCCTCGCGTTCGTGCTCCTGGGCGAGCGCCCGAGCGCGCTCCAGCTCATCGGCGGCGCGTGCGTGCTGCTGGCCATGGCGGCTGCCGCCGGCATGCTGGGTCGCGCTCTGCCGACGTCCACATCCCAGCGCCGCGACTGACGGTCCTCGTCGAGCACGCGCTCGGGGTCGCCCCCGCGCCCCGCCAGGCGCAGCCGCGGACCGCCGCCGGTGACGCGCCGGAACGCACCGTACCGAGAAGTTGCTCCGCGCTCGGGTCAGGATTTGCGCGTCGGCGCAATTCCTGGCCCTTTTCTTCGTCGCCTTGCCGCCGTCTTCTCAGTTACATGCGGCTGGGGGCAAGTTCTGGAGGACGCGGCGGACGAGCGCGCTCGATGGCCGCATCCGTCACCCATCGTCCGATGCCGAGGCTCATCACGAGCACGATCGCGCCGCCAACGAAGTACGGGGTGCGCAGATCGAATGCATCGGCCATCCATCCACCGGCCAGCGCGCCGAGCGGGATCGCCCCATACGAGAAGACGCGGAAGGTCGCGTGTACGCGGCCGAGGAGCTCGTTCGGCACGATCGACTGGCGCAGCGCGGACACGACGATCGAGACGGCGGCCGCCGAGGCGGTCAGGACGAACATCAGTGCCGCGAAGGCGATGGCGGAGGTCATGAAGCCGCCGACGATGGCCACCGCGCCGGCGGCGATGCCACCGAGCTGGATGACGCGGCTGCGACCGACGCCGCGGACGAGGCGCCCGGCAACGACCGTCCCCGCGATGCCACCCAGGCCGATGGCGGCTGCCAGGAAGCCGTAGGCCGCCTCGCTCAGGCCGAGCACTTCCAGGGCGAACAGGACGTAGATCGATCCGAATGCGATGAGCGACGCATTGACGATGGCGCCCCACACCAGCAGGGCGCGGAGCACCGGATGACGCCACAGCCATCGGGCACCGACCACCACGTCCTCGATGAAGGTCGTCGGCGCCCGCTCGACGCGCGATGGCGCACCGAGCCGCAGCCCGGCGAGCAGCGCCGCCGCCAATGCCCAGGCGACCGCGTTGAGGGCGAATGGGATCCAGGACAGGGTGGCGAAGAGCACGCTCCCCGCGGGCGGTCCGGCGAAGTCGTTGGCGACCGCCTGTGCGGCGTAGAGCTGCCCGTTCGCCCGCTCGAGATCCTCGTCCGGCACGACCGCCGGGATGAGCGTCTGCATCGTGGTGTCGGCCAGCACCTCGCCGATGCCGATCGCGAACGCCACCACGTAGATCACGAGCATCGATGCCTGGTCGAGCCAGACCAGCGCTCCGAGGGCGGCGATCACGAGCATCCGGCCCAGCTGCACGGCGACGATCAGGCCGATGCGCGGCACGCGATCGACGATCGTGCCACCGACAATGCCGAACACCAGCCACGGCAGCCAGACGACGGCGGTGACGGCCGCGATGGCCGACGGGTCGCGCGTCAGGGAGGCTGCGAGGAGCGGCAGGGCGGTGACCCGCAGGCCGTCGCCCAGGTTCGAGACTGCGCTGGCGGTCCACAGCCGACGGAAGCGCGGTGCCGGAAACACCGCGGCAGGGTATCAGCCGCGCAGCTTCAGCCCGCGCAGCGGCTGCGCGACCACCGTCGTTCGAGCTGGCTCGGCGCGGGCGTTCAGGCCGGCCGCGGGGCGGGCTCGCGACGCGCGGAGGCCGGCTCGGGCCGCAGCTTGAGGCCACGCAGGAGCTGAGCGTTGATGGCCACGACGATGGTGGAGATGCTCATGACCAGGGCGCCGACGCTCATCGGCAGGATGAAACCCCACGGCGCGAAGATGCCGGCGGCAACGGGGATGGCCAGGGCGTTGTAGCCCGTCGCCCAGACCAGGTTCTGGATCATCTTCCGGTAGGTGGCCCGGGACAGCTCGATGGCGCCCGCGACGTCGCGTGGATCGTCGCGGACAAGCACGATCCCGGCCGATTCGACGGCAACGTCGGTCCCGGCTCCGATGGCGATGCCGACATCGGCCTGTGCCAGCGCCGGCGCGTCGTTCACGCCGTCGCCGACCATCGCCACTCGTGCGCCGCCCGCCTGGAAGCGCTTCACCGCGTCGGCCTTGTCCGCGGGGAGGACCTGCGCGGCGACCTCGTCGATACCGATACGCCGCGCAACCGAGTCCGCCACGGCTTGCGCGTCGCCGGTGATCATCGCCACGCGCAGCCCCATCTCGTGGAGTCGCTGCACCGCCTCAACCGACTCGGGCCGAATCTCATCCTCCACGGATACCGCGCCCAGGACAGTCGTGCCCTCGATCAGGTAGAGCACGGTCCGTCCCTCGGCGCTCCAGGATTCGGCGGCGGCCGCCACGTCCGGCGCAACCTCGGCTCCGGCCTCGGCCAGCAAGCGCGGGCCGCCCATGGTGAGGCTCCGCCCATCGACCGTGGCCTGGACGCCTCGTCCGGGCAGCGCCTCGAAAGCGATGGCGCGAGGCGGGCTCACGCCGCGTGCCTCCGCTCCGCGAACGATGGCGCGGGCCAACGGATGCTCCGAGTCGGCTTCGACCGCGGCGGCGAGCGCCAACAGCTGGTCGTCGCCGGTGCCCGGGGCCGCTGCCGCGGCAGCCAACGCGGGCTCGCCTCGCGTCAGCGTGCCGGTCTTGTCAAAGATGACGACCTGGAGGTCCTTGGCGCGTTCGAGCGCCAGGCGGTCCTTGACGAGCAGGCCATTCTTGGCGCCGAGCGTGGTGCTGATGGCAATGACCAGCGGGATGGCCAGGCCGAGTGCGTGCGGGCACGCGATCACCAGCACGGTGGCCGTCCGGATCAGGCCTTCCTCCGGATCGCCCAGGAAGGTCCATACCCCGAGCGTCAGGACGCCGGCCACCAGCGCGACGTAGAACAGCAGCGCGGCAGCTCGATCGGCAAGGACCTGGGCCCGCGATTGCGACGCTTGTGCCTCGGCGACGAGGCGCATGATGCCCGACAGCGCCGTCGCGTCGCCGACCGCCGTGACCCGCACGCGGAGGCTGCCCCCCGCCGCGACCGTGCCGGCCACGACGCCGTCGCCCGGTTCCTTGATCACCGCGCGCGACTCGCCGGTGATCATCGACTCGTCGACGTCGGCGGCGCCCTCGGCCACGACTCCATCGGCCGGCACCCGCGTACCGGGTCGCACCAGGACCACGTCGCCGGTGGCGAGGGCGCCCAGGGGCACCGTCTCGGTGCCGTCGGGCACGACCCGCTCGGCCGTGTCCGGCAGCAGCTCGGCCAGCGCGTCCAGCGCACCCTGCGCCTGTCTGATCGACCGCATCTCGAGCCAGTGGCCGAGGCTCATGACGGTGATGAG
Source organism: Candidatus Limnocylindria bacterium (assembly GCA_036380955.1). Classification (GTDB taxonomy): domain Bacteria; phylum Chloroflexota; class Limnocylindria; order QHBO01; family QHBO01; genus JACDBZ01. The sequence continues at coordinate 10,703 of DASVDT010000192.1, read as the reverse complement.
CGTCGCCAGCTCCCACCAGACGTCGACCACGAACACGCGCAGGGTGGCTGCCCACGACGCGACGAAGGCGACGACGATCGCCAGGCTGATCAAGGTCATCATCCCCGGCTGCCGGTCGCCCAGCTCGGTCCGCGCCCCGGACAGGAACACCCGACCGCCGTAGGCGAAGATGATCGTGCCGAGGACCGGCGGGATCCACTCCGAGCCCCCGAAGACGGGGGCGGTGTAGCCGAGCCAGTGCTGGACCTCCTCGCTCCAGATGACGACCGGGATCGTCAGCGCCAGCAGGATCCAGAACTGGCGACGGAACGCCTCCGGGTCGTGACCGGCATGCTTGCTGTGCGCGGCGTGGCCGCCGTTCGCGCTGTCGTGGAGCGGAGCGTGGTGAGGATCGGCCGGCGGCGTGTGCTGTCCGTGCTCGTCGTGGACGTTCGGCTTGGTTGTTCCGGACTGGGCGTGATCGCCGTGAGTGGAGTGGTCCATCGGTCCCGTTTCGTGCTGGGTCTGCCTGCACCCACTGTGACAAGGCCGTCAACTCGCCTTGCACGCCGACGGCAGCCAACGAGAGAGGGGGGCGTCAGGTGCGACCTATCAGCCCGCGGCACGCACCACATCCGCCGACGGGGACGACCGTTGCTGTGTCGAGGTCAGGTCCCGGATGAGTGGAGCCTTCCCCAACGGGGTCCGCGCGATGGCACCCACGCGCCTCACCGACACCATGGTGTCCGCGACGCCAGCGTCAGTGAGGGCGCGCGCCAGTGTGGTGCGCGCTTTCACGACGTCGACCGGCCCTGCGATCAGCACTTCGATCCGATCGGGGCGCGCGATGACCTGCCACGGCGCGCCGACCGCCTCGAGGACGCCGTGGAACATGTTGGGATGTATCCGCACCATGTCGCCGGCGATGCCCCGAAGCCCCAGGACATCCTCGGTGCGACCCTCGACCGCCTCGATGAAACCTGTGAACGGGCCGAGGTCGCTCGCGCTCCCAGGGGCGAGCCGGACGCGATCGGTCAGCTCATACCGGATCAGCGGCTGCGTTCGGCTGAACAGCACGCTGACCAGGAGCTTGTCGCCGATCACGCCGTCAGGGACAGGGCGGTTGTCGGCATCGACGACCTCGACGATGACCAGGTCGCTGTACAGGTGCAGGTGGTGGGACTCGCACTCGGATGCGATGCAGGCGGTCTCGGTCGCGGCGTAGACGTTGAAGGGTTCGGCACCCCAAGCCACTGAGGCCGACGCACGGATGTCGGGCGTCAGTGGCTCCGAGGCGCTGAAGACTGCGCGTGGTGCCACGATCAGGCGTCCGGCACGCTGCTCGGCGGCAAGCTCGCCGAGGATCGAGGCGTAACCGACGAGCGCCTGCGGGCGAAAGCGGTTGAGGACTGCGACGGTGGTCGACAGCGAATCCGTCGCGTCCAGCCTCACGGTGGGCACGAGCGGGTTGCGGACCGTCGCCCCCACGATCGACGACTGATGGGTGGGGGCGCGAGAGCTGACGATGGCCATGCGCAGCGGGTGCGTCAGGCGGACCGGCAGTCCCGCCCACGCATAGGCGCGACTGTACGAGGCGAGAATCGTGTTCCACTCGCCTGGGCTGGCGAGGAAGATGCCGCGCCGGCCGGTTGTCCCCCCGGTGGCAGCGACTCGGTAGCGCCCACGGTACCGGTCCGTCGCGGATGCCGTTTCGAGATAGCGCTCGACCTCCGCGCGACGGATGCTCCGATCGGTGACGATTTCGTCAAAGCGCTCCATGAGCGCCGCCTTGGTGAGGACCGGCAGCTCGGAGAGCGGCGCGCGCTCGTATCCGCGATGGAAGTCGCGATACAACGGCGAGTGCGCGTAGGCGTGCGCCCGCAGCGCGCCGAGCGCGCGCTCGCGGTGCGCTGCCAGCTCGTCGGTCGTCCAGGCCAGGCGCGCCCCATGTGCCGCGCGGGTGGCGAGGAGTCGGACCAGCGACATCGGGTTCATCCTTTCGGGTGAACGGTGATCGGTGCGACCATGCCGGCCTCGTAGTGGCCGGGCTCATGGCAGGCGACCAGCAGGTTGCCCGAGTCCTCGAAGGTGTAGGTCAGCGTGCCGGACGCCCCCGCTGGGACGCTGACCGCAGCCGGGTTGCTGTGCGCGTCCTCGGAATGGCCGCCCTCGCGCATCTCGGCCGCATGCTCCTCGTGAGCCGCAACGCCGCCGACGAAGAACTCGTGGCGCACCTGGCCCGCGTTGCTGACCTCGAAGGTGACCGTGTCGCCGGCAATGAACTCAAAGGCGTCGGGGTCGTAGCGCATGTCGTCGTGCATGCGCACCCGGACGGTCTTGTCCGATCCGCCCCCAGGCGAGCACGCGGCCAGCACCATGGCCAGGATTGGGATCAGCAGCAACGCGATGCGCCGCATGGATTACCTCCTCACATGGTGATCAGCAGGCCGAGGCTCATGGCGATGACGGTGACCGCCAGCGTCGCCCTGACCCACGGCGAGTTCGCCTGGTTCCAGCGGCCGAGCCGGCCGAGCACGCGTCGGTTGCTGACCACCGCCAGCAGCAGCACGAGCGGGACGATGTAGGCCAGGTTGTAGAGCGCGAGCAGGGCGAGACCGGTCACGCCACCACCCGACGCGTTGAGCACGGCCACGATTCCGAGGTAGATGGCGCCCGAGCACGGCACCGTGCAGATGCCGACCAGCACGCCCGCCAACAGCATGCCGCCAAGGCCGCCGCGCTCCATGGCCTTGTGCATCCAGCCATGCGATGCGTGGGGGGCTGCCAGAGCCGGCCCCATCATCGGGAACAGGATGTCCTTGATCATCCACAGGCCCATGACGAGGGCCAGGACGGCGGCGATCCGCGTGGCGAAGTGATCCTGCCCCATCCAGCCGAGGAAGCTGAACAGCCCGAGGCCGATGAGGAAGTACGTGACCCACACAGCACCCACGTACAGCGAGCCGGCACCCAGCAGCTGACGGCGCGCCGCGGCGGTCGAGTCGCCGGACGAGGTCACCTTGTTGACCATCGCCAGCGTGTACGTGGCGAAGAGCACGAGCAGCGCGAAGGCGCAGGGGTTCAGCCCGTCGAGCACGCCGGCGCCCAGCACGGTGGGCACGGTCAGCCCGCCGAAGGCAGCCGCATCGAACGGCGAGCTAGCGACGACCGCGCTGGCGATGAGGCCAACCACGGCAAGCGCTCCGGCGAGGCCGAGCGCCGGCGGCGGCAGGCCGAGCCAGGTTCGCGACGTGGCGGTCAGCTGGGGGCGGGGTGCGCTGAGCGGCACCGGCTCATGGCAGCCGCTCACCGTGCCACCTCGTGGCCGTGCCCGACGAGCGCCATGAGGACGCAGACGCCAACCGCAACGACCACCAGCAGCGACGGTGCGAGCGCGACGCTGAGCATGACGAGGACGAGGCCGACGGCCGCGGCCGTCCATACGGTTCGCGCCCGCATCGAATCAGGCCTCGGCCACGTGGAGCCGGCCGTGCATCGTCGGGTTGTCCTTGCCACCGCAGCAGGAGTCGCAGTAGATGTCGTAGGTGCCGGGCTCGGCGGGCATCCGGAGCGTCACCGCCTTGCGCGACTCCGCCGGCAGCTCTTCCCGGATGCCGAGCTCGTCACTGACGATGGTGTGGACGCCGCTTTCGAGGTGGATGGCCGAGTCGGTGGTCCACAGGTCGAGCGTGACCGCCTCGCCGGCCGCGGCGTGGATCAACCGCGGCTCGAAGCCGGCCATGCTCATGCGGACCGACTGCGCGCCGCCGGGCCGGCCGAGGAAGTCGCCGAAGCCGAGAACCACGCCGGTGGCCAGGATCCCGGCGACGACGGTGCCACCGAGCACGTAGCGCCAGCGAGACGGGGGCTCGACGATCTCGTCAGCCGAGCGCCGCCGCTGCGGTCGACTCGTGTCGCCCCGCGTCATCGATCGCCTGCGTGATGGCGCACGTGATCCGCGGGGCTCACGGACCGGCCGAGCATCCCGCCGCCATCCATCATGCCCATCGTCTCCATCATCTGGTCCATGTCGCCCAGGCCCGGGGAGCGGCCGGTGACGTCGTGTACCACGACGGTGCCGGCGGCTCCGACGAGGATGCCGATGGCGAGGGCGCCGGCGACGAGCGCGCCGGCAAGCTTGCTGGTCATGACTGGTTGCCTCCTGTGCCGAGGACGTCGCGCGCGTGGCGGAACTCCTCTTCGGTGATCTGACCCGCTGCGTACCGGCGGCGGAGGATCTCGAGCGGAGACTCCCCCGCCGGACTGCGCCCGCCGGCGACGAGAATCCAGACCATCACGATCAGCGCACCGACCCAGACGACCATCCAGAGCCAGCCACCGAGGTGCATGTCCATCGTTCTCGGTTCTCCGTACGATCACGGCCGTTCATCGGCCGTGATCCACGATCGGGGAGCCGGGGCTACGGGTCCATGCTCGTCATGCCCAAGATCGCCTCAATGTTTCCTCAAGCCCTTCGCCAGGGAACCGTCTCCAGGGCTCGCTTGCGTGAGTGGCGGCACGAGCGATAGTGATCAGGTGATGGGACACTTCGTTTTCGCGATCGATCGACCCGGCTCGGACAGCGCAATGGGCGCGCTGGCATGAGCCACCGGGTCGAGCTGCTTTGGTTCCGCGACTGCCCACACCACGTCGAAGCTCGCCGTCTGCTCCTCGATGTCATCGCGGGAGTGGCACCGGGGACGCCGGTCGAGGACATCGATGCGACCGACCTGGACGTGGCGCATCGCTGGCGCTTTCCCGGATCGCCGACGATCCGCGTGGACGGCCGGGACGTCGATCCGCGCTTCACCGACCCGGGCGACTACACGCCGCGCTGTCGCGTGTACTGGACCGACCGGGGGCTCGCCGGGCTGCCCGAGCGGGCATGGATCGAGGCGGCGCTGCAGTAGCTCCCAGCCGTCGAGCAGCGCGCAGCGGCTCAGGCAGCGGGCAGGGCGATCAGGAAGGTTGAGCCTCGGCCCGGACCGTCGCTCTCGGCCCACGCCCGGCCGTTCATCGCTTCCGCCACCGCCCGCGTGATGGCCAGGCCGATGCCCGCGCCACCGAGGGCGCGTGAGCGCGACGGGTCGACGCGGTAGAAGCGCTCGAAGAGTCGCTCGAGCTCGTCGGTCGCCAGGCCGGGGCCTTCATCGCCGACGCGGATCACGACCTCGAGGTCGCTCGCGCTCGCAGCGAGGCGAACGCGGCTACCGTCCGGCGCGTAGCGAACGGCGTTGGACAGGTAGCTCGAGACCATCTGCACCACACGATCACGGTCCGCCCACGTCGTGAGCGCTGTGGTTGGCTCGACCTCGACCGTCATCCCGCGGGCCGCCGCGTCGGGCCGGAAGCGCTCAGCCACCTCGTCGAGGATCGGATTGACCTCGATCTTGTCGGGATGGAGCGGCAGCTGGCGGGCCTCTGCCCGCCACAGCTCGGCGAGGTCGCCAACGAGTCGGTTGAGGCGCCCGGTCTCGCGCCGCAGGAGCTGCCAGGTTTCGGAGTCTGCCTGGATGACACCGTCCTCCAGCCCCTCGAGGTATCCGTCGAGGGTGGTGAGCGGCGTGCGGAGCTCGTGGGCCACATCGCCTACCAGCTGGAGGCGACGACGCTCGTCCTGCTCCAGCGAACCGCTCATGACGTTGAAGGCGTCTGCCAGCTCGGCGACCTCACCGTCGCCGACCGATGGCACGCGCTCGGCGTAGTGCCCGGCGGCGACCCGGTGTGCCGCGGCGGCCAGCCGGCTCACCGGCCCGGCGATGCGGCCCGAGACGGCGAGCGACACCATTACCGCTGCGATGAGCGCCGTCAAGGCGGCGGCCAGCAGGGCGGTGCGCATCGCGTCGTCGAACGCGGCGAGGGTGAGAGCGTCCATGACCGGGCCATGCGGATCGTCTGTGGCGTGACCCATTGCCTCGGCGAAGTAGCCCGGGCCGACGAGGCTGACGCCGACAAGCACGGTGCCGAGCGTGGCGGCCGCGACGACGAGGTGCGAGAGGAGGAGTCGACCCCGGAGGTGGCGCGGCAGGGCAATCATCGGTCGGCCAGTCGGAAGCCCATACCGCGCACGGTCTCGACGAAGCGCGGGCGCGCGGGGTCGTCGCCCAGCTTGCGCCGCAGCTTGCCGACGTGGACGTCGAGCAGGTGATCGTCCTCGTAGCCCGGACCCCATACCCCGGCCATGAGCGCGGCTCGCGTAACGACGACGCCCGGCGCGCGCGCCAGGGCGGCCAGGAGGCCGAACTCGATGGGGGTCAAGGCGACGACGTTGCCATCGACGGTTATGCGGTGGCGAGCGACATCGACCTCGAGACCTGCAGGCGTGGCCATCGACGGCGGGCGCGGCCGCCGCAGGAGGGCGTGGATTCGCGCCATCAGCTCGCGCGGGCTGAATGGCTTGACCAGGTAGTCGTCGGCGCCGATCGACAAACCCACGATGCGATCGACCTCCTCGCCGCGCGCGGTGAGCATGATCACGTAGGCGTCGGAGAAGGTTCGCAGTCGACGGCACACCTCGATCCCGTCGAGGCCCGGCAGGTTGAGGTCGAGGACGACGACGTCGGGTCGATGGCTGCGGACCACGTCGAGCGCGCTCGACCCATCCTCGGCCGCCAGGGGCTCCAGCTGCTCCCGTCGCAGGTAGCCACTCACCAGATCGCGGATCGGCGCCTCGTCATCGACGACGAGCACCTTCGCCGGCCGGATCGCGGGGCGCGCAGAAGCCAAGGCGTTGCCCATGCCTTCAGTGTCGCCGGCGCGCGCCCGAGCGCCAGGGGCCGAGTGGCCCGTTGATGGGCGGCCTTGTGACCTTCCGCTGCCTAGGCGTGCGCCGGCTGCTCAGCCTCCGCGACCTCGCAGATACCCGCCCCGACTTCCGGTTCGGCGTTTGCCGCACGCTCCGCGTCGAGCGCGACCTTGACCTCGGGGTAGGCATCGGAGAGGCAGCACGAACACGATTCGTACCAGCGACGCATGCCGTCGTCGATGACGGGGGTGCCAGCCGGAGCGGCCTCGACTGCGTGTGCGTGCGAGCTCACGAATCGAGCCGGGTCGGCGACGAACTCGCCGAGACAGCCGTCGCGGCAGAAGTAGTAGGTGTTTCCCTCGTGCTCGGCGGTGAGGCGATCCTCGATTGCGACATCGACGCGGACATTCATGCCGCACACAGGATCGCGCTCCCGCGGAGCGATCGTCTCTTCGGTCGTCATGTCCGGATCGTAGCGGCGAATGGCCGTGCGTGCTGTCCAGCAAGGTGCGCACGGCGCCGTTCGGCGGCACGGTGAAGCACCTCACGCATCGACGCGTTCAGTATCCTGCTGGACACCATGGCCGACGAGCCGCGACATGGCGTCACTTCTGCTTGACGGAGGGCACTCATGACTGCCACCACCGATGCGCCACGCGACCCGGCGCAGTTCCGCGAGCCACCGTTCGCGCGCTGGCTGTTCGCCAGCTCCACCGCCGCCTGGATCTGGCTCCCCATTCGCCTGTACCTCGGGTACGAGTGGATCACCGCCGGCTGGGGCAAGCTGTTCGGCGATGGCGCCGCGGCGTGGACCGGCGCGAACGCCGGCGCCGCGGTGGCCGGATTCTCCCAGGGCGCACTGCAGCTGACCGGCGGCGAGCATCCCGACGTGACTCCGTGGTACGCGTGGTTCCTCGAAAACGTCACGATTCCGAACGCGGCGCTCTTCGGCTGGCTGGTCACGCTCGGCGAGATCGCGGTCGGCATCGCCCTCATCCTGGGTGCGCTGACAGGGATCGCCGCGTTCTTCGGGATCGTGATGAACGCGAATTACCTGCTGGCCGGCACGGTCAGCTCGAACCCGGTCCTCATCATCCTCGGCACGCTGCTCGTCCTCGCGTGGCGGAACGCGGGCTGGATCGGCCTCGACCGATGGCTCCTTCCCGCGGTCGGCACGCCCTGGCAGCCGGGTGGCGTCTTCCGCGATCGGAACGGCAGTACCGACACCTGACCTCGCGCGCCAACGGACGTCCTGCGGCACCGTTCCTGCCTATCGTCCGCCGATGCGCTCGTACATTCTCATCGCCGGGACGGCCCTGCTCGCCGTCCCCGGCGTCGTGCTGCATTTCAGCGGCGCGCACCCCGGTCCGGTCGTCGAGGCCAGCCTCTACGGGCTGAGCATCCTCGCCGCAGCGTTCCTGCTCGCCTGGGCGGCGGAGGCGCTCCAGGTCGACGTGGCGCAGGGTCTCGCGATCGCGATGGTCGCGCTCATCGCGGTGCTGCCCGAGTATGCGGTCGACATCGCCTTCGCCCTGCGTGCCGGCGCCGATCCGTCCCAGGCGCCGTACGCCATCGCCAACATGACCGGGGCGAATCGGCTGCTGGTCGGCCTCGGCTGGCCGGTGGTGTTCGGCCTCTTCTGGCTCAAGACGCGCGGCCTGGTGCTCGAGCTGGAGCGCGGCCATGCGATCGAGGTCTTCGTGCTGGCGATCGCCACCATCTTCTCGTTTTCGCTGCTGCTGACCAATGCGATCACGCTGCTTCACACCGTCGTCTTCGTCGCCATCTTCATCGGCTATGTGTGGCTCATCGCGAAAGCTCCGGTCGAGGAGCCGCATCTCGTCGGCCCGGCCGAAACGCTGGGATCGATGGCCACTCGCCCGCGGCGTATCACCATCGGCGCGCTGATCCTGTTCGCCGCTGCCGCCGTCCTGGCAACGGCGGAGCCGTTCGCGGAGAGCCTCATCGGCGCGGGCGTCGAAATGGGGATCGACGAGTTCCTGCTGGTCCAGTGGGTCGCGCCGTTCGCCTCCGAGGCGCCCGAGTTCCTGATCGCCAGCCTGCTCGCGCTGAGCGGCCGCCCGGGCGCCGGCATGGGGACGCTGATCTCCTCGAAGGTCAACCAGTGGACGCTGCTCATCGCCAGCCTGCCGATCGCGTACGGCATCGGCGGTGGCGGCTGGGGCGGGCTCGGCTTCGACTCGCGCCAGGTGGAGGAGGTCTTCATCACCGCGGCGCAGTCGCTGCTGGCGGTCGTCGGCATCGCCAGGCTCAGCTTCAGCTGGTGGGGCGCGCTCGTGCTGGCGGTCCTGTTCCTGATCCAGTTCGCCATTCCCAGCTCCGAGGTCCGGCTGGTGATCGCGTGGATCTACATCGGCCTCGCGCTGCTCCTCGTCGTCGTTCGCCGGCCGGCGCTCGAGTCACTGTGGCGCACCGTGCGCGAGGTGGCAGCGGAGTATCGGGCCGGGAGCTGACCGCCCTACGGGAGGTAGCGGGCGCTGTCGTCCAGCCAGTGACGATGGCGCCACTCCTCGATGACGCTCTTGGCCGGCTCCATCCCGAGCGCCTCGGGCAGCGTCTGGACCGGCATCGTGCTGAGCGTCCGCCGCAGCTCGTCCTCGAGCTCCTCCCACTGGTATTCAGTCGGGTATCGCGGCAGGAAGGGCGCCAGAATAGAACGGATGTTCACTTTGCGGAGTGTACACCGGCGGTCGAGTCAGCTACATCCTCGCCGCGACGTGAACGCTGCGCCGATATTGGCCGATTCTTCCAGTCGCGAGCTGTGACTGGAAATCGGCGCTCGTGGTGGCACGTTATCCGGCCGATGCGACCGATACGCCCCTGATTCACGCTCAACGGGGCCGGCGACTGGCCGGTGCGGCCGTATAACGTGCCGCGAGCCGCACAATTTTCCAGTCGCGGCGTCCCTGAGCAGCCGGACGTTCGACCGCGGTGCCCCGCGGCACGTCGGCACCGACCGTCCGCATCGGCGACAGTTGGGGCTCGGCGCCTGATGTTGGAGCCAGGCGTCGCCGGACACGTCCTTCGGCACGTTGAGGCGTTGTCGCGGCTGACTTCTGAGCGTGGCATCGACGTCTGGGTGCCGCTGGGCCTGCCTACGGTCCCATGCCGCGACATATGGCGCTCAGGAGCGCGCGCCATGAACAACTCCTCGTAGACTGCGAACACTTCGCGCCCGGCCGGCATCTATAAGGCATGAGGAGGGAGGCCAGCATGTCGATGCCGCGCGACGGGATCGTGCCGACACTGGCCGAGCTGGCGGCCGATGGTGACCAGGACGCCCTCGCCCGGATCATGGCCGCGCACGACTCCGACATGACGCGCATCTGCATGGTCATCTGCGGCAACCCGGGAACCGCGCGTGAGGCGGTCCAGGCTGCCTGGCCGATCGCCTGGCGCAAGCTCGGCTCTCTGCGCGATCCCGATCGGCTGCGCCCATGGCTCATGTCGGTCGCCGCCAACGAGGCGCGCAAGATCATGCGTGCCGATCGACGCCGTTTCGACCGCGAGAGCCGCCTGACCGCCACCAGGCCCGAGGATCCCGCGGATCGCGCCGAGTACATGGACCTCGCCCGAGCCGTCGGCCTCCTCGACGCCGATGAGCGGCGGCTGGTCGCATTGCGCTACGTCGCCGGGCTGACCTCGCCGGAGATCGCCCGCGAGGTGGGCGGGACGGCGGCATCGGTCCGCGGCAGGCTGGCGCGCGCGGTCGCCCGCCTGCGACGGGAGCTCGGCGATGGCTGAGCCGATGGACGACTTCGAGCGCGACCTGGCCGATCGGCTGCGCGGGTGGACGGAGCCCGCCTCGCGACGCCGTGACTTCGCCGCCGATGCACGGGAGCTGCTCGCCGCCGAGCCGGGCCGATCGGAGCCACGCTTCTCGCTGCGCGTCGCCCTCGCGGCCACGACCGTGGTGGCTGCCGTCGCGCTGGTCGGGCTCTTCGTGTCGATCACGCCG
>DASVDT010000191.1:0-10280 GCA_036380955.1 Candidatus Limnocylindria bacterium | reverse complement strand
CGAGCTGACGACCGCCATCGAGCGCGAGGTCGGCGCCTTCATCGTCGGCCAGCAGCAACTGGTGCGGCAGACGCTCATCAGCCTGCTGGCCGGGTCGCATGCCTTGCTGGAGGGCGTGCCAGGCCTCGGCAAGACGATGCTGGTGCGGACGATGAGCGAGGCACTCGACCTCGACTTCAGCCGGATCCAGTTCACCCCGGACCTGATGCCCGCGGACATCGTCGGCACGAACATCATCGTCGAGGAGGGCGGCGAGCGGCGCTTCCGATTCCAGCAGGGACCCATCTTCTCCAACCTCGTGCTGGCCGACGAGATCAACCGCGCCACGCCGAAGACGCAGTCGGCCCTGCTCGAGGCGATGCAGGAGCACCGCGTCACCGTCGCCAAGCAGCAGTACACCCTGTCCGAGCCGTTCTTCGTGCTCGCCACCCAGAACCCGCTGGAGATGGAGGGCACCTATCCCCTGCCGGAGGCGCAGCTGGATCGGTTCTTCTTCAAGATCGATGTCCCGTTCCCGTCCGAGGAGGACCTGGTCCGGATCATGGAGCGCACGACCGGCGTCGAGCAGCCCGCGGTCGGCAAGGCCGCCACCGGAGCCGATGTGCTGGCCATGCAGGCGCTCGCGCGCGACGTGCCGATCGCCTCGCATGTGATGGCCTACGCCATCCGCATCCTGCGGGCGACACACCCCGACACCGAGCGAGTGCCCGGCATCGTGACGTCCTACGTGCGCTATGGCGCCTCACCGCGCGGGGCGCAGGCCATGGTCCTCGGCGCGAAGATCTCGGCCCTGCTCGACGGCCGCTTCAACGTCTCGTACGCCGACGTCCAGGCAGTCGCCGCCCCGGCCCTCCGCCACCGCATCATCCTCAACTTCGAGGGCGAGGCGGAGGGCATCAGCACCGACTCCGTGGTTCGCGCGATCATCGCCGAGACGCCCACCGAGCCGGCCGAGTAGCCCCCTGCCGGTGCATGGCGTGCTCGTGACCCGACCGTCGTTTGCACGCGGGGCAACGAACGGCCACGCAGGGACCCGGTGCGGGCATGCGCGACCCGCACGTTCGCCGCGCGTTGCTGGCCGTGCAACCGACGGCCATCGCGCGCACCGATTCGCTCCCTTCTTGGCCGTTAGTTGCCGCACCGGCAACGCAATCACGCCGCACCCATGACCGGCACGGGGCGCGCGCCGTTCTTCGACGAGACGTTCCTCCGGCGCCTGGAGCAGCTCGAGCTCGCGTCACGGCGGCTGACCGCGGGTCGGATGAAGGGCGAGCGGCGCTCGACGCGTCGAGGGCAGAGCGTCGAGTTCGCCGACTACCGGAATTACAGCGCCGGCGACGACCTGCGTCAGCTCGACTGGAATGCCTACGCCCGCCTCGAGAAGCTGTTCGTCAAGCTCTTCGTCGAGGAGGAGGACGTGACCGTCCACATCCTCGTCGACGCCAGCCGCAGCATGGATTACGGCGAACCGAACAAGCTCGAGGCCGCTCGGCGCGCGGCGGCGGCCCTGGGCTACCTGGGCCTGGCGTCGATGGACCGGGTCAGCGTCGCCTTCCTGGGTGATGGCACCGCCACCGCCATGCGACCGATGCGCGGCAAGCGCCGTGCGCTCGAGCTGTTCGGCTTCCTCTCCGAGCCCCGCACCGAGCGGCTGACGGGCCTGGCGGCGGCGGCCCGGGCCTACGCCGGCCGCATGCGTGGCTCCGGGCCGATGCTCCTGATCAGCGATCTGATGGACCCCGGCTACCTGGACGCGCTGCGCGACCTGGCGGGGACGCGCTCGCAGCTGTCGGTGCTGCACCTCCTCGCCCCGGACGAGCTCGAGCCGGAGGTGCCGCCCGACGCACGCCTGGTCGACCGCGAGACCGGCCACGCGGTCGAGGTCAGCGGCGACGACGACCTGGTGGATCGGTACCGCGCGCGGCTGGCCGGCTGGCAGGCAGAGATCTCGTCGTTCGTCGCGCGGCGAGGAGGCGCCTACGTGGTCGTGCCATCCGACCTGGATCTCGCGGACCTGCTGTTCGACGTTCTGCGGCGCCGGAGGGTCGTGGAGTGAGCGGCGCGACGGATGCATCGGTCATTCCACGCGTGAGGCGGCCATCGCGCGCGGCCTGGCCGACAGATCGGCGCGAGTTGAGCGTGCTCCGCGCGCCAGATGCGGCTTCGCGTTACTCAGTAGCCGATACATCGGCCAAACACGGCAGGAACCGGCACTCCGGCGTCATCCGGCCGATAGATCGGTCATCAGGGGACGCGAACGAACGCCCCCCGCACGCCCGGAGCTCAGACCCGACCGATAGATCGGCCAAACGCGCCGCGGACGAACCTTGCCGCGCGATTCGGCCGATACATCCGCCAGCTGACCGATGATCAGCCCACTGGCCCTCATCGGCCTCGTCAGCCTGCCGATCATCGTCGCCTTCTACATGCTGCGCCTGCGGCGGCGCGACCTGCCGGTCGGCTCGACGTTCCTGTGGCAGCAGCTGGTTCGGGACGTTGAGGCCAACGCGCCGTGGCAGCGGCTTCGCTTCAGCTGGCTGCTGCTGGTGCAACTGCTCATCGCGGCGATCGTCGTGATTGCCGCCTCGCGACCGTTCACCACGGCCGAATCGGACCTGGCCGCCAACGTCGTCCTCATCGTCGACACGAGCGCGTCGATGTCGACCCGCACCGACGACGAGGATCGGGCGGAGCTGGCGCGCGCGCGTGCCCGGGAGGTGGTCGAGCGCCTGCCGGAGAGCGGGCGGATCACCGTGGTCGCCGCGGCCGACAGCGCCACGGTGATGGTCAGCGAGACCGATGACGCCGACGCAGCGCTCGAGGCGATCGGCCGCATCGGCCCGACCCAGCTCGAGGGTGACCTGACCGATGCATTCGCGTTGTCGTCGGCACTCGCCGCGCGCGACAGCGACTCGACGATCGTCGTCGTCACCGATGCCGCCGGCGACGTCCTCCCGGCGAGCGGCGTCGGCGCGCCGGTCGTGGTCGAGCGCGTTGGCTCGACGGACGCCAACCAGGCCATCTCGGCGCTGTCGGCCCTTCGGCGGGCGGGCGGCGCCCAGCTCGACCTGTTCGTGGCGGTGACGAATCCGTCGGCCGCGGATGCCACACGGCGGCTCGAGTTCTATGCCGACGGCGCGCTCGTCGACGCTCGCGAGCTGGACATCCCGGCCGGGCAGCGCTCGGAGGCGCTGATCGGGACGGTTCCGGCGGCCGCGCGCACCATCGAGGCGCGGCTGTCCGGCACGGATGCCATGGCCGCCGACGACCGCGCCTTCGCCATCGTGCCGGCCGAGCAGACGACCCGCGCGCTGCTCGTCGGCGATGGCAGCGCGTATCTGGAGAACGCGCTCGCCCTGCTGCCGCGGCTCGAGCTGTACGCCGTGGGCGAGAGTGGCTACGCCGATGCGCTGGACGAGGCGGAGGCGGCCGGAACGCCGTACGGGCTGATCGTCTTCGACGGGATCGTCCCCGAGGACGCGCCGCGCATCCCGGCGCTGTACGTCGATCCGCCGTCCGACGGCGCCTTCGGCAGCGTCGATGGGCGGGAGGAGTCGCCGGCCATCGGCCGCCCCGACCCCGACGAGCCGCTGCTCCGCTTCGTCGACCTCTCCAGCGTCCACGTCGGCCGCGCGCGGCAGGTCCAGCTCGCCGACGGCCTCCGTGCCGTGGTGGCCAGCACGCGCGGGTCGCCGCTGGTGGCGGCCGGCGACGTCGGGGGGACGCGTCTCGGCGTCATCGGCTTCGACCTCGATGAGACGGATCTGCCGCTGCAGATCGCCTTCCCGCTGCTCACGAGCAACCTGGTCGACTTCCTCCTGCCCGCGGCGGAGGGCGTGCTGCCCTCGTCGATGCCACTCGGCGCCTCCCTGGCCGTGAACGTCGACCCCAGCCTCGAGCGCGTCGTGCTCAGCACCAGCAGCGGAGACCGCACCACGAGCGCGGAGCTGCCCGTGGTCGGCGGTCGGGTGACCCTGCCGGCAGCCGATGCCGTCGGCGTGCGCGAGCTTCGCGTCGCCGATGACGACGACGAACGCGAGCTTGCCGGCACGCTGCTCGGGTCCACCGCGATCAACCTGTTCAGCAGCGACGAATCCGATGTTGCGCCGGGCGACGCCGAACGCCTGGTCGAGATGGGCCGCGTGCCCGCCGGCGAGGAGCGACCGGCGCAGACGGCCCGCGCGGAGTGGTGGTGGCCGCTGGCGCTCGTCGCGCTGGCCCTGCTGGCGGTCGAGTGGCTCCTCTTCCATCGGCCGACGCGACGCGGCCTGCGACGCGCCTTCGGCCGGCGCCCGCAGCCGCTGGGTGGCCGCGCCCCGTGAGCGCTCCCGTCAACTTCAGCGACCCAGCGTGGCTGTGGCTGGCGGTGCCCGCCGTCGCGATCGTGGTCATCGGCTGGATGGCCGCCTCTCGCACGCTCCCGGCCGGGCGGCGCGTGGCGTCGCTGCTCATCCGCCTGGCACTGGTCGCGTGCCTGGTCCTGTCGCTGGCCGGCATTCGGCTGGCGCTGCCGTCGGATCGGTTGAGCGTCGTCTTCCTGCTCGATGCGTCGGCGTCGATGCTCGACGCGACGAGCGAGGAGCTGGTCGACTGGGCGCGCGCATCGGTCCGCGACAAGCCCCAGGCCGACACGGCCGGCGTCGTCGTCTTCGGCGCCGACGCACTCGTCGATCGCCTGCCGTCCGAGCTGAACGAGCTTGCGACCCCGGCCTCGCGACCGGTCGCCGGAGCGTCCGACGTCGCGGCCGCGGTGCGGCTCGCCGCGGCCATCCTTCCGGCGGGCACGCAGCAGCGGATGGTGCTGCTGTCCGACGGCAACGACACCTCGGGCGAGGCCGCCGATGCGATCGCCGCGGCCGCCGCTCGAGGCATCCGCCTCGACGTCGTCACGCCGGCCGACGACACCGCGGCGGAAGTGCTGGTGGACGCGGTGGACGCGCCGTCGGGCGCGCGCGTCGGGGAGACGATCGACCTCGTGGCTCGACTGCGGTCGACCATCACGACGACGGCAACGCTGCGTCTCCTTGCCGACGGCGCCACGATCGCCACCCGTGAGCTGGAGCTCGAGCCGGGCATCACCACCGTGCCATTCTCGGCGACCGCCGGCGAGAGTGGCTTCCACGTCTTTCGCGCGGTGGTCGAGCCGGAGGACGACCGCTTCGGCGAGAACAACGCCGCCGATGCCTATGTCCTCGTGACCGGCGAGCCGCGCGTCCTCGTCGCCACCGACGATGCGCAGCGCGCCGCCGACCTGATCACGTCGCTGGGCGAGGGCAGCCTCGAGGTCGACGTCGTCCCGTCGACGGGCGTGCCGTCGTCGCTCACCGCGCTCGCCGGGTATGACTCGATCGTGCTCGACGACGTGTCCGCGTCGGCGCTCGGCGACACGACCATGGCGTCGCTCCAGGTCTACGTGCGCGACCTCGGGAAGGGCCTCGTCATGCTCGGCGGCCGCAGCAGCTTCGGCGCCGGCGGCTACCTGGACACGCCGCTCGAGGAGACCCTGCCGGTGTACATGACCGTTCGTGACCGCGAGCGCTCGCCGGACGTGGCCATGGTGGCCGTCGTCGACAAGTCGGGCAGCATGGCCGATTGCCATTGCACCGGGGATTCGCGCGACACGGCCACGTCGCAGACGCGCGGCTTCGAGAAGGTCGACGTTGCGCGCGAGGCGATCATCCGCGCCGCCGAGGCGCTGGCCCCGTCAGACCAGCTCGGCGTGGTGACGTTCGACCAGAACGCACATTGGGCCGTTCGGACGGCGCCGGTCGATTTCGGCGCGCTCGACGCCGGCCTCGGCTTTGCGGCCGACGGCAACACCAACATCTTC
This sequence comes from Candidatus Limnocylindria bacterium, assembly GCA_036380955.1. Lineage (GTDB taxonomy): Bacteria > Chloroflexota > Limnocylindria > QHBO01 > QHBO01 > JACDBZ01. The sequence continues at coordinate 4,450 of DASVDT010000191.1, read as the reverse complement.
GCCGGGCTCAAGGCTGCCTACGACGACCTCGTCAACAACCCCGCCAGCCTGCGCCACATCATCCTGCTGACCGATGGCTGGTCGAGCCACGGGGCCTACGACGAGCTGCTCGACGACATGAAGGCCGCCGGCATCACGCTGTCGACCATTGGCACCGGCGGTGGCTCGGGCCAGATCCTGCGACGGCTGGCCGAGGAGTCCGGCGGCCGCTACTACGATGCCGCCGACGCGACGACCATTCCCGACATCTTCCTGCGCGAGACCATTCGCACCGCCGGCGAGCAGATCGTCGAGGAACCCTTCCAGCCGATCCCATCCGCCCCCTCGGAGATCCTCGACGGGCTCGACCCCGGGCGCCTGCCTCAGCTGCTCGGCTACAACGCGACGACCGCCAAGGGCTCGGCGACGGTGGCGCTGCTCACTGCTCGCGAGGATCCGCTGCTGGCACAGTGGCAGTACGGCCTGGGCCGCGCCGTGGCCTGGACCTCGGACGCGCGACAGCAGTGGGCGACCCCCTGGATCGGCACGCCCGAGTTCGGGACGCTGACCGCCCAGCTGGTGGCGTGGACGCTGCCGCCGCAGGACGCGGAGGGCATCGACGTGCGCTTCTCCCCCGGCGAGCGCGGCGACCTCGACGTGGAGGTCACGTCCTTCGACCAGGATGCCGGTCCCCGCAACTTCTATCGGACCGTGCTGCGACTCGTCTCGCCCGACCTCGAGCCGGCGCAGACCGTGCTCGAGCAGGTCGGCCCGGGGCGCTACGCGGGCTCGATTCGAGCGGAGGACCCGGGCGCCTACCTCGTGCGCATCGCGCAGACGTTCGAGAGCCCCGGGTTCACCGATGCCGCCAGCCGCACCCTGGGCGTCGTTTCGCCCGCCGCCGAGGAGTACCGGCGCCTCGGCGTCGACCCCGAGGCGCTCGCGGCGTACGCCAGCGCCGGAGGCGGCCGGCAACTCGTCCTGGCCGACGAGGAATCGGGCGAGGCGGTCTGGGCGCACGATATCGCGGCCGGCGCGTTCCCGACGCCGATCTGGCCGTGGCTGCTCATCCTGGCGATCGTGCTCGTGCCGCTCGACGTCGGCGTGCGACGCGTCGCGCTCGCGCGGTCCGATGCACGCCGGGCGCGCGCCTGGCTGGCGCGCCGTCTCGGCCTCGGTACGGTGCAGCCCGAGGCCGTGCCAGGTCTCGCCGAGCTGCGCGCCGCGCGCGGCCGCAGCCAGCGTCGGGCCGAACGCGTCGTCGATCGTCAGCGGCCGGCGCCTCGCACGGAGCCCTCCCCGAGTGCCGCGCCCGAACCAGCGGCGGAATCGCCGGCGGTCGACACGCCAGGTGGCGGGGAGACCCTGGCCGAGCGGTTGGCTCGCCGCCGCCGGGGCAGCTGAAGGGTCGCCGGCCCGATCAGTCGGGGTCGATCTCCTCGAGCACCGCATCATCGGCGCGTCGTGGAAGCGGTGTCGGCCGCGGCACGCGGAGGAAGAGCACGATCCCCGCGAACGCGACGAGGACGACGGCGATCGGCACCCACGGCAGGGCGCGATAGTCGAGGAAGCCGACCCCGCTGACCGACGTTCGCGCCGCCTGTCCGAACGGGTCGGTGGCGACGACCTCGATGTCCGTCGGCCACGGCGGTGCCCGCACCGACGTCGCGAATCGACCGTCGCTGCCAACGAGGACCGAGTGGCCGTCGACGCTGACCATCGCGTACGCCACGCTCTGCCCGGTGACGTCGACCGTCGGTGAGCCGATGGACGTCGAGACGGACGCCTGGAGGGGCGGCGGCTCGCCGAGCACGCGGATGTCCCAGCTGGCCGTGTAGCCGTGACCGGCGGGCGTCGCGAGCGACAACGTCGCCCGGAACGCGGGAGAGGGCACTCCCTGCGGGGGCACGACCGGGACGAGCGCGACGCCGTCGCCGGGAACGACGGCCACGGGACCCACGACCGACGGGTCGGCCACCGTCACGTACACACGCGATCCGGGCGGCGCCTCGACGCGGATCCGGAACCCGGTCGGTGGCGCACCAACGTTGACGCCGGGCAGCTGGACGGCGCCCTCCAGCGCGGGATCGAAGGCGGCGTCGTCGGTCTCTGGCGTGCGTGACAGCTCGACCGGAGCCACGCTGACGCCCGACGCGGGGGGAAACACGGGAGGGTCGAGGCGGCCGCCCCGCGGGTCGATCGAGCTGAGCGGCATCGGCGCGTGCAGGAGCGCCAGCCACGAGCGGTCCGGGCCGACGAGCCCCACCGGCTCCGCACCGGCGAGGCTGGCCATGATCGCCGTGTCCAGCGTTCGGAACGGCGCATCCGCGCGATCCGGTGACGGCAGCAACCGCCCCGCGTAGACCACTGCCGCCTCGCCATCCAGGCCGCCGCCCGGCATCGGTCCGACGAATGGCTTCAGCGTGGTCGACGCGAGCGTTGCCGCCGCCGGACTGCGGGTGACCGGGTTGCCGAGTGACGGCTCCAGGTGCGGCAGCCTGAGCAGGTGCAGCGCCTCGGGGTCCGTCTGGCGCACCACCAGGTGCGGGTGGCCGCCGATCTCGACGGAGCCAAGCAGCGTGGCGTCGTCGAGCGGCAGGCTGGCGATCGTCTCCGGTACGCCGTCGCGCCGCCATGTCATGACGGCCAGGTCGACCGTCGGGCCGATGACGGCGACGCCACGGGCGCCGTTGATCGAGACGGCAAGGGCGTCCGTCGCGACGAGACCGGCATCCTCGACCTGGACCTGACCCGCGTCGTCGAGCGTCAGGCGATAGAGCGCCGGGCGCCCGATGGTGCTGATGATGGCAGCCTCCTCACCCTGATGGCCGTCGCTGTCGCCGAGGGCGAACGGCGTGTCGCCCGAGCCGATCGGGATCTGGCTGATCGTCGGCGGATCGAAGGTCTCGCCGTTCCATCGGTACACGCTCAGCTCCGACGGGTAGCCGATGTCGCCGAGCGGCGGCAGCGACCGAGAGGCGAGCAGCTCATCGGTCCCGTCACCGTCGAAGTCGATGGCCGAGACCGCGCCGACGCTCGTCGCGGGGTCGGCAACCGGCACCAGCGACAGCCGGTCGCCGGCCAGGACGAGGTCGTGGAGCTGGAGGCAGCACTCGGCGTCGGCATCGACGTCGTCGAAGCGCGGTTGGCGGACCACGGTCACCCGATCCACGCCGTCGATGCTGCGCACGATCAGCCGCACCGGGGTGCCGGTGAAGACGGGATTGGTCCGGTCGCCGCTGGGTCGCGCCGGGATGACGTCGACCGCGGTGGCCATCGGCGTCCATGTGTCGTCACCGACCGTCCACGCCTCGGCACGGATCGAGCCTCGCTCGGCGCCGACCAGCCGCACCACGTCGCGTGCGCCATCGCCGTCGAGGTCGGCCGCCACCGCCTGGTAGGTCGGCTCCTCGTCGGGCAGGAAGGTGGCGCCCGGCTCATCGGGCACGGCGCCGATGGCGAGCGGCGCCGGCGGCGCGGCGATGGGGCCGCCCACCGCGAGAGCCAGCGCGAGCACGGCGACGAGCATGACGCCGAGCATACGCCGGGGTTCTGGCATCATCGGCCGCATGGACCCGCAGCAGCCCAACGTCCTGTGGTCACCGCCGGCGGCCGTCCGCGAGCGCACCCGGGTTGGCGCGTACCTCGCCTGGCTGGAGCGTGAGCGCGGCCTTCGCTTCGACGACTACGACGCGCTCCTGGAGTGGTCGATCGAGGAGATCGACGAGTTCTGGTCGACGATCTGGCGGTACTTCGAGGTGTCGTCCGACGACCCCGTACCGGCACTGGCCGACCGGCACATGCCGGGTGCGCGGTGGTTCCCCGGGGCGACGCTGAACTGGGCGGAGCACTGCCTGCGCCTGGCCGGTCGCCGCGACGACGACATCGTGCTGGTGGCGCGCTCGCAGACGCGCGAGCGCATCGCGATGACCGTGGCCGAGCTGCGCGACGAGGTCGCGCGCGTGCGCGTCGGGCTGTCCCGGCTGGGCGTCGGGCCGGGCGATCGCGTGGCCGCCTACCTGCCGAACGTTCCCGAGGCCGTCATCGGCCTGTTGGCGACCGCTTCACTGGGTGCGGTGTGGTCGAGCTGCGCTCCCGAGTTCGGGACGCGTTCGGTCGTCGATCGCTGGAGCCAGATCGAGCCGAAGGTGCTCCTGACCATCGACGGTTACCGCTACGGCGACCGGGACCTCGACCGGACCGATGAGGTGGCGGCCATCCGCGAGGCGCTGCCGAGCCTGACGGCGACGGTGGCGCTGCCGTACCTCGGCACGGGCAGCGTGCCCGATGCGCTGAGCTGGGCGGAGCTGCGCGCGACGCCCGCCGAGCTGGCCTTCGCCGAGGTGCCGTTCGACCATCCGCTGTTCGTGCTGTACAGCTCGGGCACGACCGGGCTGCCAAAGCCGATCGTGCACGGCCACGGCGGGATCCTGCTCGAGCACCTCAAGATCCACGCGCTCCACCACGACCT
>DASVDT010000190.1:0-6398 GCA_036380955.1 Candidatus Limnocylindria bacterium | reverse complement strand
GTGACGTCGATGCTGATGTCCTCCGGCCCGACGCCTGGCATCGGCGCGACGACCATGACCTCGCGGTCGTTGTCGAACATGTTCACCGGGATCGCGGTCGCGTCGGTCATCGGCGTCGCCTCTGCTGCTTCCATGGCCGATCCTACTGCGAGATTCGCACCAGCGAGCTCGTCAGCCGTTGCGCGGACGGCGACAATTGAGGCCCTTCACGCGGACGAGGAGATGGACCGATGCGATCGCGAGCCATCGTCGTTCACCCCGGCGAGGGCCATCCCGGCCCGGCGACACCCGGCATGGAGCGGCGGACGCTCCACGAGGCTCCAGGCACGTGGGCCGGTTGCGTGCGCACTGATGCCGGCGTCTCGAGCGGCTGGCACCACCACGGCGGCAACGACTCGTACATCTATGTCCTCAAGGGCATGTTGACCATCGAGTTCGGCCCGGGCGGGCGAGAGTCGATTGCCGCCCACTCGGGCGACTTCATCTTCAACCCGGCGCAGCTCGTGCACCGCGAGACGACGGGGTCTGAAGGTCAGGCGGAAGCATTCGTGGTTCGTGTCGGCGAAGGACCTCAGCTGGTCAACCTCGAGGGCCCCGAGCCCGGCTGACGTAGCGATCGCCGACGTCGCCCGCGTCGCGACGAGGCGGACGAATTCCCACCAGGTGAGCGTTACGCGACCCGGTCCGTCGCGAACGGTGCGAATTCCCGTGAGGTGAGCACCAGGAGCGTGATCCGGCGGTTCTCGGCCCAACGGACCGGTTAGTGCTCATCTGACGGGCATCTGGCCGGTTCGCGGCGATCGTCGTACCGCCCGTGCCGCCGGTGGCATCGCCTCAGTCCGGGAATGCCTCCGGCCCGCGCTCGGAGAGCTCGCGCGCGTGGTCATGCGGATCCTCGGGCGGAATCCACGAATAGGGGTACCGCTCGTCCTCGAGCTCGGTTGCCTGGCGGGTGAGGAACAGCGGGTGGAACGTGTCGATCATGACCGCCAGCTCCTCGGTCGCCTCCTTGCCGATCGAAGCCTCGACCGACCCCGGATGCGGGCCGTGCGGGATGCCGGCCGGATGGACGGTGAACGAGGCGATATCGACCCCGCGTCGCGACATGAAGTTGCCGGCGACGTAGTAGATGACCTCGTCGGAGTTGATGTTCGAGTGGTTGTACGGCGCCGGGATGGCGAGCGGGTGATAGTCGAACTTGCGCGGCACGAACGAGCAGACCACGAAGTTGCGCGGCTGGAAGGTGAGGTGCACCGGCGGCGGCTGGTGGATGCGCCCCGTGATCGGCTCGAAATCGCCGATGTTGAACGCGAACGGCCACAGGTAGCCGTCCCAGCCGACGAGGTCGAAGGGATGATGGCGGTAGTGGTACGGCGTGATCCGGTCCCGGCTGCGGATGCGGATGACGAAGTCTCCCTCGTCGAGCATCGGCGCCATCTCGGCGGGCGGTCGGATGTCGCGGTGATAGTAGGGCGAGTGCTCGAGCAACTGGCCGTACTCGTTGCGGTAGCGCCGCGGCGGCTCGATCTCGGACGGGCACTCCAGCCACAGCATGCGCTGCGCGACGCCGGGGTCGGGAACCAGCCGATAGGTGGTCCCGATCGGCAGCACCAGGTAATCGCCCGGCCCGTACACGATCGGTCCGAAGATCGTCTCGAGCGTGCCGCTGCCCTCGTGGACGTAGTACATCTCGTCGCCGATGCCATTGCGGTAGTAGTCGGTCATCGCCTCGGCCGGCAGCACCACGCCGAAGGTGACGTCGTTGTTGAAGAAGAGCGGAATGCGGCCCGACAGCCCGTCGCCGTTGGCGGTCAGCTGGCCGGTGTTGACCAGCCGATGGTGATGCGGCGCGGTGCCCTCCGGATCGGCGGGCTCGATGCTCACGCGCGCGGGTGGGTCGATCTGGTGCGTCTGCGTCGGCGGCGTGTGGTGGTACAGCAGCGAGCTGCGTCCCGCGAAGCCCTCGACCCCGAAGAGCTCCTCGGCGTACAGGCCGCCGTCGGCCTTGCGGAACTGGGTGTGGCGCTTGTGCGGGACGTCGCCGCGCTGGACGTAGAACATCGTGAGGCATTATCGCCCTCCAGCACCGCTGCAGGAGCCCGTCATGGTGATCGACCTCGGAACCGACAAGGGAGCTCGCGTGGACAGGGCGCTGCGCGAGGACCTCGTTGCCTGGCTCATCACCGTCGCCCCGGACGGCACGCCCGTGCCGACCCCGGTCTGGTTCTGGTGGGACGGTGAGGCGGTGCTCGTCTACTCGCAGCGCGACAAGCCGAAACTGCGCCACATCGCCGCCAATCCGACGGTCGCGTTCGCGCTTCGCACCGACGAGCTGGGCGATCGGATCATCGTGCTGACCGGCGTGGCGTCGGTGGACGAGGCAGCGCCGAGCGCGGACCGGCTCGCCGGATATGTGACCAAGTACGCGGAGCTGATCGCGCGGCTCGGCGCCGACCCGCCGAGCTTCGCCGGGGAGTACGCGGTGCCGATCCGCATCCGTCCGACGCGGCTGCGCGCCTGGTGGCTCGACGGCACCTGAGGGGTCTCAGCCCTCGCGTCGCGTCAGCTCGGAGTGCCCCCCGCGGGGATAGACGATGAGCATGTGCGCCGGCTCGTCGCCGAGGACCTCCACGTCGTGGGGCAGGGTCCCGTCGAGCAGGACGTAGTCGCCGGCGCTCGCCTCGACCACGGCGTCGCCCTGGGTGACGCGGACCCGGCCGGACATCACGATGTGATGCTCGTCGCCCGGATGCTCGTGGAAGCCGGTCCGCTCGCCGGCCGGGAGGCGGGCTTCGAAGATCGCGATGTCGCGCGCGATGCCTCCGTCGACCTGCGTCATCGCCCCGGACGACAGCGGCAGCCTGCGTCGCGGCCGCTCCGAGGCGCGGACCACGCGCGGGCCGATGCTGGTATCCAGCAGGAACCAGGCGATCGGCACGTCGAGCGCGTCGGCGAGTGCGGCGAGGGTCTCGAGCGACGGCGAGGCCTTGTCGTTCTCGACCTGGCTGAGGTACCCGACGTTGAGGCCGGTGATCTGCGCCACCGCGGCGAGGGTCAGGGCGCGGTCCTGGCGCCGGCGGCGGATCTGCGCCCCGACCTTCGGGCGGCGGCGTGGTGCATCTGTCACTGCTCCGGACTATGGCACGGACCGAAGGGTATTGACAAGAACCAACTCGTGCCGCAGAATATGGATATTAGCCAAGACAGATTGCTAACACCAATCCCCAACGGACCCAGAGAGGAACGTATTCACCATGAAGGTCGCCATCATCGGCGCCGGCAACGTCGGCAAGGCCCTCGCCACATCCATTACCCGCGCAGGTCACGACGTGACCCTGACCGCGAAGAACCGCGAGCGTGCGGCCGAGGCCGCTCGAGAGGTCGGCGCGACATCCGCAGAGGGAAACGCCGCGGCGGTCGCCGATGCGGACCTCGTCATCCTGGCAATTCCATTCGTCGGAGCGGCCGATGAGGTCACGGACGACATCCGCGACGGCGTCGCCGGCAAGACGGTCATCGACGTCACCAACCCGCTCAAGCCGGACTATTCAGGGCTCGCCACGGACGGCACCTCGGCGGCGGAGGAGTTCCAGAAGCTCCTGCCGGAGGCCCGCGTCATCAAGGCGTTCAACACCATCTTCGCCGCGAACCAGGCGGCACCGAGCCGCGTCATCGACGGCTTCGTCGCCGGCGACGACGACAAGGCCAAGCAGACCGTGATCTCTCTGGTCGAGTCGATGGGCTTCTCTCCGCTCGACGTCGGTCCGCTGCGAGCGGCGCGATTCCTCGAGGGGATGGCCTACATCAACATCGGCCTCAACGCGCAGAACGGCTGGGGCTGGACCTCCGCCTGGAAGCTCGAGCGCTGACCGATGGCGATCACGAGGCTCAACCACGCCGTCCTCTTCGTGCGTGACATCGATGCCGCGGCCGAGTTCTACGCCGACGCCTTCGGGTTCGAGGAGCTCAGCCGGCCGAGCGGCATGCGCGCGGTCTTCATGCGCTCGCCGTCGGGCGGCAACCATCACGACCTCGGCCTGTTCGAAGTTGGTCCGGAGGCGGCCCGTCCGCCTCGCGGATCGACCGGCCTGTACCATCTGGCCTGGGAGATCGACACGATCGAGGGACTGGCCGACATGGCGACATCGCTGCGAGCGCTTGGTGCACTCACCGGGAGCTCGGACCATGGGGTCAGCAAATCGCTGTACGGCCGTGACCCCGATGGCAACGAGTTCGAGGTCATGTGGCAGGTGCCGCGCGAGGCATGGGGCGACCACGCAGACCGGGCGACGATCATGCCACTGGATCTCGACGCCGAGCTTCGCCGATGGGGAGCCCGGCGTCACTTCCTGACCACCACACCACGATGAGACGAACCTGAGCGACGACGCCGGCGGCGCGATCGGCCGCACCGACTCTGGCGACACCACGCCGGCGGCCAGGCGGCTCGCCGGCCTCCAGCACTTCCTGACCACCGAGGCCGGCGGCGCCGTCGTGCTGCTGGCCGCAACGGTGGCGGCCCTGGCATGGGCCAACTCGCCGTGGGGCGCCGGCTACGACGCGTTCTGGTCGACCGAGCTGTCGTTGCGGCTCGGCGATTTCGTCCTCGCCCACGACCTCCAGGACTGGGTCAACGACGGGCTGATGACGCTCTTCTTCCTGCTCATCGGCCTGGAGGTTCGCCGCGAAGTCGACATGGGCGAGTTCCGTGAGCGCCGGCGGATCGCCGTGCCGGTCATCGCCGCCCTCGGTGGCATGCTGCTGCCCGTCCTCATCTTCCTGTTCCTGAGCGGTGGCGGTGACGCCGCGCGGGGATGGGCGCTGGTCATGGCGACCGACACGGCGTTCGCGGTCGGCGTCCTCGCGCTCGTCGGCCGTCGCAGCTCCTTCCGCCTGCGCACCTTCCTCCTGACGCTCGTCATCGTCGACGACGTGGCCGCCGTCCTGGTCATCGCGGTCGTCTACAGCACCGACGTCCACCTCCTTGCGCTGGCGGTCGGCATCGGGCTTCTGGCCGTCATGGCAGTCCTGCGTGCGCGGGGCTTCCAGGCCAGCGGCGTCTACGTCCTGCTGGGCGTCGCGATCTGGCTCGCCTCGACCATCGCGGGCGTCCATCCCACGGTCGCCGGCGTCGCGATCGGCCTGCTCACCAGCGCCTATCCGCCGCGGCGCGCCAGCCTGGAGGAGGCGACCGGCGTGACCCGCGCATTCCGCCAGCGGCCGAGCCCCGACCTCGCGCGCGAGGCGGCGCGCCGGATCACGATGTCACTGTCGCCGAACGATCGGCTCCAGCACGCGCTCCATCCGTGGAGCAGCTTCGTGGTGGTGCCGCTGTTCGCGCTGGCGAATGCCGGGCTCGATCTCAGCGGCGACCTGCTGGGACACGCGCTGAGCTCCCGCCTCGTTCTGGCCATCGTCGTCGGCCTGGTGGTGGGCAAGTCGATCGGCATCCCGCTCGGCGCGTGGGTGGCCACCTGGTCGTGGCTCGGCGGTGCACGCCTGTCGGTGGGCTGGCCCTCGCTGATCGCGGCGTCGTCGGTGGCCGGCATCGGCTTCACCATGTCGTTGCTGATCGCCGAGCTCAGCTACAACGGCGAGATCCTCGACGAGGCGAAGCTCGGCATCCTCACCGCATCCGTGCTGGCGGCCGTCCTGAGCTTCGGCCTGTTCCACGCGATCGCGTGGCTGCCCGGGGACTGGGTCGGCCGCGCCGAGGCTCGAACGGCACCGCCGCTGGTCGACCTGACCGATCCCGTCGACCCGGCGCGCGACCACGTTCGCGGAGCCGAGGACGGATTGCTGACGCTCCTCGAGTACGGCGATTACGAGTGCCCGCACTGCGGTCGGGCGGCCCCGGTGGTCGTCGAGCTCCTGGCCCGGCACGGCGACGTCCTGCGCTTCGTGTTCCGCCATCTACCGCTGACGGACGTCCATCCCAACGCCGCGCTGGCCGCCCAGGCGGCCGAGGCCGCCGGAGCGCAGGGCCGCTTCTGGGAGATGCACGACCGGCTGTTCGCCCACCAGGATCGCCTGCGGCCCGGCGACCTGGTCGAGCACGCGCGGGCGCTTGACCTGGACCTCGCCCGCTTCGAAGCCGACCTGCGCAGCGGCAAGTTCGCCGCGCGCGTGGGCCAGGACATCAATAGCGCGGAGGAGGCCGGCGTGGCAGGCACCCCAACCTTCTTCATCGACGAGGTCCGGCACCGCGGGCGGTACGACCTCGAGTCGCTCGAGGCCGCCCTCGTGCGCATCGGCGAGCTTGCATCCGCCCGCCGGGCGGCGGTCGCCGAGGACGCGGAAGAGTCGCGGGCATCCGGCTGACCTAGGCGCGCACCTCCTGGCGCAGGAAGCCGATGTAGGCGGCCACGAAGCAGCCGACTGTGAGCGCCACCAGGATG
>DASVDT010000189.1:0-4934 GCA_036380955.1 Candidatus Limnocylindria bacterium | reverse complement strand
CTCGTCGTTCTCGCTCAGCTCGCGCGCGATCTTGTCGCAGGCGTGCAGCACGGTCGAATGATCCCGGCCGCCGAGCTCGGCGCCGATGCGCAGCAGGCTGATATCGGTCTCCTCGCGGATGAGGAACATCGCGATCTGGCGCGGCACGACGATGGCCCGATCGCGCTTGGAGGAGCGCAGCTGGTCCAGGTTGACGCCGTAGTAGTCGGCCACGGCGCGCACGATGCGCTGCGGCGTGATCGACTTCTTGCGCGGGTTGTACATGACGTTGGAGAGCACGGCGCTGGCCAGCTCGATGTTCACCGGCATGCCGCTCATCGACGCGTAGGCGACGACGCGATTGAGTGCGCCCTCGAGCTCGCGCACGTTGCTGACCACCTTGCGCGCGATGAACTCGATCACCTCGGACGGGATGAGGTGCAGCTGGTCCTCGGCCTTGGAGCGCAGGATGGCGATCCGCGTCTCGAGGTCCGGCGGCGTCAGATCGGCGATGAGGCCCCACTCGAATCGGCTTCGGAGGCGCTCCTCCAGGGTGGTGATCGCCTTCGGCGGCCGGTCCGAGCTCAGGACCACCTGCTTGCCGGCCTCGTGGATGGCGTTGAAGGTGTGGAAGAACTCCTCCTGGGTCCGCTCGCGGTCGGCGATGAACTGGATGTCATCGATGAGCAGCACGTCGATGCGCCGATATCGGCTGCGGAAGTCCTCCATCTTCTGCTCGCGGATCGAGTTGATGAAGTCGTTGGTGAACTTCTCGCTGGTCGCGTACAGGATCCGCTTGCGCGGGAACTTCGCTGCCACGGCGTTGCCGATGGCGTGCATGAGATGCGTCTTGCCAAGGCCGACGCCGCCGTACAGGAAGAGCGGGTTGTAGGCGTGGCCGGGACGTTCGGCGACGCTCAGCGCCGCGGCGTGCGCGAGCCGGTTGGCGGAGCCGACGATGAAGTTGTTGAACGTGTAGCGCGTGTTGAGGTTGATCGCGTTGCCGCCGGCCGAGAGCGGCGGCATGGTGACCTGCGCCTCTTCGTCGACCTGCTCCGGGACCGGTCCGGACGCATCGGCGACGATGAATTCGACCTGGACCGAGCCGCCGACGACCCGCGCCAGGGTCTGGCTGATCAGCGGTCGATATCGGTTGTCGAGCCAGTCGCGTGCGAAGCCATTCGGTGCGGAGATCCGGTAGCGGTTGTCCTCGATCTCGACGAGCTGTGTGTCCTTGAGCCAGGTCTCGAAGTTTGCCGGGGAGAGGCTGACCTGCAGCTCGCCGAGGGCGGCGCGCCACACCTGCTTGGCTTCCATCAATCGAGGGTCTCCGAGCCGAAATGCGGGCCTGAACCGGGTCCGAGATGAGTGCTGCCACCGGGCCGAATCGGACTGAGAAGCGGGCGGTCCGGGCCGGGGGTCGCCACTATAGCAGCGGCCGATTCGGCGGGGCAATGAATCGGGACGAATGGCCCGCGCGGGTGTCCTGTGCCCGCCATACCCGCCGGCCGATCGATCGGTGCCATCTCGCCTGAACCTGTACTCGGGCTGGACTAGACCGATACATCGGCCCCGCGCGCCTGTGCTGCGCCGTATGGCCGAGCTTTGGCGTCCCCACGACCGATACATCGGCGCCATCCAGCCTGGGCCGCGCCCAGGCGCGATACGTCCGATACATCGGCGCCACCGGAAACGAGTTTGACCGCCACACCGTACCGCCGGTAGAATCGCCGATCAGAGCGAGACGGGCCAATTCGTCGTGCGCGCAGGCTGGCGGAACGCCAGCCGTTCGTGTGTGAAGGGCTCGAAACGCGAACGTTGAACGAGGAAACGGCACGCACCCATGTCGAAGAGGACCTATCAGCCCAAGAAGCGCTCGCGCAAGCGCGAGCACGGCTTCATGGCCCGGATGGCTACGAAGGGCGGTCGGCGCGTGCTCGCTCGTCGTCGAGCCAAGGGGCGCAAGCGGCTCACCGTCTGACCGCTGAGGGCCGCGAAGGAAGTGCCCGTGCTGCCGATGCTCCGGCGCCGCGCGGACTTCGAGGCTCTCGGCCGTCAGGGAACCGCGCGCTCGACCCCGTTGCTGGTCCTCCGTTGGTTGAGGACCGATCGGGCCGAGACGCGCATCGGGCTGTCGACGCCGCGGACGATCGGCGGCGCCGTTCAGCGCAATCGGGTTCGTCGTCGACTGCGGGCACTCATGCGAGAGCGGCTCGAGCGCAGGATCGGTCCCGGATGGGACCTCCTCCTGATCGCCAGGCCGGCCTCGGGCGAGGCGAGCCACGCCGAGCTGGGAGCGGCGATCGACGCGCTCCTGGCGAGGTCGGACATCGGTACATGAAGACAATCGGCCGCAACATCGGACTGGGATTGATCATCGCCTACCAGAGGCTGACGGCGTGGATGCCGCCCAGCTGCCGCTACTCGCCCACCTGCTCGGCCTACACGTACCAGGCCATCGAGCGATATGGCCTCGTGCGCGGCGCGTGGATGGGCGCGAAGCGCATCGGCCGCTGCAACCCCTTCCACCCGGGCGGCTATGACCCGGTCCGCTAGACGAGAAGAGCTGACTTGAGCCCGATCATCGCCGCCGGCTTCCTTGGGATCGAGCACTTCACCCCGCCGTGGGATGTCTTCTTCCTCCCGCTCTTCAACCTCCTCGTCTTCGTCTATCGGCTCCCGTTCTTCGACTTCGCGCTGGCGATCATCGTCTTCACGATCGTCATCCGCACCGTGCTCGCGCCGCTGTTCGTCAAACAGATCCGCTCGCAGAAGGAAATGCAGCGGATGCAGCCCCTCATCAAGGAGGTGCAGCGCAAGCACAAGGGCAACCGCCAGAAGGTCTCGGAAGAGACGATGGCGCTGTACAAGGAGCACGGCGTCAACCCGGCCGCCGGCTGTCTGCCGGTCGTGCTCCAGCTGCCGATCCTGTTCGCGCTCTACCAGGCGCTGCTGCGCGCGGCCGGCACCGTCACGCTCTCCGCGGAGCAGGTCGCGTCGCAAGCGTTCAAGACGCTGAACTCGGCGCTGGACATCCGGGCGCTCGAGCAGGCGCACACCTTCCAGGTTCCGGTGAGCGGCTCCTGCAGCCTGCCGGAGTTCTCCCAGCTGCCGCAGCTGCTGCCGCTCAACTGCCAGCTCATCGATCCGCTCAAGCTGACCGACCACGTCGACACCACCGTCGGCTGGCTGCTCAACCTGGATCTCGCGCGGATCGACCATGTCTTCGCGATCCCGATCCCTGGGGTCGGCTTCGCGCTCTCTCTCCTGGCCGTCATCGCCGCCGTCCTGCAGTTCGTGCAGGTCCGCATGACGAGCCAGAAGCCGAATCCGGACGATCCGACCGCCGGAATGACGAGCACGATGACCTACACGTTCCCGTTGCTCACCATCATCTGGGGCGGCATCTTCCCGAGCGGCCTGATCCTGTACTGGATCGTGTACACCGCGTACCTCGTGGTCCAGCAGTATCTGATCATGGGTTGGGGCAACCTCTTCCCGCTCTTCGGCTGGACGCCCTCCTGGGCGCGGTCGGGGATCGACGCGAACGCCGCGCAGCGTCCGAAGCGAGTCGAAACGACCGATGCGCCGGCCGAGAGCCCCCAATCCTCGAACCCCCGCGCCACCGCTCCCGGCGGCAGCCGCAACAATCCGCGGCCCCCGAACCGGAAGCAGGGTGGCGCCAAACGAAGAGGCCGAAAACGATGACCTTCCGAGAATTCACTGGCAAGAACGTTGAAGAGGCGATCCGCGCCGCCATGGCCGAGTTCAGCGCCGATCTCAGCGATCTCGACATCGAGATCCTGGGCCAGGGCAGCCGCGGGATCCTGGGCGTTGGTGGCGAGGACGCTCGCATCCTGGCGGCGCCGAAGTCGGCGGTCGCCGCCGCCGATACGGTCCGCGTCGAGGCGCCGGCCGCCGCCGCGCCATCACGATCCAGCCGGCGCACGGCCGCTCCCGTCGAGGAGCCTTCCGAGGCCGATGACGAAGCGGTCGCGGAGGCGGCGCCCGATGTTGCCGCCGAGGCTCTTGCCGAAGCGCCCACCGATACCGACGCGCAGGGCGCCGAGCTCGCCACCAGCGAGGCCGCTCGTCGAAGTCGCGGCGGGCGTGGACGCGGTGGCCGCGGTCGCAATGGACGCGAGCGCGAGCACGCCATCCGTGAGCCGCGTCCCGATCGCGGCCCGCGCGAGCCGCGCGGCGATCGACCGTCGCGGGAGCCCGCGCCGTTCGTGTCCGGCAAGCCCATCGAGGAGCTGTCGGACGACGAGCGCTCGACCCTCGACACCGCCAGGGCGGTCCTCGAGGAGATGCTGTCGCTCATGGGCCTGCAGGGGACGGTCGAGGTTACCAGCGGCGGCGAGACGGCCCGCCTCAACGTGAAGGGCGATGACCTCGGTGCGCTCATCGGGCGCCGCGGCGAGAAGCTGGCGAGCCTGCAACACATCGTCAACCTGATCGTCGGTCGCCGCGAGGGACAGCACCACCGCATCGCGATCGACGTCGAGAACTACCGCGGCCGACGCGAGGAGCAGCTGCGCGACGTTGCCGACCGTGCGGCCAAGCGAGTCCTTCAGACCGGCAAGATCATCCAGCTGGAGGCGATGCCGGCGGTCGAGCGCCGCATCGTCCACATGGCGCTGCTCGAGAACGGCAAGGTCCGGACGCAGAGCGTCGGGGTCGAGCCGAATCGGCGCATCGTGGTGCTCCCGGCGAGCCAGGTCAAGGACTAGGCGCGCTCCGAGAGCGCGCCGGGGGATAGCCATGGATACCGCCGCCTGCGCGGTGGGACGCATCGGCCCCGACGGGCCATGGTTCGGATTCGCGCCGGCCATCGACGACGGCTATGAGCTCGTCGTCGGCGGAGGTCCGGCACCGTCGCGCCGGGTCGCGGATGTCGACGACCTGCTGTGCCTCGCGATCGCCTACTTCGAGGACGAGCTGGATGCGCCGCC
>DASVDT010000188.1:0-2161 GCA_036380955.1 Candidatus Limnocylindria bacterium | reverse complement strand
ACGACATCGGAGAAGGTTGCCGCCGACTACCGCGATACCGGTGTCAGCCCGCACATCCATGCCGTCGAGCTCTTCCGTGAGCGGCTCACGGCCCGCGGCGTCATCACGGTGGGCGAGGCCGCCCGGCGTCGCGATCGGTCCATCATCAGGCTGGCCGGCCTGGCGGTCAGCATCCAGCACCCGATGACGGCCAAGAACTTCGTCTTCATCGCGCTCGAGGACGAGACCGGGATGATCAACGTCACCCTGCGGCCGCAGGTCTACCAGGCGCATCGGGCATTGCTGCACCGGCATCCGCTGCTGGTCATCGACGGACGGCTCCAGGTCGAGGGCGCGGTGCTGAACGTCATCGCCCAGCGGCTGCGCAGCGTCGACGAGGCCCTCGACGGAATCGCCGAGAAGCTGCCGCTTGCCAAGCAGCAGAGGATGTTCCGATGATCAGCAGCTGGATCGCCGAGAGCCATCGACTGGTCGCGCCGAAGCGCCGCGGCGGCTGAGCGGGAACCGATGGGCGCCGGAGCGCGTCCGGCACGAAACGACGCTGCGCAGCATCGATCAACGCCCACAACAGAGGAGGACGATCGATGCGACGTCCCTGGCGACCATTCCTGGCGGCCGCGGCCGCACTGCTCATCACCGCTGCCCCGGCCCTCGCCTGTGGCGGGCTCATCGGTCCCAACGGTGCCGTCAACCTGCTGCGCACGACGACCTTCGCCGGCTACCACGATGGGGTCGAGCACTACGTCACCGCCTTCGAGTTCGCCGGTGGTGGCGGCGCCTTCGGGTCCATCACCCCGCTGCCGGACATCCCGTCGAAGGTCGAGCGCGGTGGCGACTGGACGCTCCAGCGCCTCGTCCTCGAGACCGATCCGCCCGCCTTCGAGGCGTTCCGCACCCTCGGCGGCGTGGAGGCGGCGGCGGCCGACGAGGCCGAGGTGTTGCTCGAGACGACGGTCGACGCGCTCGACATCACGATCCTCCGCGGTGGTGGCGACGAGGTCGGGCTGTGGGCCAAGAACCACGGGTTCCGGCTGCCGCCGGACGCGCCCGAGGTCCTCGACTTCTACGCGGATCGGAGCCCGATCTTCATGGCTGCTGCGTTCGACGCCGATGCGGCGGCGGCTCGTGGCCAGGCCGTCGGCGACGGGACGCCGGTCCATCTCACCATCCCGACCGACAATCCGTGGGTACCGCTGCGCATCCTCGGCCTCGGGAAGTCCTCTGCGGAGACGGTCCAGGCGGACGTGTACCTGCTGACCGATGACAAGCCGGCCATGCTGCCGAACCCCGAGGCATTCCTCGCGGCGGACGGCCTGCTGCTCGACCACAGCGCCCCGGCCACCGAGCCGCTCCTGACCGATCTGCGCTCCGACGCCGGGATGGAATGGGTGCCCGATGACGCATGGCTCACCAAGCTGGTCATCGACACGCCTGCCGACGCCCTCGACTTCGACCTCGCCATCGACGCCTCCGGCGCCGGCAACCCGTCGCGGGTCGACGCTGGCTACGCGCCGTTGGGCGGCAGCCCGGTGCCTCGCTCACCGATCGCCACGTACCTGCTGCTCATGGCGGTTGCCATCGTGATGGTGCCCGTGGCGCTCGCCCGGGTCGCTCGGCGCGGCCCGTTCGCCGGTCCGCCAGCGGCGGCGGCATGAGCCGGATCGGTCGTCCGGTGGTCGCCTCGCTGCTCCTGCTCGGAGTGGCGACGACCGCCGGATGTGCCGTCGCGCCGCAGACCGTCACGATCACGATCCACTACTCCGGCTTCGACCCGACGGAGATCAGCGTGCCGCGGGGCGTGCCGATCACCTTCGTGCTGGTCAACGAGGATCCGATCGATCACGAGTGGCTGGTCGGCGACGAGGCCTTCCACGAGAAGCACCGGACCGGCACCCACGCCAGCCATGGAGCCGTCCCGAACGAGGTGTCCATCCCGGCCCTCGAGACGGTGACGACCACGATCACGTTCGACGAGCCCGGCCGCCTTGCGTACATCTGCCATCTCCCGTCGCACGAGGAGTACGGCATGGTCGGCTGGCTCACCGTGGGGGACTGATCCGCCCGTATGCTCGCGCTCGCGCTTACGACTTCCTAGACGGCGGCTTCCGGGGCACCCAGCAGGACCGGCAGGATGCTGCCGAAGAAGTAGCCCGCCACGCCG
>DASVDT010000187.1:0-2064 GCA_036380955.1 Candidatus Limnocylindria bacterium | reverse complement strand
GCGCTCTGCTTCGGCGCGATGCGTGACGCTGACGAACGCGGCTGACACGAAGCCCGCCTCCAACCGGCCGCGCAGCGAGTCGTCGCGGTCGCCCAGCTCGGTCATGCCGCGAGCGAACGCGTCGACGGCGTCATCCCATCGGGCGGCGTTGACGAGGGCGTGTCCGAGCTCGAGCAACGCCTGGGCACGATCGGCCGGATCCGCCATGAGCTCGAGCGCCTCTCTGTACCGGGCGTCCGTCAGCTCGCTGCCGAGCGCCGCGTCGGCGCGCGCAAGATCGAGCAGCACCGATGCCCGCGTCGCCTCGTCGCCGGGCGGCTCGCGCAGCGCTCGACGCAGGTACGTCACGGCGAGCTCGGTCGCGCCGCCCGCGCGGGCCGCGCCCGCCGCCCGGCACAACGCCTCGACGACGTCGGGATCGGCAGCCGGCTCGCTGGCCAGCAGGTGGACCGCCTGGGCCTCGACCGGCGCGGACGCCTGCTGAAGGAGCTTCGCCGCGCGGCGGTGAAGCCGGGCGCGGAGCGCCCCGGGCATGGCCGCGTACACGGCCTCGCGGACGATGGGATGCACGAAGGCGAGCCTGTGCTCGGCATCGAGGATGTCCGCTTTCACGAGCGCGCGCACCGCCTCGGCCGCATCGACGGCATCGACCTCCGCCAGTTCGGAGACCTGGTCGAGCGTGGCGTGCTCCTCCAGCACCGATCCCGCCTCGGCGATCCGTCGAGCCTCGGAGCCGAGCCGCCCGAGCCGCGAGACGATGGCGCGGCTGACGGCATCGGGAATCGCGGCAGCCGTCGCCTGCCCGGTCGCGACGAGGGCAGCGTCGTCGCGGAGCAGCTCCGTTACGAAGAAGGGATTGCCGCGCGTTGCCTCCCAGGTGCGCTGCGCGACACCGGCCGTGTCGTCCGCGCCATGGACGGCGGCCAGCTCGGCGACCGCATCGACCGACAGCGGTGCCGGCCGGAGACGCTGCGCATCTGAGCTCATGAGCGGCTGCCCCTCGCCCGCCGCGGCCTCGCCGGAACGGAATGCAACGACGAGCATCACGGCAAGCTGATCGATTCGCTGCGCGACGTAGTGGAGATAGGCGAGGGATGCGTCGTCCGCCCAGTGTGCGTCGTCGACGACGAGGACGAGTGGGCCACGCTCGGCGGCGTTCACCGTCAGCCAGAAGAGCCCATGCAGCGTCGGGAAGGGGTCGGATGCATGCTCGTCATGCGAGGCGCGCGCGGTCTCGAACAGCGGGCGCGCCAGGTCGGCCGGTCCCCGCAGAAGCTCGCCGCGCTCCCCTTCGTCACGCAGGATCGATCCGAACAGGTCCAGCACGAGCCCGAAGGGGTAATTCCGCTCGAGCTCACCACCGCGGGCGACGAGCACGGCGAGCCCGGCATGCCGCGCCGCCCGCACCGCCTGCCGCAGGAGTGACGACTTGCCGATGCCCGCCTCGCCCTCGACCAGCAGGACCGACCCCGTGCCATCGCGAAGGGCGGTCAGCCGCTGGCCGATGGCATGCAGCTCCGGCTCGCGCTCGAGCAGCGATGGCACGTCGGCCGCCGGGCCGATCGCGATGCGCGCGTCTGATGTCACGACTCCCCCGTCATGCGGGCGGCAAAGACTTGGGTGGGCACCCCAGTGCTTCTCTTCGACGGCGTCCGTACTGTACCGCTCCAGACCATACCGATGCGGCTCGTCACTGCCCGAGGGCGACGAGCCATCGTGCCACGGAGGGATGGGATGGATCTCGCGACGGACGCCTACAAGGTGCTCCAGGTCGATTCGGCTGCCGACGAGTGCGTCATCCAGGCCGCCTATCGCGCTCTCGCTCGGCGATACCATCCCGATGGCGACAGCCCGGACCCTGTCCGCATGTCGCAGATCAATGCCGCGTACACGATCCTGCGCGATGCGGATCGGCGCCGCGCATACGACGTGCGCCGCACGCTGAACCGGTCGCAGCCGGTGCCGATCGTCGATGGCCAGAAGCGCGTCGACGCCTGGGTGCCGAGGAAGAGCATGGTCGCCAACGACGTGGTGCTCGACTTCGGGCGCTATGCCGGCTGGAAC
>DASVDT010000186.1:0-49906 GCA_036380955.1 Candidatus Limnocylindria bacterium | reverse complement strand
GGCGAGATCTTCGGCACCGAGTGCGAGATCCTCGCCTCGGCCGGCCTGCAGAGCCAGATCACGGCGGCCAACGCGGGCAGCATCCGCGCGCGGATCGTGGCCGAGGCGGCCACCGCGCCAACCACGCCGGAGGCGCACGCCATCCTCCGCGCAGCGGGGATCCGGGTCATCCCCGACATCCTCTGCACAGCGGGCGGAATGGTGCTCAGCTACTTCGAGTGGGTGCAGGACATCCAGTCCTTCTTCTGGACCGATGCGCAGATCGCGGGCGAGCTCGACCGCGTGATGGACGCCGCCATGGCGGAGGTGGTCGCCATGAGCGAGGCGCGCGACGTGGACCTCCGCGACGCGGCGATGATGGTCGCCGTCCGGCGCGTGGCGCAGGCGACCCAGCTGCGCGGCCTCTACCCGTAACCGATGCGGGCGGTTGCGACGGCATCGGTCCTGCGCGCAGACTCCCGGACATGAGCAAGCGTGACCGATGGGCCGATCACCAGGAGTCCTGGGAGCGCGACCGGCTCGCCCCCGACCTGGCGCGTGCGCCGGAGCGACGGCGCCGCTTCATCACGCAGTCCGGCGTGGAGATCGACCGCGTCTACACCTCGCACGACCTCCACGACCCGGCCAACGATCCGGACCGCGACCGGCCGCGGTATCGGTTCAGCTCCGAGGCTGAAGGCGGCGAGGCGGCTGCCGGCGAGGCGGCTGCCGGCGAGGTGGCTGCCGGCGAGGCGGCTGCCGGCTGGGACGAAGTCGACGACCTGGGGCTGCCGGGCGAGCCGCCCTTCACCCGCGGCATCCACCCCACCGGCTACCGGCGCCGCCTCTGGACGATGCGCATGTTCGCCGGGTTCGGCACGGCGGAGGACACCAACGCACGGTTCAAGAAGCTGATCGAGGCGGGCGGCACCGGCCTCTCGATCGCCTACGACATGCCGACCCTCTACGGCTACGACCACGACTCGCCGGAGGCGGCCGGAGAGTTCGGGACGTGCGGCGTGGCGGTCTCGTCGCTGGCGGACATGGAGATCCTGCTCGACGGGCTGCCGGTCGGCGAGATCTCGACCTCCATGACCATCAACTCCCCTGCCGCCATGATCTGGGCGATGTACATCGTGGCCGCAGAGAAGATGGGGGTGCCGCGCGCCCAGCTCGCGGGGACGCTTCAGAACGACATCCTCAAGGAGGTCATCGCGCAGAAGGAGTACATCTTCCCGCCGGCTCCATCATTGAAGCTGGTCACCGACACCGTCGAGTTCGGAACGCGCGAGATGCCACGCTGGAACACCATCTCGATCTCCGGCTACCACATCCGCGAGGCTGGCTCGACCGCGGTCCAGGAGCTGGCGTTCACCATCGCCGACGGGATCGCCTACGTCGAGGACGCGCTGGCGCGCGGCCTTCGGTTCGACGACTTCGCACCACGCCTCTCCTTCTTCTTCAACAGCCACAACGACTTCTTCGAGGAGATCGCCAAGTTCCGCGCGTCGCGCCGCATCTGGTACAAGCTCTGCCGCGAGCGCTTCGGCGCCGAGAACGAGCGGAGCACCTGGATGCGCTTCCACACGCAGACCGCCGGCGTCTCGCTCACCGCGCAGCAGCCGCTCAACAACCTCACCCGCGTGGCGGTGCAGGCGCTCGCCTGGGTGCTGGGCGGCACGCAGTCGCTCCATACCGATGCGTACGACGAGGCGTGGGCGGTCCCCTCGGAAGATGCCGCGCTGATCGCGCTGCGGCAGCAGCAGATCCTGGCCGAGGAGTCGGGGGTCGCCAACACGGTGGATCCGCTGGCCGGCTCCTACTTCGTCGAGACGCTCACCAACCAGACCGAGCAGGCCGCCTGGCGCTACATCGCCCAGATCGACGACATGGGCGGGATGGTCAAGGCGCTCGAGGCGGGCTACCCACAGGCTGAGATCGCCGATGCCGCCTACGAGCAGCAGCGCGAGCTGGAGGCGCACGAGCGCGAGATCGTCGGCGTCACGAAGTACGCCGATCCGAACGAGGAGCTGCGCATCCCGCTGCTGGAAATCTCGCGCGAACAGGAGCGGCGCCACCTGGATCGCCTTGCCCGAGTCCGCGCCGAGCGGGATGCGTCAGCCCACGCGGCCGCGATGCGCCGCCTGGAGGACGAGGCGCGCCGTGGCGACGTGAACCTCATGCCCGCCATCGTCGAGGCAGTGGAGGCGTACGCCACGATCGGCGAGATGTGCGGCGTCCTGCGCCGCGTGTACGGCGAGTACAAGGAGCCGCTGGCCGTCTGATCACGGGGCGATGCGACGCGGTCCGCCGGCCCCGGCCGGGAACCCGGGCCGGCGGACGCAGGGCACGCACTCCGCGTCGCATTCCCCGCTTCGGCTCATCTTGCACATCGCCGATTACCAGCCGCTTACTGGACCATTACTGGACGGAGAGCGGCGCGGCGCCGCTCTCCACATCGGTCAGCAAAGCTGGGGAAGGAGCTCGTCGAGGAGCGGATATGCTCCACGTCCATGAAGCTGCACCTGGTCGACGCCACGTTCGAGCTCTTCCGCGCGTACTACTCGCGCCCGCCGCGACGAGCGCCGGACGGGCGCCCGGTGAACGCGGTCCAGGGGCTGGTCGACTCGATGCTCTCGCTCCTCCGGGAGCCCGACCTCAGCCACATCGGCGCGGCGACCGACTACGTCATCGAGTCATGGCGCAACGACCTCTACCCCGGCTACAAGACCAGCGCGGGCATGGATCCCGATCTCCTGGCCCAGTTTCGCGATGCGGAGCGCGCCCTCGTCGCGCTGGGCATCAAGACCTGGCCGATGGTCCCCGACGAGGCCGATGACGCCATCGCGACCGCGGTCGCCCGTTTCGGCGACGACCCGCGCCTCGAGCAGATCGTGGTCTGCTCGGTCGACAAGGACCTCTCGCAGCTCGTCCACGGCGACCGGATCGTGCTCCGCGATCGGATGCGACGCATCACGTACGACGAGGCCGGCGTCATCGACAAGTTCGGCGTGCCGCCGGAGTCGATTCCCGACTACCTCGCCCTGGTCGGCGACTCGAGCGATGGCTATCCCGGGTTGCCCGGCTGGGGTGCCAAGAGCGCCGGGGCGGTGCTCTCGAAGTTCCGGCACATCGACGCCATCCCGCCATCCGCGCTCGACTGGGAGCTCGATATCCGCAACGCGAGCCGCCTGGCGGCGACGCTCGAGGAACGGCGGGACGAGGCGCTCCTGTATCGAACCCTTGCGACCCTGAACCGCGACTCCGACCTGGGCGAGACGACCCGGACGCTCGACGACCTCGAGTGGCACGGCGTGCCGCGCGCGTCCTTCATCGGCCTGTGCGACGAGCTGGGCTTCGACACCGTCCGCGAGCGGGTGCACCGCTGGGCGGAGTAGGCCGCGCCTGCGTGACTTGAAATCTGCGCGCCCACGAGCGCGTTATCCGGCCGTTGCGCCCGAGGCTGCCCAGATTTGAGCGTGGAACGGCCACGAAGCCGGCCGATCCTTCGGATAACCGCTCCTGCAGCGCGCAAATTTCACGTCGCGGCTCACCGACTGGAACGCTGCGCAACCCGCGGCCAAACCTTCACGTCGCCGATGGCAGCTGCAGGGCGCGTGTGACCATGGCGGTACTTTCGGTGGGGTGCGGTGCAGTAGCGACGCCGATACGGTGCTGGCTCCATGCATCGACTTCGCCTGGCGTGCCCGCTCGCCTTCGTCCTGCTGGTCGCGCTTTCTTCCCCGCTGCGCTCGCCGTCGCCCGCGTCGGCGGCTGGCGAGTGCGGCTCGTACTCCTCGGAGACGGCCCCGCCACCCACCATTCGCGTCTTCCGCACCGCGACCGGCGCCGTGGACACCGTCGACTTCCGCACCTACGTCAAGAACGTGCTCAGTCGCGAGTGGATCAGCTCCTGGACCACCGAGTCGCTACGCTCCGGCGCGCTGGCGGTCAAGAACTACGCCTGGTACCAGGTGCTCCACTGGCGCGGCTACGTCAACGCGGCCGGGCAATGCTTCGACGTGTTCGACTCGACCCGCGACCAGCATTACGACCCGTCGCGGCCGACGTACGCGACGATGGCCGCGGCGGTCGACGCGACCTGGGGCACGCTCGCCCAGAAGGGCGGCCGCATCTTCGCGACCTACTACAACGCCGGGCAGCCGTACGAGGCCTGCGGCGCCAACGCCAATGGCTGGCAGATGTTCCAGTGGGGCACGCAGGGCTGCGGGCTGATCGGCAAGACGGCGGCCGAGATCATGGCCATCTACTACCCGGGCGTCACCGTCAGTGCAGCGCCACCGGCGGCAACGCCCGCCCCGACGCCGATGCCCACGCCAACGCCCACGCCCATCGCGACGCCGGTTCCCACGCCGATCCCCACGCCGGCGCCAATCCCGGCGCCTGGAGCCTCGCCAACGCCACCGGCCACGCCCGCCCCGACACCGACGCCGGCCCCCACGCCGACGCCACAGCCGATCGCGAGCCCGCCGCCGCAGACGCCGGGTGGCGGACAGGTCGGGCTGGCGGCTCCGCCTCCCCCACCGCCTCCCGACCCCGAGCCTGTCGTCGTGACGGTCGCCGACGCGAGTGAGGTGAAGGCCGCGACGATCGAGGAGGCGGCGCCAGCCACGCTGCCGCGAACGCACCGCGTCGTCGAGTTCGAGCACCGTGTCGACCTCGCGGCAGCGCGAGCGACTGCGCGGATGGCTGCGGGGACCGCTGCGCAGCCCGCGGCCGCAACCCACTGGCTCATCGCCCGGACCGCGATGGAGCAGCTGGTCACTGAGCTGCTGGAGCGGTGGTCAGTCCCCGCGCTGCTCGGCTGGGACCAGGCGCCCGACGATCAGCTCGGCCGCGGCAACGTCCTGGATGGCCAGCCCCACGGACTTGAAGGCGGTGATGGCAGCCGGATCGCGACCGTCGGCCCAGTCGCGCCCGACACTGCCGATTTCGACCAGGTCCTCTTCCGCCGCTGATCCCCGCTCGATGGCGGCGACCAGGTCGCCGGCCTCTTCCATCGCCGCCGAGCGCGAGTCGACCGCCACCAGCGAGGCGGTGCCGAACAACTCCGGCGGCAGCTCCACCATCCCCAGCGTGAAGGCACCGACGCCGTTGACGTGCGCGCCGGGCCTCAGCCAGGCGGCCTCGAACACCGGCGTCGACGACGTCGTCGCGCACGCCACCACATCGGCCTCGCGCACGGCCTCCTCGGCGCTGGCGACGGCGCGAACCTCGATGCCAGTCGTCTCGGCCATGCGCGACGCGAAGGCTTCGCGCCGGCCCGGCGTTCGGGCGTGGACCAGGACCCGCTCGATCGGGCGCGCGGCCAGGATGGCGCGAACCTGCCACTCGGCCTGCCCGCCGGCACCGATCATGGCCAGCGTGCGAGCGTCCGGCCGCGCCAGGAGGCGCGTCGCAACGCCTGAGGCCGCACCGGTCCGCATCGCCGTCAACGTCGCGCCTTCGATGAGCGCCACCGGCCGGCCGGTGCGAGCGTCGAACCAGACCACCACGGCCTGGACCGTTGGCAGGCCTCGACCGGCGTTGCCGGGCATGACGGTCACGAGCTTCACGCTGGATCCGGCGCCGCCCTCGCGGACGCCCGGCATGAGCAGCAGATCGCCGTCGTCGAGGGCAACGCGCGACCGGATCGGCGAGCGGTCACGGCCGGCAGCGACATCACGGTAGGCGGCCTCGACGGCGTCGAGCATGTCGTCGATCGGCACCGCGGCGCGAATGGCATCGCCGTCGAGGAAGGGCAGGGCTTCGGTCATCGGTCCTCCGCCGCCAAGTCTACCGAGCGCGGTTCGGCCACGGCCCCTCGCGAGAGGGCGAACCACGCGGCTCCAGCGAACGCGACCAGGGTGACCATGGTCCAGGCAGCGACCGACGGCGGAGCGGCAGGCCGGATTGTGACGGACGGGACTAAGGTAGGGCGAGACCTGCATCGGCCGGGCATGATCCCATGCGGCACAGCGCTTGCGATGCCCGGCGGACAAGGAGGAACCATGATCGACAACGTCCGCGACGACCTCTCGCGACGGACCACCACCGTCCGCAACGAGCTCGATGCGCTGAAGTCGCTGATCCGCATGGCGGTCGTGGGGGCCGTGCTCGGCGCGATCTACGTCGAGCTCCGCAAGCCACCGGCGGAGCGCACCTGGAACGGGAAGCTGCTGGGCATCGTGCCGTATGACTTCCGCCTTCCGTCGCTCGAGGCCCTGCGTCAGGCGTACTGGAACCCGCGCTCGCCGAAGATCGTCACGCCACGCCCGTTGGGCGTTGGCTGGGCCGTCAACATCCCGACCCTTCTCCGCCGTCTCGGCGTCCACAACGAGCTGACCCGCGGCCGCTAGTCGCGAGCGGGCGTCGCGGGGACCTCTCCGCTAGGATCGGGGCCAGATGAGCTGGTTCCCGGTCCTGCTGGTGATCCATATCGCGCTGGCCGTCGCGCTGCTGCTCCCGAGCGTGCTCCTGCCGTTCGTCCTGCGCCGCAGCGACGGCGAGCCAGGCGCACTCACGCGAGCGCTCATGGCGATGCAGGGCACCGGCACGCTCCTCATCGCCGCGGGCCTCGCGGTCACCGGCGGAGCGATGCTCTGGATCCTGGGTCCCGAGCTGCTCACCCAGCCTTGGCTCTTGACGGCGTTGACCCTCTACGCGATCAACCTGGCGATCGCCGCCGTGATCAGCCGCCCGAACCTGCGGCGCCTCATCGGCCTCAGCCGCAGCTCAGGGGACGACGAGGCATGGCGTCGCCGCGCGCGGCAACAGCGTTACGTCGCATACGGGATGGCGGCCGTCATCGGCGCCATCGGCTTCCTGATGAGCACGAAGCCTGACCTGTGGTGAGCGCTTAGAACCGTGGCAGCGGCAGTGGGCGTCCCAGCACGAAGAAGATGCCCGCGACGATCAGGAACATCGCGATCGCGAAGAACAACAGCCAGCGCAGGACTTCCATGCTCGGTCTCCGATGTGAGAGGTGGTCGGCAGCAGACTCCCCCGTCGGTGGCCGATTCTATCGGTCCCGTCCAGTCTCCGGCACCCCGCGTCCGACCGCTTTAGAATCCGCAGCGTGACCCTTCGCCTCCACGACGCCCGCCGGGGCGGACTTCACCCGTTCGAGCCCATCCCCGGCCGGGATCGGGTCGGCCTGTACGTCTGCGGCGTGACCCCCTACGACACCGGCCACCTCGGGCACGCCTTCACCTACGTCAGCTTCGACGTCCTGCATCGGTACCTCGAGTACCTGGGCCATGACGTCGTCTACGTCCAGAACCTGACCGATGTGGACGACGACATGCTGCGCAAGGCGCGCGAGACCGGCGAGGACTATCTCGCCCTCGGAAACCGATGGGTGACGACCTTCCTGACCGAGATGGCGGCGCTCAACTGGCTGCCGCCGGACCACTATCCGCGCGCGACCGAGCACATCCCGCAGATGCAGCAGCTCATCGGCGCGTTGCTCGCCAACGGCCTCGCCTACGCCGCCGATGGGAACGTGTACTTCAGCGTCGACGCCGACCCGCGCTATGGCGAGGTCTCGCACCTGGCTCGCGAGGACATGCTGCCGATCGCCAACGAGCGCGGCAACGTGCCCGACATGCCGGGCAAGCGTCAACCGCTCGATTTCGTGCTCTGGCAGCGGTCGGCGCCCGACGAGCCCTCGTGGGAGGCACCGTGGGGCGCCGGGCGACCGGGCTGGCACATCGAGTGTTCGGCGATGTCGATGGCGTACCTCGGGACCCAATTCGAGATCCACGGCGGCGGCGGCGACCTCGTCTTCCCGCACCACGAGTCCGAGCGGGCGCAGTCGGAGGGCGCGACCGGCGATCGCCCCTTCGTGGGGTGGTGGACGCACGCGGGGATGCTGAGCTACCAGGGCGACAAGATGAGCAAGTCGCTCGGCAACCTGGTCCTCGTGCGAGATCTGCTGCACCGCTACTCCGGCGACGCCATCCGGCACTACCTGGTCGGCCAGCACTACCGCTCCGAGGTCGACTTCGTCGAGGATGACCTCAAGCGGTCGGCCGATGCCGTCGAGATCCTCCGCCGCGCCTCGCTGCGCGCGGAGGAAGCCGACGCGTCGGCGACGCCACGGGACGGCGAGCTCAGCGCCAGCGTGCGCGAGCACTGCACGAGGTTCCTGGCCGCCATGGACGCCGACCTCGACACGCCGAGCGCCATGTCCGAGCTCGCCTCGCTGGCCGAGCTCGCGCTCGCGACCGACGATCCGGCCTTCGCCGCGGAGGCCGGCTGGATGGTCCGCGAGCTGGGCGGCCGAATCCTCGGCCTGCGGCTGGCGGCCGTGCCCGCGGCGCGCAGCACCGTGGCGGCGTGACCGACGACGACCTCGTCCCGGTCAGCGTCCGGCTCGGCAACGTCGTCCCACCCGAGGACCCGGAGGACTGGACCCGTCCACTGACGTGGGTGAACGCGCTCGGGATGCTGGCCGGGCCGCTTGCGGCGTTCGGCTGGTTCGTGATCGCCCCGCCCACCGACGCCGCTCACGCGCTGCCGGCGACGCTCCTCGTGGCTGCTGTGCTGGCCGCCGGTGCGGCGGCAACCGGTGCGACCCAGATCGGGATCGCGCGCGCCTGGACCGCCACGCTGGGTGCCGGCCTGTTCGCCGCGTTGGTGGTGATCATCCTGGGGGTCGTGATGGCCGGCGAGCGCCAGGTCGGATCGGCGTCGCCGACCCTGGCCCACGCGTTCGGCGCGTCCGTCGGCGGCCTCGGCGGTGCCGGCGGAGCGGCGCTGGCAGCCGCCGCGACCGCGCGGCCCTACCCGCGACTCGTCCGCTTCGTCGTCGCGCTCGTGGTCGGCGTCGGAGTGTCCATCGTCCTCGTGGCCGCGTTGATGCCAGCGTCGACAACGTAGCGCCACCTGACTGTCGGCGGCGGGTTCAGCGCGAGGGCGCGTTCAGCCGAGACGGCGCTCCGGCTCGGCAGCCGCCTCGGGCTCCTCGACCAGCAGACACGCGGCAGCATGCTCGGGTCCGACAGCAAACAGCGGTGGATCGACCGTTGGGCAACGGTCGAAGGCCAGCGGGCAGCGCGGATGGAAGCGGCAGCCGGTGGGGATGTTCGATGGATCCGGCATCTCCCCGCTGAGGATCACGGGCCGCCGGCGCAGCGACGGATCGGGCACGGGCACCACCGACAGCAGCGCCTGCGCGTACGGGTGGCGCGGCGCGGCGAGGACGGCGCGAGTCGGCCCGTACTCGACGATCCGCCCCAGATACATGACCGCGATGCGATCGGCATAGGCGGCGACGGTCGAGAGGTCGTGGGTGATCATGACCACGCCGATGCCCTGCTCGCGAGCGAGCGCCGAGAGCAGGTTGAGGATCTCGGCGCGGATGCTGACGTCGAGCATGCTGACCGGCTCGTCGGCAATGAGGAGCGAGGGCCGGAGCGCGAGCGCCGCGGCGATGACGATGCGCTGCCGCTGCCCGCCGGACAGCTCGAACGGATACCTGCCCAGGTACGCGTCGGCCGGGGACAGACCCGCCGACGTCAGGGCGTCGACCACCCTCGAGCGCAGCTCCGCGCGCGAGGCCGCGATGCGATGCACGCGCAGGGGCTCGGCCACGATCTCCGCCACCGTCATCCGCGGGTTGAGCGACTCGTACGGGTCCTGGAAGACCATCTGCACGCGGCGCCGGATGCGGCGCAGGTCGCGGGCGGACAGACGCCCCACCTCGGCACCATCGAGCATGACGCGTCCGCCGCTCGGCGCCATGAGCCCCATGAGCAGGTTGCCGACCGTCGTCTTTCCCGAGCCCGACTCCCCGACCAGCGCCAGCACCTCGCCCGGGCCGAGCTCGAAGCTGACCCCATCCACGGCCCGCACGGGCCGCGCCGGCCGGCGCGCGATCACGTCGCCCAGCGAGCGCCGACCCGGGAAGGTCTTGGCCAGCGCCTCGACCCGCAGCAGCTGCTCGGTCATGCCCGGCGCTCCGCGGGATCGAGCAGGAAGCAGGAGGCGCGGCCGCCGGCGGCCGGATACAGCGGCGGCTCGTTGACGCATCGGTCGAAGACGTGCGGACAGCGTGGCGCGAAGCGGCAGCCCGACGGCATGGCGTCGAGGCGGGGCGGCGAGCCCGGGATGCCGCGCAGCGGCCGATCCGGATGCGCCAGATCCGGGAAGGACTGCAGCAGCTGCTGCGTGTACGGATGCTGCGGCGAGGCGAACAGGGTGGCCGCGTCGTTCTCTTCGGCCACGACGCCGCCGTACATGACGACCACGCGGTCGCACACCTGCGCCACCACGCCGAGGTCGTGGGTGACGAGGATGATGCCCATCCCGAAGTCGCGCGCAATGCCGCCCAGCAGCTCCAGGATCTGGGCCTGGATCATCACGTCGAGGGCGGTCGTCGGCTCATCCGCAACGATGACGTCGGGGTCGCAGGCGAGGGCGAGCGCGATCATCGCCCGCTGCCGCATGCCGCCGGAGTAGGTGTGCGGGTACTCGTTCGCGCGACGCATGCCGATGCCGACGCGCTCGAGGAGCTCGCCGGCGCGCCGCGCCGCGTCCGCCTTCGACGTGCCGGGCGCGTGCAGGCGGATGGCTTCCTGGATCTGGTCGCCGACGGTGCGCACCGGGTTGAGCGCGTTCATCGCGCCCTGGAACACGAGCGACAGCCGCGTCCACCGGAACGAGCGCAGCGCTCGACCGTCGAGCGAGAGGAGGTCCTCGCCGTCGAACAGCACCGACCCACCCACCACGCGGCCGCCAGGCGGCAGCAGCCGGAGCAGTCCGAGCACGGTGGTCGTCTTCCCGCAGCCCGACTCGCCCACCAGCCCCAGCGTCTCGCCACGGTGCAGGTCGAAGCTGACCCGGTCCACCGCACGCAGCGAGCGGCCGCCGACGTCGAACTCGATGGACAGGTCGCGCACGCTGAGGATCGGCGCATCCGCAGCCGGGGCAACGCCCACGGGCGCCAGGGGCGCGACCGCCCGGTCGCGCGCCACGTCGGACCCGGGCGCCTCGAGGTGATGGCGCTTCAGGCGCGGGTTCAGGGCGTCCTCGAGTGCGGTGCCGAGCAGCGTCGTCGCCAGCACCACCCACACGATCGCGAAGCCCGGTGGCAGCAGCGCCCACCAGGCACCGGCGCTGACCGCCCCGCGGTCGAACGCGAAGTTCAGCATCTGGCCCCAGCTGATGACCGTCGGATCGCCGAGGCCGAGGAAGGCGAGCGTCGACTCGGACAGGATGGCGAGGCTGATGACGAGAACCATGTTGGCCAGCATCAGCGGCAGCACCGCGGGCAGGATGTGCCGCCGCAGGATGTGCGCGTCGCCGGCGCCGATGGCCCTCGCGCGCATGACGAACTTGCGCTCCCGGACGCTGAGGGTCTGGGAACGCACCAACCGTGCGGTCGTGGTCCAGCCCAGCGCCCCGATGACGAAGATGATCGTGCCCAGCGAGGGGCCGATGATCGCCACCAGCACGATCTGCAGCGCCAGGTCCGGGATGACGAGGAAGAAGTCGGTGATCCGCATCAGCAGCGAGCCGACCCATCCGCCGCGGTAGCCGGCAACGATCCCGACGAGACCTCCGATGACGAGCGCGATGGCGGCGGCCGAGAAGCCAACCACCAGCGACACGCGCGCGCCGTAGAGGAGCGAGGAGAGGACGTCCTTGCCGCCGTCATCGGTCCCGAGCACGTGCGTGGCCGAGGGCGCCTGGTAGATGTCACCGATGTTGACCCGCACGCTGGCGTACGGGTCGTACGGCGCGAGCAGCGGCGCGAAGACCGCCACCAGCAGCGCGATGCCGAGCATCGCAGCGCCGATGACGCCCATGCGGTGGCGCAGGAACGACCGCCAGGCACGTCGCGGCGCCTCGACCGTGGTGGACGTGGTGGCCTCGAGAACGGCCGTCATCGGCTCATCCCTCGCTCACCCGAGGGTCGAGCCAGCCGTAGATGAGCTCGGCGACCAGGTTGGCGACGACCACCGACAGGGCGATGAGCAGGAAGGCGCCCTGGAGCACCGGGTAGTCGCGATCGGCGACTGCGCTCACCGTCAGCGCACCGAGCCCCGGCCAGCTGTACACGGCCTCGACCTGAATGGCGCCGGACACGGTGAACCCCAGATTGAGGGCGATGAGCGTGACCATCGGCAGCATCGCGTTGCGCAGGGCGTGGTGACGGATGATCCGGTAGGTGGAGAGGCCCTTGGCCCGGGCGGTGAGGATGTAGTCCTCGCCGAAGACGTCGAGCACGCTGCTGCGCATGATCAGCATGTACTCACCCAGGAGCACCAGGGTCAGCGTCAGCGTCGGCAGGATGAGATGCGAGCCGATGTCGAGCGCGGCGTCCCAGACATCGGCGTAGTCGGCGCCGATGGTGACCCGTCCGGCGGTCGGCAGCCCGAACCAGTGCGCGCCGGCCACCAGCAGGATGATGCCCAGGAAGAACGTGGGGAGCGACCACATGAAGAGGCTGAAGGTGAGCGCGCCGACGTCGAGCGCCCGACCGCGCCGCCAGGCGGCGAAGAGGCCGAGCACCGATCCGAGGATGATCGCCAGCACCTGCGACGGCAGCACGAGCCACAGCGTGTTGACCAGCGCCTGGCCGATGAGGTCGCTGACCGGCTGGTCGCGGAATGCGTAGCTGGTCCCGAGGTCGGCGCGCGAGAGGGCGCCAAGGTAGGCCGTGAACTGCGAATCGAGCGGGTTGTCCGCCTCGAGATCGACGAAGACGGGCTTGTCCGTTCCAAAGCGCTCGCGGAGCGCCTCGACCGCCGCCGGATTGAGCCGCGGATCCCGGAGGCCGGACTTGGCCGGATCCCCGGGCAGCACGCGGAAGAGGACGAAGTTGAAGGTGATGACCACGAAGACGGTGAGCACCGCCCAGCCAATCTTGCGCAGCAGGTAACCACCGCGACCGCTCATATGGCCGACCTATCGGTTGGCGCTGGGGTCAGCATGAGGCGCAGGAACCGGCCGAGGCGTCTGCCGACGCCCCGGCCGCATCGGTCTATTCCGCCGGTCGGAGGGCCAGGAGCCCGGACGGATCTTCGAATCCGAGCGTCGGGTCGTCCTCCGGCCAGCCGATGAACTTGTCCGTCCGCCAGGCCTCAATCGACTGCTGGTAGTACGGAATGATGTACGGCAGGTCGTCGACCAGGATCTGCTGCATCTGGTGGATGATGTCGACCCGTGCAGCGTGGTCCTGCTCGACGGCCTGCGCGTCGTACAGCTCGTCGAACTCGGGGTTGCAGTACCCGGTCTCGCTGAAGCCGGTGTCGATCTCGGTGCACAACGCGACACCGAGCAGGAAGGCGGGATCCGGATCGGAGCCCCAGCCCCACAGGATGATGTCGTAGTCGAAGGTCGGGCAGCACACGCTCGTCAGCGTGTCCGGGTCGAGGCCCTGGATCTCGACCGCGATCCCGATCTGCTCCCACATGCCCTGGAGCAGCTCGGCCTCGCGCGGCGCCGTGTCGATGTCATCGGCGTAGTTGAAGCGGAAGGTCAGGTTCTCGCAGTCCTGGTCCGGCAGGCATTCGCGCACGCCGTCGCCATCGGAATCCTCGTAGCCGGCGTCATCGAGCATGGCGTTGGCCGCGTCGATGTCGAAGGCGTAGTCCTCGACGTCGGAGGCGTAGTAGTCGCCGAGGCCGGGCGGGACCATCGACAGGCCGGGCGAGCCGGTGCCGAGCGTGGCGACGTCGATGATCTGCTGCTTGTCCGTCGCCATGGCCATGGCCTGGCGCACCGCCAGGTCCTTGAGCGCCGGATGGCCGGAGCAGACGCCGACGTCGGCCGGGCAGTCCTCGTCGGCCGTGACGTTGAACATGATGTCGCGCAGGCTGCCGCCGGCGGCGATATCGGCGATGTGGACCGTGATGCCCTCCGTGTTCTGGAGGGTGCTGACGGCGGTCGCCGGGAACTCGGTGATGGCATCGACGTCACCGGTGGTGAGCGCGGTCACTCGCGCATCGGCGTTGTCGATGGTCTGGAAGATCACGCCATCGACGTTCGGCGGCGTGCCCCAGTAGTCGGTGTTGGCCTCGAGCTGCACGAACTCGCCCTGCGACGCCTCGGCCAGCCGGAAGGGCCCTGAGCCGACCATCTCCTCGTTCTCGAAGGCGACCGGGTCGTCGACGCCCTCCCAGATGTGCTTCGGCAGGACGTAGATGAAGGCCATGTAGGCCTCGAAGGTCACGAGCGGCTCGGCCGTGGTCAGCACCACCGTCGTGGCGTCAGGCGCCTCCACCGTCTCGAACGGAGCGGCATACGACGGAAGGAACGGGAAGTCCTCGGTGTCGCGGTAGAGCTCGATGCTGAAGGCGACGTCCTCGGCGGTGAGCGGCTCGCCGTCGTGGAAGGTCGCGCCGTCGACGATCGTCACGGTCCAGGTCAGGCCGTCATCCGACACCGACCAGTCGGTCGCCAGCTCCGGCACGAACTCGCCGGCCGAGGTGACGGAGATCGGCGTGTCGTAGACCAGCTCGTACATGTTGTAGGACTCGGCGAGCACGCCGTTGCCGGGGTTGAGGCTGTCCGGATAGCCGCCCACGCCGATGCGGACGGTGCCACCGGTGGCGGTCCCACCGCCGCCGCTCGATGCAGACGGCTCACCGTCTCCACCACTGCCGGCGGGTGTTCCCTGGGTGGTCCCACAGGCGGCAAGCAGCAGCCCGAGTGTCACGAGAAGCGAAAACAAGCGATGGCGTCGCACGTCGGCAAATCCTCCAACCAAGACTGCGCCGCGGCGATGCCCGGGGCGGGGACGGCCGCATCGATGCGCGGAGGATGGCAGATTTCTGCGGTTTCGGTCGACCTTTTCCCGCGATGCTGCGGATTCGGTGCATACTCCGCGACCATGACCGACGCCAGCCCTCGATCCCTCGTCCGCGCCCAGGTGGCGCTGGAGTCGTTCCGGCTCACTCCCGACGGCAGAAATGTGGTCTACGCACTGCGACGCGTGCGTCGCGGCGAGTACGAGTCGCACCTCTGGATTCGACCGTACCGGGGTGGGCGGCCGCGACAGCTGACCCGCGGACGCGTGCGCGACGGGTCGCCCGAAGTCTCGCCCGATGGCCGCCTGCTGACGTTCGTCCGGACGCCCGTCGGCGACGCCGATGGGCACGGGCAGGCCTGGATCCTGCCGCTCGACGGTGGCGAGCCCTGGCGGCTCACCTCGCTCCCGCACGGTGCCTCGAGCGCACTCTGGAGCCCAGATGGTCGACGCCTGGCGCTCGTGGCACCGGGTGGTTCGCAGCGGTTCATCGTCGGGGAGGAGCGGAAGGACCGCCCACCGACCGCGCGCCGGCTCACGCGCCTCGACTTTCGTGACGATGAGAGCGGCCACGTCGGCCGTCGCGCCCACCTGTGGGTCGTCGATGCACGCGAGGGGGCGCGGCCGCGTCAGCTGACCAGCGGCGACTTCGACGTGCTGCATCCGGCATGGTCGCCCGACGGCCGCCGCATCGCGTTCGCCGCCGACCGCGGGCCGGATGCGAACATCGATCCCCGCCTTCAGCTGTGGTCGGTCGCGATGGATGCCCGTTCCCCGCGCGTCCGTGAGCTGGTGAGCCTGCGTGGCGATGCCGATCGCCCGGCCTTCTCGCCGGACGGACGGCGGCTCGCGTTCGTCGGCACCGACGTCGCCGATCCGCCGGACCATGTCGATCCCTCGCTGTGGGTGATGGAGCTCCCGTCCGGCCAACCGCGCAACCTGACCGCCGATCTCGATCGACCCGTCGGCGACTGGGCGTGGTGCGACCTGGTCATGGCCGAGGACGCCTCCGGCCCGGTCTGGCTGGACGACACCACGCTGGGCGTCATCGTCGGCCGCGAGGGACGCGGCATCCCGTACCACGTGAGCCTCGACGGTCGCGCGGAGCCGATGGTCGATCCGGCCGCGCAGCTGGCGGCGGCCGGACTTGCTGCCGCATCCGGCCGGGTGGCCGTCAGCGCGGGCATGTCGGGGGGCTCCGGCGAGGTTCTCGCGATCGAGAGCGGGCGGCTGCGACCGATCACGCGGGAGGGTTCGGCGTGGCAGCGACGCTTCCCGGCGGTCGA
This sequence comes from Candidatus Limnocylindria bacterium, assembly GCA_036380955.1. Taxonomy (GTDB): domain Bacteria; phylum Chloroflexota; class Limnocylindria; order QHBO01; family QHBO01; genus JACDBZ01. The sequence continues at coordinate 33,883 of DASVDT010000186.1, read as the reverse complement.
GCTCAGCGAGCTGACCCTCGCGGGTCCTGCCGGCCCGATCCAGGCCTGGCTGGCGTCGCCCGGGAACGCCGGCCGTCGTCGCCTGCCGACGGTGATTCACATCCACGGCGGCCCGACGGGCTCGTGGGGATCCGGAGGCACGCTCGACGCGATGGCACTGTGTGCGGCCGGCTACCGGGTGCTCATGCCGAACATCCGCGGGTCGACGACCTTCGGCGCGGACTGGATCAAGCCCCTGGCGGGCAGCTGGGGCCGCGTCGACGCGGAGGACGCGCTCGCCGCCCTCGACGGCCTGGTCGACCGTGGCCTTGCTGACCCACGCCGGACCGCCGTGATGGGCCTGTCATATGGCGGGTTCCTGACCCAGTGGCTCATCGGTGTCAGCGGCCGCTTCGCGGCCGCCTGCAGCGAGAACGGCGTCGCGAACCAGGTATCGACCTGGGCGAACTCGTTCTTCGGCGTGCACTACAACCGCCGCGCGTTGCTGGGTGATCCCCTCTCGGAGGACGGCATGCTCCGCCTGTGGCGATCGTCGCCGCTGCGGAATGCGGCGAACATCACCACACCGCTGCTCATGCTCCAGGCCGAGGAGGATCGCATCTGTCCGCCGGCGGACAACGAGCAGCTCTTCACTGCGCTCAAGGTCCTCGGCCGCGAGGTGGAGTACGTCCTCTATCCCGAGGAGCACCACGAGATGAAGTCGTACGGCCGGCCCGACCGGCGCATCGATCGCCTCGAGCGGATCCTGGCCTGGTTCGACAGATACGTGCGCTAGCGTCTCACGTGATCGGCGATTTCCGGCTGAGCCGGTCCGCCAGCCCGCCGATCGTCAGCGCCAGCCCCAGCGCCAGGATGCCGATGGCGGCCACCACCCTGAACGCCTCGCCGCCGAAGGCGGTCGCGAACACGAGGTAGGCAACCACTCCCCCGGCAGCGATGCCCGAGCCGATCCACTTGAACGCCGGTGCATCGGCGATCCAACCGGCCGCGTACATGCCAAGGCCGAAGCTGAAGGGAACGACGCTCCACAGGTAGGCCCACGCTCCCCAACGGTCGCTGAGGCTGGTGTAGAGCAGCGCCGCGCCGATACCGGCCAGGAAAGCGCCCGGGATCACCATGCCCGCCCGCAGCCTGCGGTTGCGCCCGGGAAGCAGCGCCGGGACGAGGAAGAAGAGCGACAACGCCACGATCAGCAGCGGCCACCAGCGGAGGACGTCGTCACTCAGCCCGAGGTCGCGCACGAACGCCACGAGCGGCTCGCTGGCGAGCACCACGAGGCCGACGATGAGGAGGAGGACGCCGGCGACGAGCTCGATCGTGCGACTCACGGCGCCGAGTATACGGTGGCATCATGCCGCCGATGCCCGCCCGGCCCGGCCTCCGTTCGCTGCTGCGAGTTCTCGGGCGACGCCTGCCCCGGACGCGCGGCGAGCTCCGCGTCAGCGGCATCGACGAGGTCGTCGCGATCGGCCGCGATCGGTGGGGCATCCCGGACGTCGAGGCTGCGAGTGACGCCGATGCCTGGTTCGGGCTCGGCTTCTGTCACGGCCAGGATCGCGGCTTCCAGCTCGAGCTCCTGGCGCGCGCCGGACGGGGAACGCTGGCCGAGCTGCTGGGCACGGCCGCCCTCCCGATCGACCGCCTGTCACGGACGCTCGGCTTCCGCCGCCTCGCCGACGCCCAGCTCCCCATGCTGGACCCCGACGTGCGAGCCGGGATCGACGCCTACGTGGCCGGCGTCAACGCCGCGGCGACGGCATCTCCGCGTCCGCATGAGCTCGTCCTGCTCCGAGGCCCACGGACGGCGTGGGCAGCCACCGACGTGCTGGCCTTTCTGGGTCTCCAGTCGCTGGCACTGGCGGGCAACTGGGACAGCGAGCTCGCTCGCCTCCAGATCCTCCTGACCGACGGTGCCGACGCGCTGCGCGCTGTTGAACCGACCTACGGAGACTGGCTGCCGGCGACGGCGCCGGTCGGCTCCTCCGTCGGGCCGGCGCTCGACCGCCTGGGCGCCGACCTCGCGCTCCTGCGTGACGTGGTCGGCGGATCGGGCGCATCGAACGCCTGGGCGATCGCCGGCGCTCGAACCGCGAGCGGCAGGCCGATCCTGGCCAACGACCCGCATCTTGCCCCTTCGATCCCGGCTCCCTGGTACCTCGCCCACGTCCGCACGCCGGAGTGGGCCGTGGCCGGCGCATCCTTCGTCGGCAGTCCGGCCTTCCCGACCGGCCACAACGGCCACGCGGCGTGGGGCATCACGGCCGGATGCAGCGACTCAGCCGACCTCTTCTGGGAGGAGATCGATACGGCCACGCTGACGGCGCGAGGGCCCAACGGACCCGAGCCGATCGAGCGTCGCCGCGAGGAGATCGCCGTGCGCGGCGGCGCACCGTTCGTGGAGGACGTCTTCGTCACCGCGCGCGGCCCACTCGTCACGCCGCTGCTCGACGGCACTGACGTTGCCCTCTCGTTGCGGGCCACGTGGCTCGAGGCGGTGCCGGTCCGCGGCTTCCTCGACGTCCATCGCGCCCGCGACTTCGGCACCTTCCGCGACGCGTTTCGAGCATGGCCCGGACCTGCCCTCAACGTCGTCTACGCCGATGCCGGCGGCCACATCGGCTGGCAGCTTGTCGGCACGCTGCCGCGCCGAACCGCCGGCAACGGGACGCTTCCGGCTCCCGCCTGGGCCGGCGGCTGGGAAGCCGAGCACCTCACGCTCGACGACCTGCCGACCTGCCTCGACCCGGAGGCGGGCTTCGTCGCCTCCGCCAACAACGCACCACGGGCTGACGTTCCGGACGGCCCGTTCCTCGGCGTCGACTGGCTCGACGGCTACCGCGCCGCGCGCCTCGTCGAGGCGATCGGCGAACGCAGCGATTGGGACGTCTCAGCGACCGCCGCGCTCCAGGTCGACGCCACCGCGGTTCCGTGGCGAGAGCTGCGTGAGCTCGTGCTCGGCCTCGAGCCGGACGCGGAACCGGCTCGCGCCGGGCTTGGCCTGCTCAGTGACTGGGATGGCGTGGCTTCGGCCGATTCGACGCCGGCATCGGTCTACGAGCTGTTCGTCGCCGAGCTGGCGTCACGGCTGGCACGCGCCGTGGCGCCGCAATCCTGGCAGTGGGCCATCGGCGCCGGATTCGGCGAGGCCTTCCTGCGCACATCGTTCGGAGCACGTGTCGTCAGCCAACTGGTGGCGGCCGTTCGCGCGAGCGATCACGCGAACGACGTCGCCGCCGCGCTCGCCGTGGCCGTCGCAACGCTGCGCCATCGCTTCGGCCCGGATCCGGCGGCCTGGGCCTGGGGATCGGTGCGGCCGCTGCGCCTGCTGCACCCGCTCGGGGTGCGCGCCCCACTGGATCGGCTCCTCAACCTTGGACCGGTGCCGATCGGCGGCGATGCGAACACGGTCGCGCAGGCCGGCGTGCGGCCACTCGAGCCACTGGCCAACCCCGCCGCCATCGCCAATCATCGGACCGTGATCGACCTCGCCGACGTCGAGCGCAGCCGATATGTCGTCGCGGGCGGCCAGTCCGGCAACCCGGTGTCACCCCACTATCGCGACCTCTTCGCCCTGTGGCGGCGCGGCCAGGGCGTGCCGATCGCCTGGTCGGCCGACGCTGTCCGCGCTTCGACGGTCGATCGCCTCGTTCTGAGGCCCGAGGCGTGAGCGCGGAGCCGGCATCGGCGCAGGGCTCTCGGACGCGCATGGCGACCTTCCTGCGGCGCGCCGACTTCATCCGCTGGGCCGGGATGGCGGGCATCGGGCTCGGGCTCGCGGTGTTGATCGCCTACGCCTGGGTCGAGTACATCAACAATCCCGGCATCAGCCTGATCGATGGCTACTGGATCGGTCGCGTGCCGTGGACGCCGGCAGGGGTGGTGCTCGTCCTGGCCGGCAGCGTCGCGACGCAGCTGGCCGGTGCAGCGATCGTCCTCGTGCTCGGCGATTGGATGCGCCGGCTGCTCCTCGTTCCCGTCCTCATTCCCCCTCTTGCCTGGTGGCTGACCGGGCTGGGCACGGTGCCCTTTCCGCGGTTCACCGGGCCGGACCCGGTGACGCTCGCCTACTCGCTGCCGCAGGCCGCGGCGGTCGCGCTGATCCTCCCCGCCCTCGCCGTTACCGCGCTGGCGCTCGTGCCCATGCGACCCGATCGTCGCGTCCGGCTCCGTGCCGTGCACGACGCTCGCGATGAGCGCTCAGCCGATCGCTAGGGGGCGGCGGACCGACGTGAGTCGTCGCAGGCGTCGGTCCCGCTGGCGGCGGGCGATCTAACGACCGCCTTTCACCAGAAGCCGTTCCCGGGTGTCGAATGGCCACTCTGACGGTCGGCTGGACACGTGAACTGCGAATCTGCGGGCGCTTCCTGCGCGTGGCAGACCGTTAGACCGCCCATACGACGCGCGAACCGCCCTTGCGGCGGGATTCGGCCGATCTAACCACTGCGGACACGCTCAGCAGCCCCTGGCGCGCGGCCGAGCCACGGCCGACGGGCTCACAAGCCATCGCGCGGCCACGCGTCGGGCTACATCTCCCCTTCGTACGCGGGCTGCGGCATGCGCAGCTCCTTGTCGCGCCGGTAGCCGAGCAGGTAGTCGGCCTGCATGAGCGTGTGGATCTGCGACGTGCCCTCGTAGATGACCGAGCCCTTCGAGTTGCGCAGGTAGCGCTCGACCGGATACTCGTTCGAATAGCCGTAGGCGCCGTGGATCTGGATTGCATCGAGCGCAGACGCGACGGCGTGGTCGGTGCAGAACCACTTGGCCATGCTGGTCTCGCGCGTGTTGCGCTCGCCTCGGTTCTTCTTCCAGCCGGCCTTCCAGACCAGCAGGCGCCCCGCCTGGATGCCCTGCTCCATCTTCGCCAGCATCTGCTTGACGAGCTGGTGCTGCCCGATCTCGGAGCCGAACGCCTTGCGCTCGTGCGCGTACTTGACCGATGCGTCGAGGCACGCCTGGGCCAGGCCGACCGACCCGGCGGCCACCGTGTAGCGGCCCTGGTCGATGGCGCTCATGGCGATGGTGAATCCCTCCCCCTCCTCGCCGACGCGGTTGGCCGCCGGGACCTCGCAGTCGTCGAAGGTCAGGATGCCGGTGTTGCCGGCCCGGACGCCGAGCTTGCCGTGCAGCGAGTCGGAGCTGAAGCCGGGGAACGAGCGCTCGACGATGAAGGCGGTGATGCCCTTGTGGCCCTTCGAGCGGTCGACGTTGGCGAAGACCAGGAAGTGGTCCGCGGTGTCCGCCAACGAGATCCAGATCTTCGACCCGTTGAGGATGTAGCGGTCGCCGTCGCGGCGCGCGGTCGTGGCGAGGTTGCCGGCATCCGAGCCAACGCCCGGCTCCGTGAGGCCGAAGGTGGCGATCTTCTCGCCGCGGGCCTGCGGGACGAGGTACTTCTGCTTCTGCTCCTCGCTTCCCCACTGCAGCAGCGTGAGCGAGTTGAGCCCGGTGTGGACCGAAAGGATGACGCGGAAGGCGGTGTCGGCCCGCTCCATCTCCTCGCACAGCAGCGCGAAGGCGATGTAGTCCATCCCCGCGCCGCCGTACTGCTCCGGGATGGGCAGTCCAAGCAGCCCTTCTGCGCCCATCTTCTCGTACAGGCCGCGGTCGTACTCGGCGTCCGCGTCCATCTGCTGGATGCGCGGCAGGATCTCGCGCTCGGCGAAGGCGCGCGCGGTGCGCTGCACCTCCCGCTGGGCATCGGTCAGCGAAAAGTCGATCAAGTCACGTCTCCGTGGAACGGCGTTGGACGGTGCAGGGGCGGGCTTCTGATTCTAGCCCGGAGGCGCGGACAGGGCTCGGCGCTATATCCGACCGATCCATCGGTAATTCGGTTTGACGAAGGAAATCGGTAAGGCTAGCCTTACTTTCCGCTGGCCGGACGCTCAAACGATGCGCGCCAGATCCACGGGAGAGGACATTGGACTTCGGCTTTCTGACCACCGGCCTGCTCACCGGCCTGCGCGAGGGCGTCGAGGCGGCGCTCATCGTCAGCATCATCCTTGCGTACCTCGCCAGGACCGGGAACCAACGCCACTTCGGCAGGATCTGGCTCGGCGCCGGCGCGGCCGTCGCGCTCAGCGTGGTCATCGGCCTCGTGCTGTTCAATACGATCGGCGGGTTCGAGGAGCCGGCGGAGCAGATCTTCGAGGGCTTCGCGATGTTCATCGCCGCTGGGGTCGTGACGTGGATGCTGTTCTGGATGCGCCGCACCTCGGCGAACATCAGGGGTGAGCTCCACGCCGGCGTCGACCGCGCGCTGCTCGAGGGCGGCATCTTCGGCCTCGGCATCCTCGCCTTCACCGCGGTCATTCGCGAGGGCATCGAGACCGCGCTGTTCCTGATGGGCCAGGCGACGGCTGCCGGCACGGAGGCGAGCAGCACCCTGGTCGGCGCCATCATCGGCCTCATCATCGCGGTCGCCATCGGCTATGCGCTGTACAAGGGCGCGCGCGTCATCAACCTGCGCAGCTTCTTCAGCTGGACCGGCATCGCGTTGATCTTCATTGCGGCCGGCCTCCTGAGCCACGGCATCCACGAATTCATCGAGGCCGGCTGGATCAGCTTCGGCACCGCCACCGCCTTCGACATCAGCGCGGTGCTGCCGCACGACCCGGAGGCTGGTGCGCTGGGCGTCATCGGCTCCATCCTGCGCGCGCTGGTCGGCTACACCAGCACGCCCGAATGGATCACGTTCATCGCCTGGCTGGCCTACGTGGTCGTGGTGCTGTACCTCTACACGCGGCCGATTCGGCCCTCCGAGTCGCGCTCGCTGCGGACGGAGCAGCCGGCTCCCACCGCCTGAGGCGTCTCTCGACCGATGCGCCCGCCGCGGCACTGGCCCGGCGGGCGTTTCGGTTTCCGATTGCGTCAGCGAATGCGCATGAACGCCAGGATCTCGTCCCAGGCAGCGTCGCTGGCATCGGCGAAGTCAGCCGCCTTGCGGTCGAAGAAGGAGTGCGGCGCCCCGTCGTAGGTGACGCTGCGGTGCTCCACGCCGGCGGCGTCGAGCGCGCGATCGAACTCCTTGCGGGCCTCGGCCGGGATGCCGGCATCGGCGCCGCCGTAGATGGCGAGCACCGGGCACGCGAATCGCGGCGCCTCGGCTGCCGGAGCCGCCATGCCGCTGCGGTGCTGACCGGTGGGCCATGGATACAGGCCGATGACGCCGGCGAGCTCCAGCCCGGCCGCCGCCTGGAGCAGGCTGATCCGTCCGCCCAGGCAGAAGCCGATGGTGTAGAGCCGCTCGGCCGCTCCCCCGTCGCTGGACCGCAGGAATGCCGTCGCCGCGGCCACGTCCTCGTTGACCGCGTCCGGGCGCAGCTGGCCGACGTGGGGCTCATGCGTGAAGCCCTCACCACGGGGCTGGTCGGCGGCGGTGCGGCCGTACAGGTCGATCGCCACGGCGTGCACGCCCGCCTCTGCGAAGCGCAGGGCAAGCTCCTCGTAGTACGGATGCAGGCCGCGCACGTCGGGAATGACGACGATCCCGGCGCCGGACGGCTGCCCGGCACGTGCCGCATACGCCGCGAATGTCGTGCCGTCGCGGCTGGTGAGCGTGAGCGATCGCGCGTCGATGGCGCCGCCGCGGATCGGCGGCAGCGGAGGTCGTGAGTCGGTGTCGAAGCACATGCCGGAGAGGATCGCACGGACCGTGCGCCGGCGCGACCTAGCCGACCAGTCGCTCGACCGCCACCCAGGAGCCGATGACCAGCAGGACCGCGACGCCGGCGTAGATGGCGGCGCGCACGGCGACGGGCATGGCTCCGGTCAGCCTCTCCCCGGTCGGCGTCCGCCACATGCCGGCCATCGTGGCCACGCCGGTGGGCGGCAGCAGGAAGCCGAGGATGGCACCCACGGCAAGCCCGCCGAGATGCCCGGTCCAGCTGATGCCCGGCACGACGAACGTGAAGATGAGCAGGAAGACGAGATACGACCCGATGCCGCCGATGAGCGAGCGCGCCTCGCGGCCGAGCACGGCGTGATGCCGGCGCGACACGACGAACAGCAGGCCGATCAGGCCGAAGATCGCCCCGGACGCGCCAGCGGCGAACTGGACAGGATCGACGAGCATCGTCAGCACGCTGCCGCCGGCGGCGCACAGCAGGTAGATGGCGGCGTACTCGAGCGGCCCGTACATGTGCTCGACGATCGAGCCGTACAGGTACAGGACGTACATGTTGAAGCCGATGTGGATGAGGCCGAGGTGGAAGAAGGCGCTGGTGAAGATGCGCCACCACTCGCCCTGCGCGACCATCACGCCGTTGATGGCGTTGGCCTGGCCCAGCGGGCCGAGGCCCCCGAAGAGGCCGCCACCGAGCGTCGAACCGCCGCTGAGCGCCCCGTCGATCAGGAAGAGCGCGGCGCAGATGGCGATGATCAGGTAGGTGACGTAGGCCGTGTGACTCGCGTACGCGCCACGCGCGCGGTTGAACTGCCGCCGTGCGGCGAAGTCGTGCCCCGTCTCCTTGAGCAGCCACGCGATGCGGTTGGCGATCGCGCCGCGCTCGGCCGGCGGCGCGCGACGGTCGGCCTCGCGGTAGGACGCGATGGCCGCGTCCAGGTCGCCATCGCGAACGTGCTGCTCGGCGGCGCTGCGCCAGCCGAGCCAGGCGTTCCGACCCCCGACTCGAGCCGCCGACAGCCAGGCGGCCAGCGCACCCTCCTCGTCGTCGGCACGGTAACGCGCCGTCCCGATCAGCTGCCACGCCTCGCCCGAGAGCTCTGGATCGGGGTGGCCGGTCAGCTGCGCGAGAACGCGGACGGCGCCGTCGAAGTCGCCGTCGTCGAGGAGTCGCCGCCCCTCCTCGAGGCGCAGCGTGGGTTCGTCAGCCATGGCGACCGATTATGCGATAGATGCGAACGACCGCCGAGAAATTGGCACCTCGGCGGTCGTTGCGTCTGCCCCCTGGCAGGGGCGCACCCGGACTCGGCCGGGAGCGTGAAATGTCGGTCGAGCTACTTGCTGCGGCGCAGGAAGTCGAGAACGTCGTCGTAGCGGAAGCGGCGATCCCCGCGCTTGCAGACGCGGAAGAACGGCAGCTCACCCCGGTCACCCAGGCGCTTGACGGTGTTCACGTGCAGGTGCAGCATCTCGGCGACCTCGGCCGCCGTGAGCAGCTTTCCGACCTCGTTCGTCATCATCGGTGTGTTCTCGGTCCTCGTGTTCGGGCACATGGCACGTGCCGTCCGCACGGGCAGTGCGGTGGGTGCGGCTCGTGGTCGGATAGTAAGGTTGCGGTGCCCTCCGCCCGCCCGGTACCTTCGGTGCAGGTCCAGGAGTACTTCGGTTCATGTCCCCTGATTCGGTCCCGTCCGACGTTCGACGCCTGCTCGACGAGCGCGCAGCCGCTCGTGAGGCGCGCGACTTCGACCGCGCCGATGCGCTGCGCGACCAGATCGCGGGTCTCGGATGGGAGGTCCAGGACTCCGGCGCGGGGTCGAGCGCCAGGCCGATGCTGGCCGGTGCACCAGCAACCGACGGCGGGTCACTGCTCGACCAACCAGCCACGCTGGAGGCGTCGGTTCAGATCGCGGCGGAGGACCACGTCGATGACTTCGTGCGCGCCGCTCGTGGCCTCGCCGCGCATCCGCCCGCGTCGACGTGGGGGCTCGTGGTCGTCGACAACGCCGCGACCTTCGACGCGGCGGGCGCGCTGGGCGCGCAAGCGCTGACCGTCGATCCGGTGATCGTCGCGGCGCCGGCGCGCCTCGGCTGGGCGGACGCACGCACCCTCGGCATGCAGCATTCGCGCGGCCAGATCACGGTCCTGCTCGACACGTCACTCGAGCCGGTGGGCGACTTCGTGACGCCGTTGCTGCGCGCCTTCGACGATCCGGACGTCGGCATCGCCGGCGGCTGGGGCGTCACCAGCGCCGATGCGCGCCAGTTCGACGACGCGCCGCCGGGCGACGTGGATGCGATCGAGGCGTACTGCCTCGCCGTCCGCCGGGAGGCGCTCCGCGCGGTCGGCGGATTCGACCGGCGCTTCCGCTACTACCGCAACGCCGATCTGGACTTCAGCTTCGCCGTCCGCGACGCCGGCTGGCGCGCCGTGCGGACCGAGCCCCTGCCGCTCGTGCGCCACGAGCATCGCGGCTGGGAGTCGCTGCCCGACGAGGAGCGCGAGCGCCTCAGCAAGCGCAACTTCTACCGCTTTCTCGAGCGCTGGCGCGACCGGCCCGACCTGCTGCTCCATCCGAACGAACGATGACCGCGCACCGCGTCGTCGTGCTGCCCTGGCTGCGGCTGCTCGGGCCGTTCCTGATCGACAACTGGCTGGCCATCACCATCGGCCGCACCATCTTCGCCTGGCGCGCGTTGAACGATGTCGAGCTCGAGCACGAGCTCGAGCACGTCCGTCAGTGGCGGCGATACGGCGTTGCGTTCCCGGTCGTCTACGTCGCCGCGGGATTGCGAGCGCGTCGGGCGGGCAAGAGCTGGTATCGCGACAACCGCTTCGAGGAGGACGCGCGCAAGGCCGCGTCGAGCATCACGAGGCGCTAGCGCCGATGGCCCTCGACGCAGGTGCAGCCGGCCGCGCCGACCACGGCGCCGTGCCGCGTGCCCGGCGGCAGCTCGAAGCCGTCACCCGGGCGAAGCTCCACCGGCACCTCGTCCGGGCCGACGAGGAAGGTGATCGATCCCTCGGCGCAGATCAGCAGCTTGGTGTAGTCGTGCTCGTGCGGCGCGTATCGGTCGCCGGGCGCATTGCTCCACGTGCTCGGCTCGGTGCCCAGGGCACGCAGGCGCGCGACCGCGCCGGCGGGGCCGGTGGCCGTCTGGCCCGCATCCGCAAGCGGGCGGAGCGGGGCGGGTAGGTCCGCCGAGGTCAATCGACGAGCAGCGCGCCGCGCTGGAGCAGGACGTCGCCCTCCAGGCGCGTCACCGACACGACCCGGTCGAGTGGCTCGAGCCACGGCAGGATCTCGGCCTGGTACTCGCCGGTCGGATCGAACATGGCGATGGCCGGGCCCATGGCAGCCTCGATGGCCTGGCGTGCGGCGGTGACGTCCACCCAGGTGAGCGCCGTCGACGACGGGCCGCCGAGATCAGCGATCGCCTCGGTGAAGCGAGCCGCGGCGTCGAGCGACCGGTCGGCATCCAGGTCCAGCACGCGCCCGACGAACGACTCGCCGAAGCCGATGATCGCGCGGTCGTCGGTGACGGTGTACTGGATCGAGATTGCGCCCGGCACCGGCATCATCGGGTCCGGCGTGGCGCTGCCGCCCTGCCAGCGGATCGTCGTCACGGTCTGCGACCCGACCTCCGATTCCTCGACCGTCACACCACTCTCCGGGTCGAGCCCGGCCAGGGTTGCGAACGACGCGAGCTGCGACAGGCGGCGCTCGGCGGCGTCGACGTCGTTGGGCACGAGGAGCAGGCCGCCGTACGGCTCACCGTCCTCGACCCCGATCGCAACTGCGCCATCGTCGATCCAGCTCACCAGGTCCTCGAGATCTGCGCCGAGCGCGGCCTCCATGGTCGCGATCTGCTCCTGGGCCTCGGGCGTGGCGGCCATCGCCTCCTTCATCGGCTCGATGAGCGCGGTGAACGACGCGCCAAGGTTGCCGGCCTCGCTGTAGTAGATGACGTCGGACGGCACCTCGTCGGCGAGGCCGCGGTCGACGTTCTCGACCGCCAGCTCGCCGCTGGGCGGGTCGGTCGCCGTGTCGAGCGCCAGGCGGTCCCCCGCCGCGCTCAACGCGAAGGCACCGCGCAGCGGCTGGCTGTCGATGAGCGTGCCGAACGTTTCCGCCATCTCCGGCTCCTCGGCCGCGGCCGCCTCGAGCGCGGCAGCCATGACGTCACGCAGGTCGTAGAGCCCGAAGGCCAGCCAGTCGTCAGGCAGGCCATCGGTCAACGCCGTGATCTCGTCCAGCTCGGCAACCGTCGTCGCCGCATCGGCGTGGGCGTCGAGCGCGGTGACGATGTCCTCGGCGCGCGGCGCGAGCAGCAGCTGGTCGTCCGCCAGCGCATAGGCGCCGTCGTCGCTCGACGAGTGGATCGTCACACCGGCATGGCTCTGCTCGGTGAAGGTCAGCGGCACTTCGGCCTCGGCCAGCACGCGGTCGATCGAGGCTTCGGCAGCGGCGCGATCGGTCACGCCGAGCAGCGCCACCATGGGCGGTGCCCCGTCGGCGGACGGCATGTCGGCCGACATGGACTCGACCGGGATGTCGAGGACGGCGAAGGCAATCCGACCGTCGAACCAGGGGGCGACATCGGCGGCCCAACTGACATCGGCGTCTTCGTCGGCCAGCATCCCGTCGATGTGATCGCCGAGCTGGCCGTAGAGCGGTGCGTCGAGGTCCAGGCCGTCGATGGCCGGGAAGCGCCCGAGCACCTCGCGCAGGGCCGCATCCTGCTCGTCGGACGCATCCAGTCGCAGCTCGACGTAGAACGGGGCCGAGGCGGGGACGTACGAGGCACCTCCGCCGACCGCATCGGCTCGGCCGGCGATGAGGAAGCTGCCGGCGGTGGCACCCATGCCGACCGCCAGGACGGCGACGATGCCGATGACGGCCTTGCCCCAGGCGGTGGCGCCGGTGGCTGATGCGATCGAGATGGACACGAGCGAGCTCCCTCCGATTTGCCCGGCGGCTCGGTGGCCGGACGCGCGCCTAGGCTACCGCGCGCCACCAAATGCGGCACACGACCATCGGTTCAGTACCTCCCGCCGCCGGTCGCGCCGCCCGCGATGCGCTGCGCCAGGTAGACCGGGATGGCCGACAGCAGGATCAGCACGAAGGCCACGACGTTCACCACCGGCACCTCGGCAGGACGCTGGATGGCCGCCAGGATCCACATCGGGATCGTCTGCGTTCCCGGGCCGGCAGTGAAGTTGGTGACGATGATCTCGTCGAAGGAGAGCGCGAAGGCCAGCAGGCCTCCGGACAGGAGCGCGGTGCCCATGGCCGGCAGGGTGATGCGCCGGAACGTCGTCCAGGTGTCCGCGCCCAGGTCGGCAGATGCCTCCTCGGGGGTCCGCGGCAGACGCCGCAGGCGGGCGATCACGTTGTTGTAGGCGATGACGATGCAGAAGGTGGCGTGGCCCACGATGATCGTGGCCAGGCCGAAGTCGACGTCGAGGGTCTGGAACGTGGTTCGCAGCGCGATGCCGGTGACCACGCCGGGCAGCGCGATCGGCAGGACGAAGAGGAACGAGATCGTCTCGCGGCCGAAGAACCTGAAGCGCTGCACGGCCAGCGCGGCCGCGGTGCCGAGGACGAGCGCAACACCGGTCGCCCCCGCCCCGGCGATGAGCGAGTTCACGACGGCCGCGCGCAGCCCGGGGTTGGCCGCCGCCTCCGCGAACCAGTGCAGCGTCAGCCCGGTGGGCGGCCACGCCTGGAGGCGCGACGGGTTGAAGGCGTAGATCGCCAGGATCACCAGCGGCAGGTAGAGGAAGACGAGGACCCCGCCGCTCGCCAGCGCAAGACCGATGCGGACCCAGCGCGGCTCGGTCATGACGGGGCGCTCACAGCGAGTCGAAGGCGCCGAGACGCCGCGCCACCAGGAGGTAGCCGATCATCACCACGATCGGAAGCAGCGAGTACGCCGCCGCCAGTGGCAGGTTGCCGAGGCTCGAGTTGTCGTAGATGACGTTGCCGACGAACTTCGCGTCGGCGACGAGATCCGGGGTGATGTAGTCGCCGAGCGTCAGCGAGAAGGTGAAGATCGAGCCGGCCACGAGGGCCGGAAAGACGAGCGGCAGGGTCACGCGCCGGAACGTGATGCCCGCCCGTGCGCCCAGGTCCGCCGACGCCTCGTGGAGTGAGTTCGGGATGCGCTCGAGCCCCGCGAAGATCGGCAGGATCATGTACGGCAGCCACAGGTAGCTCAGGACGACCCAGGCGTTCAGGATCTGGCCGAGACCCGGCGCGTCCACGCCGAACGGGCCGAGGGCCCACTCCAGGAAGCCGTTGCCCTGCAGGATCGTGCGCCACGCGTAGACCTTGACGAGGTACGCGGCCCACAGCGGCATGAGCACCGCGACCACCATCAGCTGTCGCACGCGTGGCGTGGCAATGCGCGCCATGTAGTACGCGATCGGCACGGCCAGGATCGCGTCGGTCAGCGTCACGGCCGCGGCGATCGTGATGGTGCGCACCGCGATGGTCACGTAGACCGGATTCGTGATGAGCGACTCGAACGCGTCGAGGCTCCAGGCGAACGGCTGGACCTGCCCGGTGAACGGATCGCGGTCCCAGAAGGCGCCGAGCAGGAGGATGAAGAGCGAGCCGAAGTAGGCGACGACCATCCACGTCAGCGGGCCACCGAGGAGCAGGTTGCGCTGGACGCGCTTGTGCAGGTGGAGCCACGCCGCGAATCGCCGGAGGCGTCCGGGCTGCGGGGTCGCTGTCTCCGGGGCGGAGACGGAGCCGGCGGTCGTCATTCGCTGCTCGGAGTATTCGTCGCGGCAGAATGATGCTCCCCGGAGCGGGCTCCGGGGAGCATCGGTTCGCTCAACGCGGACGGATCACGCGCCGCGAAGGGAAGTCCACGCGTCGACCCAGTCCTCCTGCGTCACACAGGTCGTGTCCGGGTCGTCGTCGGCGCAATCCTCCTGCGGCGTGCTCCAGTACCACACGTTCTCCCAGTAACCGGGGTCGTCCGCATGCTGCGACGCGCAGTGGCCGGGAGACAGCGCCTCGGCCGCCTCGCAGGCTGGCTCGCTCGTCGCCGCCTCGCCGAACCAGACCGTGGCCTGGGCGTTCGCCTCCGGCGACATCATGTGGTCCATCCACATGAGCATGCAGTTCGGGTGCTCGGCCTCCGAGTACATCATCCAGGTGTCCGACCAGCCGGTCGTTCCCTCCTCCGGGAGCGTCGCCTCGATCGGGGCCGACTCGGCCTGGAGCAGGTTCACCTGGTATGGCCACGTCGTGCCGATGACGACGTCGCCGCTCGCGTACGAGCTGATCTGGTCGTTGAAGTCGCTCCAGTAGAGCGGGTCGTTCGCGTCGAGCTCCTCGAGCAGCGCGACCGACGCGTCGAACTGCTCCTGGTTGAGCTGGTACGGGTCGGTGATGCCGAGGTCCGGCTGCGTGGCCATCAGGTGCAATGCGGCATCGGCGATGAAGATCGACGAGTCGTAGATGCTGATCCGGCCGGCGTAGTCAGCGCCACCCTCCCAGATCGGCTCCCAGCTGCTGGGCGCGCTGGTGACCTCATCGGTGTTCCAGGCCAGCAGGTTCGGGCCGCGGCCGTGCGGGACGCCGTAGTTGACGCCGTCGACCGTGTTGTGCGGCAGGTCCTTGAGGTCGTCGAAGACCGCGTCGTAGTTCTCGAAGACGTCGGTATTGACGGGCGCCGCCAGGCCGCTGGCGATGAGCCGCGTCGTCGCGTCGCCCGACGCGCTGATCCCGTCGTACTCGCCGGACTGCATGAGCGAGACGCCGTTGTTCGAGTCGGTCATGTTCGTGGTGTTGACCTGGCAGCCGGTCTCATCCTCGAACGGAGTGACCCAGTCATAGGCGGCGTCGGTCTCGCCGCTCTCGGCGTAGCCGGCCCAGATGATCAGGTTCAGCTCGCCCTCGCCATCCCCGATCTCGGCGATCGGGGTCGGGCCCGTCGAGCCACTGCCCTGGCCACCACAGGCGGCGAGCAGCAGCGCCACGGCGCTGAACAGCACGGGTGTGCGCAGGTGCCTCATCGGCTTGTTTCTTCCTCCGTTTCCCCCTCGACTCCCTCGCTCTTGGCGAGGCTCAACACGTGCCGGCGCTTCCAGATGAGGCGCACCGGCCTGCCCTGGGTCTCGAGCGCCTCCATCGAGGAGGTCTCGAGGTTCTGCTGTGTGACCACGAGCTGCCCCCCGATCTCGAGCTCGACGATGTATCGCGTCTCCGGGCCGATGTAGACGACCTCGCCGATGCGGCCGACAGCCGATCCCTCGTCGCCGGCCGGCTCCGCGGCCGGGTCGGCCAGGCGGATCTTCTCGGGGCGCACGGTGTAGACACCGTCGCTACCGATGACGGCCCGCGCCGCGTCGCCGATGAGCAGGTTCGAGGTCCCCACGAAGCCGGCCACGAAGGTCGTCGCCGGATGCTCGTACACGTCCGCCGGCGTCCCGACCTGCTCGATGCGACCGTCATGGAAGACGGCGAGCCGGTTGCTCATCGTCAGCGCCTCTTCCTGGTCGTGGGTGACGTACACGAAGGTGATGCCAACCTCGGCCTGGATCGCCTTGAGCTCGATCTGCATCTCCTCGCGCAGCTTGAGGTCGAGTGCGCCGAGCGGCTCGTCGAGGAGCAGCAGCCGTGGGCGATTCACGAGCGCCCGAGCCAGCGCGACGCGCTGGCGCTGTCCGCCGGACAGCTGCGACGGCCGGCGCGCCTCGTAGCCGTCGAGGCGAACCATGCGAAGGGCGTCGGTCACGCGCGCGCGTCGCTCGGGGCGCGGCACACCCCGGACGACGAGCCCGTAGCCAACGTTGTCGCCGACGGTCATGTGGGGGAAGAGGGCGTAGTCCTGGAAGACCGTGTTCACGTCGCGGTCGAAGGGCGGGACGCCGGCCATGTCGCGACCACTCAGCCAGATCCGGCCCTCGGTCGGCTCCTCGAAGCCCGCGATCATGCGCAGCGTCGACGTCTTTCCGGAGCCCGATGGACCGAGCATGCTGAAGAACTCGCCGTCCGCGATCTCGAGGTCGATGCCATCGACCGCCGTGACGTCCCCGAAGCGCTTGACGACCCCCTCGAGCCGGACTGCCGGGACGGCGGAGCCGATGCTTGAGTCCGCGCTCTCGTACCGGGCTGCGTCGACCGCCACGAACACCTCGCGCCGTTGGCCGCCACCGGGCCGGGTCGTTCCGGCACCATGGGATGGTCGGCTCGGGATTGGCGCACTATCCGATCCGCCACCGGCGAGTGTCAAGACCCGATGACGCGCATTCCTCCGGCAGCGAGGCTGGCGGTGACTGGATCCGTAGGCTGGGCGCTCCAGGGATCCGGATTCGGTCGTCTGGCCGGTGGTCGCCATCAGGTACAGTCGGCCTGTTCCCCCCGCCCGCTCACCGAGGATCGCTTGCCAACCATCGGCATCGGCGCCGGGCTGCTCGGCGCGCTCTCCTTCGGCGCCGGCGACTTCGCCGGCGCCATCGCTTCGCGACGCGCCGGCGCGCTCGTCGCGGTGGCGGGCGCCCATCTCGTGGGGCTCCTCGCGCTCGTGGTCGGGGTTCTCGTCGTGCGACCGCCCGTGCCGGATATCGGGGCCATCGGGATCGGGCTGGTGGCCGGTCTCGCCGGAGTCGCCGGCCTGGCGGCGCTGTACCGTGGCATGTCGCTCGGCAGCATGGGACTGGTGACCTCGATCAGCGGCGCGGGCTCACTGACGCTGCCGCTGCTGGCCGGCGTGGCGCTGGGCGCGACCGTCGCGCCCCTTCAGCTGGTGGGCGTGGCGAGTGCCGCCGCTGCTGCAGCGGCGGCGGGCGGGGCGTCACGCGACGAGATCGGGCGCCGATCGCTCGCCCTCGCCGGTCTGGCGGCGCTCAGCTTCGGTGCCTGGTATGTCCTGCTCGACCTCGCGGCCCGCGGTGGGGATCCGCTCTGGGCGCTGGTGTTCAGTCGCGCGGCCTCGGCCGGGGTCGCAGCGCTGGTCGTTGCGCTGCGGGGCTTCGACCGCCGAGCGGTGCCCTGGCGCGTGGTCGTCGCCGCCGGGATCTTCGACGTCGGCGGCAACGCCCTGTACGTCGTCGCGCGCGAGCAGATGGCACTCGGCCTCGCCGCAGCGCTCGTCGGCCTGTATCCGATCGTGACGCTGCTCCTCGCGCGCTATCGGCTTGGAGAGCACCTCCCACGGCTCGGGCAGCTCGGCGTGGCGCTGGCCGTGCTGGGCATCGTCCTCATCTCGGCCGGCGGCTGAGCGTTCGGCCCGCGTCAGTAAGCGGCTGGTAAGCGGCCGGTAAGCGGTCGTGGAGTCCCATAGGGCCGCGCTTCGGAACGGGCAGCTGACGACCCGTCGAGCGCCGAACGAGGGCTCCCGAACATGTCTCCTCGCTGGCTTCGCACTCCGTTGGTCTGGTCGCCGCTCGTGGCCCTGCTGCTGCAGCTCGCGCTGGCAGGCGTCGTCGCGGCATCGACAGGAGGAGGCGACTTCCCCTTCTGGCGATAGCCATGCGCGGCGGCGCTATCATGGGCTGGCCCGCCCCCCGAATTCACCGAGCCAGCCTGCCGCATGACCTGGGATCGCGTCGCCGTCGTCGAGCGACAGCTCGATGACTATCTCGCTCACGCCACGCCGGCCGAGCGCCGGCTCGACGCCGATGTGCCGGTCAGTGCGGGGTCCACCCTCACCGCGGCCTCGGCCATGGCGCTCTTCGAGGACCAGCTGGCATCCCGCCAGGTCGACGTGGCGTCGCGCGAGCTGAAGAAGACGAATCGCAGCTTCTACACCATCGGCTCGGCCGGCCATGAGAACAACGCCGTCGTCGGCGCGCGACTGCGCGTGGACGACCCGGCCTTCCTCCACTATCGGTCCGGCGGTTTCGTCATGGCCCGCGCTCGCCAACTGCCGGGCTCGACGCCGACTCTCGACACCCTGCTCGGCGTCGTGGCATCCAGCGATGACCCGATCGCACAGGGCAGGCACAAGGTGTGGGGCAGCCGGGCGTTGTGGATACCACCACAGACGAGCACGATCGCCAGCCACCTGCCGAAGGCGATGGGTTTGGCCTTCAGCCTCGCGCGAGCGCGTCGTGTGGGTGTCACGAGCGGGCTCAGTGACGACGCGGTGGTGGTGTGCTCGTTTGGGGACGCCAGCGCGAACCACGCCACGGCGCTGTCGGCCATCAACACCGCTCGGTATGCCGTGCGCATGGGTCTCCCGATGCCGCTCCTGCTGGTGTGCGAGGACAACGACACGGGCATCAGCGTCCCGACGCCGGACGGCTGGATCGAGGCGACCTTCGGCAACCTGCCACACCTGCGCTACGTGCGCGCCGACGGCGAGATCGACGAGGTGTGGGACGCCGTCGGAACGGCGATCGACCACGTGCGCTCGGCGCGCCAGCCCGCATTCCTGCACCTGCGCACGGTTCGCCTGTGGGGCCATGCGGGCAGCGACGCCGAGCAGAGCTACCGATCCCTGCAGGAGATCGAGGCCATCGAGGCGCGCGACCCGCTGCTGCGAAACGCGCGCCGCCTGATCACGACCGGGGCGTCGACGCCGGACGAGCTGCGCGACCTCGTGCGCGAGGCGCGGGCTCGCGTGATGGCCGTGGCGGAGGAGGCGGCCCGCCGGCCGCGGCTCCAGACCACCGAGGAGGTCACCGCGCCACTTGCGCCCTCCCATCCCGACCGAGTCGCCGTCCGAGCCCGCGCGCCGCTCGTATCGGAGAAGGAGCGTCGCGACACGTTCGGCGACACGTTGCCCGAGGATGCCACCGCGCCGATGGCTCGGACCCTGGCCGGCGCGATCAACGCGGCCCTCACCGACGAGCTCCTGCGCCGGCCGGAGCTGCTCGTCTTTGGCGAGGACGTCGGCCGCAAGGGCGGCGTGTATGGCGTGAGCGTCGGCCTGCAGAAGCGGTTCGGCGCCGCGCGCGTGTTCGACACCCTGCTCGACGAGACGAGCATCCTCGGCATCGCCCAGGGCGCTGCCCACATCGGGCTGCTGCCAATCCCGGAGATCCAGTACCTGGCCTACATCCACAACGCGCTCGACCAGCTGCGCGGCGAGGCTGCCTCGCTCCAGTTCTTCAGCTCCGGCCAGTTCCGCAACCCGATGGTCGTGCGCGTGGCCGGCCTGGCGTACCAGAAGGGATTCGGCGGCCACTTCCACAACGACAACAGCGTCGGTGCCCTGCGCGACATCCCCGGCCTTGCGCTCGCTGTCCCGTCACGCGGCGATGATGCGGCCCGCATGCTGCGCGGCGCGATCGCCATGGCGGCCGAGGATGGGCGGGTCGTCGTCTTCCTCGAGCCGATCGCCCTCTACCACGAGCGAGACCTGCACACCGATGGCGACGGCGGTTGGCTCACCGGCTATCCCCCGCCGCCGGACGTGCTGCTGCCTGGCGAGGTCGGCATGCATGGCGAGGCCGAGGGCGGCGCCGATCTCCTGCTGGTCAGCTACGCCAACGGCCTGCGCCTCAGCCTCCAGGCCGCCAAGCGGCTGAGCGAGGATCACGGCCTCGCCGCGCGCGTGCTCGACCTGCGCTGGCTCAATCCGCTGCCGTTCGAGGCCGTCCGGGCGCAGGCCGCCGACGTCGGGGCGGTCGTCGTCGTCGACGAGTGCCGGGCGACCGGCGGTGGCGTCGCCGATGCGATCGTCGCCGACCTCGCCGAGCACGCCGTCGCGAGCGGCTTGTCGAGCGTCCGGGCGGTCGACTCGTTCGTCCCCCTCGGTCCGGCGACCTCCGCGGTGCTGGTCGGCGTCGATCAGATCGTCGCCGCCGGCGTGGCGGCCGCCGGTCGCAGCCGGCACGCCGCAGCGCGATCATGAGCCGCGCGGCCGTCGCATTTCCCGGACGCGGCTCGTATGGGCCGCGCTCGCTCGGCTCGCTGCCACCGAGCCACCCGTGGGTTCGACGCGCCGACGAGCTGCGCGCCGCGGCACAGCTCCCGCCGCTCACGACGCTGGATGGCGCCGGTGGGTTCGACCCGCGAGTTCACCTGCGCCCGTCGAACGCCTGGCCGCTGATCTTCCTGACCAGCCTGCTCGACGCCGAGCGCATCGCCGACGACCACGAGGTCGTCGTGGTCATCGCCAGCTCGACCGGGTGGTACACCGCGCTGGTAGCCTCGGGCGCGCTCGGGTTCGACGATGCCTTCCGCCTCGTGCAGGAGATGGCCCGAGCCGCCGAAGCGCCTCTCGCCGCCGGCGCCGCCGCCGGCGAGCTGATCTATCCGCTCACCGATGAGGCCTGGCAGCCTGACGACGACCGCCGCGCCGGGGTTCGCGCCGCGCTGTCACAGGCCGACGGCAGTGCCGGCCTGGCGGTCGATCTCGGCGCCTTCGCCGTCATTGGCGGCACGATCGAGGCGCTGGACCGCATCGGCTCGACGTTGCCGCCGGTGGCGGTGTCCGAGCGAACGTATCCGCTCCGTCTGGCCGGTGGGGACGGCTGGCATACCCCGCTGCGTCGCGAGGCCGCCGATCGCGCGGCGGACTCCATCGGCGACCTGACCTGGGACCGGCCGAACGTGACGCTCGTCGATGATCGTGGCGCCCGCTTCACGCCGTGGTCCACCGACCCCGCGGACCTTGCGGCCCAGTCGCTGCGAGGTCAGGCCGGCTCCACGTACGACTTTGCTGCCGGCCTGCGCGTCGCGCTCCGCGAGTACGCGCCGGACGTGGTCCTGCTGCCGGGTCCCGGCGCGTCGCTTGGCGCAGCCTGCGCCCAGGTGATCGTCGCGGAGGGCTACCGCGGGCTGCGCAGCCGGACGGAGTTCGAGGAGGCCCAGTCCGGCGCCGCGCCGATCCTGCTGTCGATGCGCCGGTGATCCGCGCCCGGGTCGAGCTGCGCGGGCCGCTCGACCTCGGAACGACGCTCCGCCCCCTGGTCCACGGCCGCGGCGACCGCAGCATCCGCCTCGGCCGCGCGGAGGCCGCGCTCGCATTCCGCACGCCCGACGGACCGGCGACGCTGCTGCTTCGCCTCGAGTCGCCAACGGTCCTGACGGCGCACGCCTGGGGCGAGGGGGCGCAGCATGCGGTCGCATCGGCCTCCGAGCTGGTCGGCGAGGACGACCGTCCCGAGCTCTTCGAACCCAAGCATGAGGTGCTCGCCGAGCTCGTTCGGCGCTATCCCGGCCTGCGGCTGCCGCGGACGCGCCGCGTGCTCCACACCCTGGTGCCGGCGATCCTGGAGCAGAAGGTGACGGGGACGGAGGCGTTCCGGTCGTACGCGGCGCTGCTGCGCCGATATGGGGAGCGCGCGCCAGGCCCGATCGACCTGCGCCTGCCACCGGCACCGCCCACGCTGGCCGGGCTGCCGTATCACAGCCTCCATCCGCTCGGCGTCGAGCGGCGCCGCGCCGATGTCATCCGCCACGCCGCGTCGCGTGCGGACGCCCTCGAGTCGGCGCCCTCGGCGGGCGAAGCCGGGCGGCGCCTGGCGTCGCTGCCCGGTATCGGGCCGTGGACCGTCGCCGAGGTGCGGCGCATCGCGTTCGGCGATCCCGACGCGGTCAGCGTCGGCGACTTCCACGTTCCGAACACGATCGCCTGGGCGCTTGCCGGTGAGCCGCGCGCCGACGACAGCCGCATGCTCGAGCTGCTCGAGCCGTACGACGGCCAGCGCGGTCGAGTCCAACGCCTCCTCGAGGCAGGCGGTATCTTCGCGCCCCGGCGGGGGCCGCGATTCGCTCCACGGAGCATCACCACCATATGACGCGCATCGCCCTGGCTACCGTCGGCACGACCGGCGACGTGGCGCCGTTCGCCATCCTCGCGCGTGAGCTCGCGCGCCGCGGCCACGACGTGACCGCGGTGACCTGGCCGGTCCATCGGTCCGTGCTCAGCCAGGCGGGCGTGCGGGTCGAGGTCGCCGGCTCGCACGCCGACGCGGCACGCATCGCCAGCGTCGCTGCGGATGCGGCCGCTCGCGGACCGATGGACCAGGTCGCCGTGCTGCGCGACTTCCACCTCGCCGATGGCGAGGCGCACTATCGCCGGCTGCTCGAGCTGCTGGCCGGCCACGACATCGTCGTGCTGCACGCGATCCATGCCCTGGCGCACGCGGCGGTGCTGGATCTCGGGGTCCGCTGGGCGACGGCCGTCTTCGACCCCGTCCTGCTGCCGACCGCCACGGCGCCACCGCCCGGGATGCCGAACCTCGGGCCGTTCAACCGCGTGGCGTGGTCGATGCTCGATCGCATGCTGGCTCGTACGGGAAAGCCGCTCGACGAGCTGCTCGCCCGCGCAGGAAGCCAGCAGCGCGGCGTGCCGCTCTTCCGGTCGCGCTCCCCGCTGCTCCACGTGGTCGCCTGCTCGCCATCGATCATCCGCGTCCCCGGCGACCTGCCGCCCACGACCAGGGTCACCGGAGCCTGGCTGGACCGGACGCCGCCCGCCACGTTGCCCGCGGCGCTCGAGACGTTCCTGGACGACGGCGCGCCGCCCATCGTCGTCGCCTTCGGATCGATGTCCGGCGCGGCCGATGACGTCGTCGCTCCTGCGGTCGCCGCCATGCTGGATGCCGGCAGGCGGGTCGTCGTCCAGGGCTCGGCTGCCGGCACGTTGAGCTCGCCGAACCTGGTCCGTATCGGCGCCGTCGACCACCGCGCGCTGTTGCCGCGTGCCGCGGTCGTGATCCATCACGGTGGCGCGGGCACGACCCACGCCGCCTGCGCCGCCGGCGTTGCGTCGGTGGTTGTGCCGCATGTCGGCGACCAGCGCTACTGGGCCGATCGCCTCCACCGTCTCGGCGTCGCGCCCGCAGCGCTCCAGGCGCGCTCGCTCGACGCCGCCACGCTGGCCGATGCGGCTCTGGCCGCCGCCGCCGATCGCGCGATGCGGGCGGCCGCCGAACGCCTGGCCGCGTCGATCGCCGCGGAGAATGGCGTGGCCACGGCGGTCGCGGCCATCGAGTCGGTCATGCACTGAGACTGGCGTCCCCGGCAGGATTCGAACCTGCGACCGGCCGCTTAGAAGGCGGCTGCTCTGGTCCACTGAGCTACGGGGACCGGCGGCAAGGATACCGATCCGTCCGGATCGCCTCCAGTGGCTATACTCGCGGCCGATCCAGTCAGCCTGAGCATCACATGGCCGCCCATCGCCATCGCATCAGCGTCCTCAACGACAATCCCGAGTTCCTGGAGCTGATGACCGACATCCTCGACGGGGACGGCGGGTACGACGTCACGACCTTCGAGGACGTCACCACGACCGTGGACGAGCTGGCCGCGTCGAAGCCATCCCTGGTCATCGTCGATCTGCTGCTTGGTGGGGCATCCGGCTGGGAGATCGTCGCGCTGTCGCGCGCGGACGAGCGGCTGTCATCGGTCCCGATCATCATCTGCTCCGCCGATGTCGCCGCCCTGCGCGACCGCGCCGATGACTTCGAGCGCATCGGCAACATCCATGTGCTGCCGAAGCCGTTCGGCATCGAGGAGCTCAACGAGCTGGTCGAGCGCCTCCTCGAGCGGCAGGCGCCCGCATCGGGCTAGACTGCGGACACATGGCCGATGAACCGATCATCACTCCGGTGCAGCTGCAGCGGACGCAGATGGACGTCGATCGCGAGCTTCTGCGCGACGAGGACCTGCTCAACGAAGAGCACCTGCGCCGCATGGACCAGGTGCTGCTGCGGCGCAACCTCGACCACGCGCGCATGACGAGCCGGAAGCTGAGCCTCGAGCTCCAGCAGTTCGTCCATCTCTACACCCCCGAGGCCAACGAGCTGCGCCGGCGCATCACCAAGTACATGGTCATGGAGCGCATGATCGAGCGCGAGATGGCCCGCCGCCACACCTACTGACCGCATCCAACGCACTGCGCCGAACGGCGGATTGATGAATCGGCCCAAGCGCGCCTGACTGGCGCGCCCAGGCTCGATCTCTCCGATTCATCGGTGAGGGCTGTCGTGCGAGCCGCAAGGAACGCGACCGCCCCGCTCGGCCGGAGCACCCGAGCGGGGCGATGAAGTGACCTGGATGCAGACGGGTCAGGCGACCGCCTGCGCTGCAAGGCGTGGCGTCGCGGCTCCCCGATGGGCGTCGGTCTCGCGCTGCTCGGCCATGCCGGCCAGGACGGCGCGCGTCCAGTTCGCCAGGCGAGGCATCTCGAGCAGGGAGAACGTCAGTCCGCGTGCCGCAAGGTCGGCGTGGCTCCAGCCGTTGAACTCACGACGGGCGGCAACACCGCACATCTCGTCGTAGAGCTCGGGCCAGGTCGCGCCGCGTTGCTGGTGGCAGTAGCGGATGAACGCGACGACCTCCGGGGCGGGTAGGTCCCCGGGCGGTCCGTGCCGCGGGGCGGGGTCGGACACCAACGGCCGCTGGGTCATTCGATGGCACCCTCCGTTCAGCGAGTGGGATGGAGTTGGATGATTCCCGAGGTCTCTGCACCTCGATGGGCAGGATGCAGGACCGCGTCGGATCGTAGGCCCCGCTTCCCGCGCTCCGGAAGGGGTCTGTCCACCAAGTTGTCCACATCTTGTGCAACGCCGTGCTCGGAACGCCGAATCTCCCATCCATCGGTACCAGCGCGTCGACCGCGGCGGAGCGCCACATGTCGCCATCGGCGACCTCAGGGCGTCAGGCGAGGGATCCGACGCAGGCGCACGCTCGCCGCCGCGAGTCGATGGCCTCTTGATGGGCCCAAGGTCCGAAGTGGCGACCGGCGAACCGGATCCGCGACCGGCGAACGCTATGGTCGGGCGGCGGGACGCTGCGGCCCATCCACACCACCCCGGAAGCGGCCCAGCGAGAACAACGAGATGTCGTGCCGCGTGCTGCCATCAAGGGCCAGGTCGGCCATGATCTCGCCGATCACGCTGCAGAACTTGTAGCCGTGGCCGGAGAAGCCGGCCGCGACGCTGACCTGCGGCGCATCGGCGAGCGTATCGACGATGAAGTGCTCGTCCGGCGAGTTCGTGAAGATGCACGCCTTGAGCATGAGCGTCGGACCGGCGCCGTCGGGGAAGTACCGCTCGGCGAAGGCACGGAGCGCGGCCTCGTCGTCGGGCCGGGCCGAGCGGTCAGGGTCATCGGGGTCGATCGGCTCGCGGAAGTGGTGGTACCAGCCGAACTTGAAGCCAGGCACGTCGTGCACGGGGAAACCGTAGTAGCTGCCCTCCTCGACGTCGACCAGGAAGACCGGGAAGCGCTCGGGCTCGAACAGCTCGGGACGCCTCGGCTGCAGCCACGCCAGCACCTGGCGTTCAGGCACCGCCAGCCCGACGAGCGACGGCAGGAGCCGACGCGCCCACGGGCCGGCGCAGATGACCAATCGATCGGCCTCGTACGTCGCGCGCGCCGTCGTGACCCGGACGCCCCCATCGTCCACCGCCTCCCACGAGCGCACGCCCTCGCGGAACCGGAGGTCGGCCCCAGCAGCGAGCGCACCGTTGACGTGGGCCAGGATCGTCCTCTCGGCGAGCAGGAACCCGCCATCGGCCTGGAAGACGGCGTGCGTCGAAGCGTCGAAGCCGGCATAGGCCGGATAGCGCCGGCGCATCTCGCCCGCATCGAGGACCTCGTGCGGAATGTCGTGCAGCCGCGCCGCCTCGAGGGCCCCTCGAAACGTCGGCCCGTCCTCCGGGCCACCCTCGAGGCTGCCGGTCGTGATGAGCAGCGGCTCCGCAGCCACCGCCTCCAGCTCGTGCCACAGCCCGTACGCCCTCCGCAGCAGCGGCACGTACGACGGATGCTCGTGGTAGGCGAGGCGGATGATGCGCGTCAGGCCATGCGACGACCCGAGCTCGTGCAGCAGGTCGAACTGCTCCAGGCCGAGCACGCGCTTGCCACGACGCGCCAGATGGAAGGCCGATGCGGACCCCATGCCGCCGAGGCCGATGACGATGGCGTCATAGCGTTCCATGCGCCGAGTCTACGGGCGTAGAGTGCGCCGGTGAGCTTCAACGTCGCCGCGGACGCGTACGACCGATTCATGGGCCGATACTCGCGCCACCTCGCGCCGCAGATGGCCGACCTGGGCGATGCCGAGGCAGGCCAGCGAGTGTTGGACGTCGGATGCGGGCCCGGTGCGCTCACCTCCGAGCTCGTGGCACGCGTCGGCGCGGCGTCCGTCGCCGCCGTCGATCCGTCCCCGCCATTCGTCGAGGCGGCGCGCGAGCGGCACCCTGGCGTCGACGTCCGCCAGGCATCGGCCGATGCCCTTCCGTTCGACGACGGCGCCTTCGACGCGGCGCTGGCTCAGCTGGTGGTGCACTTCATGCCCGATCCGGTCGCCGGCCTGCGCGAGATGGCACGGGTCACCCGCCAGGGCGGCGTGGTCGTTGCCTGTGTCTGGGACCACGCCGGTGGCGAAGGTCCCCTCGGGGCGTTCTGGAACGCCGTCCGCGAGCTCGATCCGTCGGCCCCCGACGAGTCCGAGCTCCCCGGCGCCCGCCGAGGTCACCTGCAGCAGCTGTTCGAGGCGGCTGGCCTCCACGACGTCGGCGAGACGAGCCTCGATTCCCGAGTCGAGCATCCGACCTTCGAGGACTGGTGGGAGCCATTCACCGGCGGGGTTGGGCCGGCCGGAGCGTACGTCGCGGCCCTGGATGATCCGCGGCGCAACGCGCTCCGCGACCGATGCCGCGCGATCCTCGGTCCGGCGCCCTTCGTGATCACCGCCCGCGCCTGGGCCGCCCGCGGCGTCGTCGCGTGACGGTGACCGGCTGGCGGCATGCCGCCTGCTTGCCGGGCTGTGGCATTCCTGCCCGCGTCCGATAGCGCGGGAGGCGCATGGAAACGCTCGTCCTCGCGCTCGACCTGATCGGGACCTTCGTCTTTGCGCTCTCCGGCGCCATGGCCGCCGTCCGGCATCGGCTCGACATCTTCGGCGTATTGGTCCTGGCATTCACCGCCGGCAGCGCCGGTGGCATCACCCGCGACCTGCTCATCGGCGCCGTGCCGCCGGCGGCGATCGGTGATTGGCGCTACGTCGTCGCGTCCGTCGTGGCCGGGTTGGTCACGTTCTGGGGGTACCGAACGATCCACCGGGTCCGCGACGCGCTGCTCGTCTTCGACGCTCTCGGGCTCGCCGTCTTCGCCGTGTCGGGCACGCTCAAGGCGCTCGCCTTCGGCGCTCACCCGATCGCGGCCGTCCTGCTCGGCATGGTGACCGGGATCGGCGGCGGAATGCTGCGCGACGTCCTGGTCGGGCAGATCCCGACGGTGCTGCGCGCGGAGCTCTACGCCGTGGCCGCTCTCGCCGGCGCCAGCGTCGTCGTCGTCGGGCAGGTGCTCGAGATTCGGGTGGTTCCGGTCGCCATCATCGGCGCGGCCCTCTGCTTCGGCCTGCGCCTCATGGCGCTACGGCGTGGATGGGAGCTCCCGGTCGCCCGAGGCCATGAGCTCGGCACGCCGGACGATCACTCCAGATAAGCGCTGGAGCTGCATCTTCACCACCATCAGGCAGGGGGCACCGTAGCGCCTATCCCGCCGAGATTTCGGACCATTCACGG
This sequence comes from Candidatus Limnocylindria bacterium, assembly GCA_036380955.1. Taxonomy (GTDB): domain Bacteria; phylum Chloroflexota; class Limnocylindria; order QHBO01; family QHBO01; genus JACDBZ01. The sequence goes on along the minus strand of DASVDT010000186.1, from coordinate 5,807 downwards.
GCCATTCATGTGGCTTCGGGCAAACGTACCCGTCCCTCTCGGAGGCTGGCTCGAGGTCGGGATTCCAAACCCAACTTCGCTTCATTCAGCAACTTGGCCAGGTCTGGCCGGGTTCGCTGCCAGCCGACCGATACAAGAGGCACCGATGTTCACGTTACCCCCCGCCCGATCGGACAACCCGACGGGCAAGAACCGACAACGCGAGATGCGAGCCGCCGCTCTCCAATGGGAGAAGCCAACGCCTGCCGTGCTGACGCGACTACTGGCACTGCTCGCCTCTCTCGCCCTGCTGGTGGTTGCCTCGGCAACGACGGCACGTGCGACGACCAGCACGATCGTCGACGCGGGATGGCAGCAGTTCACGACCGAAGGCGGCGTGGGTGGCGGCTCGGTCGACGGACCCTACACCTTCGAGAGCACCAAGCTGACGAAGCTGACGGTCACCGATTCGTTCTGCCACGGCGATGAGTTCTCCGTCTTCGACAACGACGTGCTCATCGGTAGCACCTCCGAGATCCCTGCAGAGCTCCGCACGTGCCCGACCCGCTTCTACCTGTCGGCCATCGCCCGTGCCGACGTCTCGATGACCGACCCGACGTTCAGCCAGGGCGCCTTCTACGTCGGTCCCGGATCGCACTCGCTGGAGTTCGTGAACAAGGCGATCTGGAATGGCACTGACAGTGGCTCGGATGCCTTCTTTCGGCTGGAGACCGTCTCGCTGACCAAGGCGGATTGCATGGCCAACGGCTGGGCGAATTTCGGCACGCTGTTCGACAACCAGGGACAGTGCGTCTCTCTCGCCAATGCGCTCCAGCAGCTGACCGCTGCCAACGTCGGGACGGTCACGTTCGAGGCGTCACCGTTCGGGACGGTTGCTCGTGGCCTGACGCCTCCCGACCCGGACTGGCACAAGTGGGTGGGTCCCTTCGCCCATGCAACGACCTACGAAGCGCGGATGACCGTGCCGATCACCCAGGCGGCCGGCAATGAAGTGTTGACCGTCACGGTGCCGGTGTCCCTGTCCGGTGCGGGTGCTGGCAACGCCGCGGTTGCCACCGTCACCGTGACGATGACGCCGCAGGACCGATTCTTCTCATGGATCCCGGTTGGACAGTACGGTTCTCTCGGGAACAGCGCGTGGGAGCTCGTTGGAGATCCCACCGTTTCCGACCCATCCATGGTGACCACCTGGACGTTCCGCTCGACCGCACCCCTGATCCGCGGTGCGGCCTACGATCCGATCGTCATCTCGTTCGACGTCGGGAACAACAGCACCATCGACGCTGTCTACGACTTCGGCCGCCCGCACACCGCCACCGTGTCGGTCGCGGCGGACGGCTACGCGACTGGCACCGGATCGGGGTGGTATCTGCCGGGACAGTGACGGACGCTGATTCCCGCTAACGAACCGGCGCGAGCCCGGCCCGAAGCAAACGCCTCGGCCGGGCTCGCCGCACGATCCGCGAATGCCGGCGTGAAGCGGATCCGCGCCCTCCGTTCGTTCTTGCAGGCTCCTCGCGACGAACCGTCGTGATCCCGGTCGATCGAGCGGTCGAACGACGCGCTCACGCCGATCCCGCTGCGCTCGGCGCTGGGCACGAGGTAAGCATCGGCGAACCCAGACGCTGAACCGCGGCTCAGCTACCAGCGCGGACCCGGGTACGCGATGCGCTGCCGCCGAGGTGGACCAGCCGCCGAACGTGGCGGCCTCGGGGCTCGGAGCGCGCGCTCGATCGCGCCCCGCAGAGCGGCCCTGCTCGGCGCGACCTCGATACCCGCCACCTCGCCTCGTCGATCGACGGGGAACTCGTCTGGCGAGACCGGCGAGGTGAGCACCAGGGGCTTGTCTGGGTGCCGGTCGAGCAAATCCTCGATCAGCTCGGCATGGGTAAAGTCGGCGTCCCACGTGTCGTACACGAGGACATCGGCCTTCTCCACCTGCCAGCACGGGCGCCCGTCGAGGACCGGACATGTGTGGCGATCACGCGGTCCGGCGCATCGGTCGACCTCGTAGCCAGCCCGGCGGAGTTCGTCTGCCTCGACATCGGCGACGTTCACGTCGTGGTATACGAGCAGGACTCGCGTCATCACCGGCCTCCTTTCGCCGCGACGTCGGCGCGCCGACTCAGGTGGTCGCGATCGGCGCCCGGCCGCAGCTCGTGCCTCCATGATCGCGGCGGTGGTCACCCTGAACAGGGTCGTAGGTCACACTCTGAGGGGCCGTCCCGCAGGGTATGCGCTTGACGCCTTCGGCTCTTGGCCACCGGCGGCACGGTGAGTGTCCGCTGCATGCCATGGACTGGCCGCGGACCATTCGTCGTCCGCGCTGTCCAGGCCGAAGGCGCGGCTGGCCGCTCGCCGATCTTCCGCCCGTGGAAGGACTGCTGCTTCTTGCGAAGTATCGAGATGATGTCGATCGCCGTCCGTCAGACGCGGCCCTTCGGAACGGTGTGCCAGTACGTCTTGTTGAACACGATCTTGCCCAGGTGCCAGAGCTGGTTCGGCTTGGGTGGCCGCGGCGGGTGCTCGTAGTCGAACTGGAGCAGCGTGCCCTTGCCATCGCCGATCTCGAAGAAGCACATCACCTTGCCGAGGTAGTCGCCACGCTGGTGGTCCACTTCCCGGCCCTCGATGGCAGCCACGATCCGCTCGGCCACGACCGGCGCCTCGAAGTGAGCGGTCGAGCCGGCCTTCGACAGCGGCAGATCGGTCGCGTCGCCCAGGGCGTACACGTTCGGCCGCCCGCCGACCTGCAGGGTGGCGCGATCGGTCGGCAGCCATCCGCCGGGTGCCGGCGCCAGGCCCGCATCGATGAGGAACTGCTGGCCCTTGTGAGGCGGCACGAGGATGAGCAGGTCGTAGGGGAGCTCCTCGCCCTCGAGGCCCTGGACGACGTGGCGCTCGGGATCGATGGCCTCGACGTTGAAGAACGTGTGCAGCTCGATGCCCTTGCGCTCCAGAATCGGCGTGGCCATGTCGGACACGCTCTCGATCGTGAACGCGCGCCCGATCGGCGAGCAGAAGTGGAGCTCGGAACCTTCGCGCAGCCCGCGCTGGCGCAGCTCGGCCTCGATCAGAAACGCGACCTCCAGCGGGGCCGGTGGGCACTTGTACGGCATGCCCGCGATGCCGATCACGATCCGGCCGCCGGTGAACGCGTCGAGCGACTGGCGCAGCTTGAGCGCCGCCTCGGCGGTGTAGAAGTGCTCCGCCTCGGTCTCGAAGTGCTCGATCGCCTCGGGCACGATGCGCGAGCCGGTGGCGAGCACGAGGTGGTCGTAGGCGAGGCGCTCGCCATCGGCGAGGTGGACGAGGCGTCGCTTCTCGTCGACCTTCTTCACTTCCCCCACCACCAGGGTGACGCGCGGGTCGAGCAGTCCACGCTCGGGCCGCTGGAGGTTCTCGGAGCGCTCACCGCCCATGGCGATGTACATGAAGCCCGGCTGATAGGTGTGCTGGCCGGTCTGGTCGACGACCGTGATCGTCACCTCGCCGGCCTTGACCTGGCGCCGCAGCTTCTTGAGTAGCAGGTTGGCGGTCAGCGTCCCACCGACGCCGCCACCGAGGATGAGGATGCGGTTCATCGTCATCCTCCTCAGTGGGTCTTCTCGACGATGATTTCGTCGTAGCCGTCGCGAGCCTCGACGCCGACGAGCCGATGGTTCGCTTTCTCGACCCACTTCGGGATGTCGGTGCGGCTGCCCGAATCGGAGCTATACACGGCGATGACCTGGCCCGGGGCGCTCTCCCGGATTGCGCGGATGAGCTCCATCAACGGTCCTGGGCAGAAGCTGCCCCGGGCGTCCACGACCCGCGTGGCGGTTGGGGCGAGCATGGCAGTCATGGCGACACGTCCTTCCTAGATGAACAGCGAGGCGTCAGCCTCGGTCATGATCTCGATCGCAGTCGCGGCGCCGGCGGGCTCCCCCATCTCGTCGATGAGGTCCTCGCGCTTCAGGCCGAACATGTCCATCGTCATCTGGCACGGGATGAATTCCACGCCCATGGCGGTGGCGGCCTCGAGCAGCTCGCGCGGGCTAGCGATGTTGTACTTCTGGCGGAGGACACCCATCATCCAGGGCCCCATTCCCAGGAAGTTCATCTTGCTGAGCTTGAGGTGGTCGATGCCGGGACGCTGCATCAGGGTCAGCATCTTCTGCATCCAGTTCTCGCCGACGATCCGCTTCTGGTCCTTGACGAACGGCAGCAGGCCCCAGAAGGTCACGAACACCCGGCAGCGCACTCCGCTGGCCGCTGCGGTGGACGACAGGATGAGGACCGGCCAGACCTTGTCGAGGTCGCCGGACCAGTTGACGATGACGAGCTCCTTGGTCTTGGCGGCTCCATCGGTCTCAGGCGCGATGCCCGCCCCTGGGAGCGGAACCGGGGCCCTCCCGGCCGGCGGCTCGATGGTCAGAGTCATTGCTGATGCCTCACTTTCGGCGCAGGACGAAGCGGTAGACGCCTTCGTCGGCTGATTGCTCGACCAGTTCGTTGCCCGTCGTCCGGGACCACGCCGCGAAGTCCTTGACGGACCCCGGATCGGTGGCCAGGACCTCGATCAGGCTGCCCGAGGTGATGGATTTCATTGCCTGGGCCGTCTTGACGATCGGCATCGGGCACGACAGGCCGCGAGCGTCGACCTGCTGAGAGATCTGCATGGTCATCGGATAGCCTCCAAGCGTGGCTAGATGAAGACGACCTGGCCATCGCCGGCATTGAGGTAGAAGGCTGTGACGCCCTCCACGCCGTCGACGAGCGGGTCGAGGTCGGTTGGATCGAGGTGGAGCAGGTCCATGGACAGCGAGCAGGCCTGGATGTCGACGCCGCCAAGCTCCTTGGCCTGGCGTAGGGTCTCCGCCCAGCTCGCCTGCCCCGCGGCGCGGAGCGCATCGACGGCCCGGCGGCCATCCTCGCCAGCCTCGGGAGCGAGGCCATGCTCGCCTTCGATCCGATCGGCCCGGAATGCGTCGAGGGCCCAGTACTGGAGAAAGACGTTGACCGGCTTGCCGAGTGCCGCGGCGCCGGCGGTCAGCACGGCTGCCGCCTGCAGCCTGTCATCGGTCCCGGAGAAGAGGACCAGGTTCAGTGGCTCATCCATCAGAAGGTCACCTCGGAGGTGAGGAGGGGTTCGAGCCCAAGGTGGGCGTCGTCGCAACTGCAGCCCTGGTCGGCGCGGTGCCGCTGGCGGCCACTCCCCCGAGTCGCCTGAGGCGGCGCTCGAGGACAGCCCGCATCACGCCACAGGCGACCATCACGGCGGGGTCTGCCAGCCGGTAGCGGACCTCACGACCATCCCGCTCCGCTTCGACGATGCCGGCCCCACGGAGCACCGCGAGATGCTGCGACACGTTTGGCTGGCTGGCACCGATGACACGGGCCAGCCGCCCGACCTCGATCGGTCCCTCGGCGAGTGCATGGAGGATCTCGAGGCGTCGCGGGCTGGCGAGCGTCTTGAGGGTCTCGGCCTGGAGGATGGTGATCTCGTCCACGGCCCGACTATCGACGTATGCGCACGTGCTGATGAGTGCCGGCCGGCCCGTTGGCGGGTGACAGAGGTCACAACCCGTCGGCGCGCCCTCCGCGGGAGAGGGTCACTGCCGCGCTTACCGTCGCAGCACCGACAGTCGGCGCCCGTACTCCTCGGCGTCGATCTCTCCCGACGCGTAGCGGCGCCTGAGCACCTCCTCGGCCGAATCGCTGCCCGGCTGGCGACGCGGGACATTGCGGTTGACCAGCCACACGATGAGCGCGACGGTGACGACGAGCAGCACCATCCACCCGAGCATGCCGAGGCCCATTGCCCA
>DASVDT010000185.1:0-9446 GCA_036380955.1 Candidatus Limnocylindria bacterium | reverse complement strand
TGCCGGATACCGCCAAGGAGCGCCCGCAGGAGGGCACCATCCTGGCCGTCGGCCCCGGTCGCACCCTGGATGACGGGTCGCGCGAGCCGATGGAGGTCAGCGAGGGCCAGAAGGTCCTCTTCCAGAAGTACGCCGGCACCGAGTTCAAGCTCGACGACGACGAGCTCCTGATCCTGTCCCAGAAGGACATCCTGGCAGTCATCGAATAACCGATCCCGAGGAGGAACGTACAGAACCGTGGCCAAGCAGCTGCTGTTCGAGGAAGAGGCGCGACGCTCCCTGAAGCGCGGCGTTGACAAGATGGCCGATGCCGTCAAGGTCACGCTCGGCCCCAAGGGACGCTACGCCCTGCTCGACAAGAAGTTCGGCGCGCCGACCATCACCAATGACGGCGTGACCATTGCCCGCGACATCGAGCTCGAGGACCCGTACGAGAACATGGGTGCTCAGCTGCTCGAGGAAGTCGCCGCGAAGACCAACGATGTTGCCGGTGACGGCACGACGACCTCGATCGTGCTCGCGCAGGCGATCATCACCGAGGGCCTCAAGAACGTCACGGCCGGCGCCAGCCCGATGGGCCTGAAGCGCGGCATCACCAAGGGCGTCGAGGCCATCGTGGAGGAGATCAAGAAGCTCTCCAAGCCGGTCGAGACCACCGAGGACATCGCCCACATCGCCGCCATCAGCGCGCGCGACACCGAGATCGGCGACATGATCGCGCAGGTCATGGACAAGGTCGGCAAGGACGGTGTCGTGACGGTCGAGGAGAGCCAGGGCCTGAAGATGGAGACCGAGTACGTGGAGGGCATGCAGCTCGACCGCGGCTACGTCTCCGCCTACATGGTCACCAGCACCGAGGGCGGCAAGCTCGAGGCGACGCTGGACCAGCCCTACATCCTCGTCACCGACAAGAAGATCAGCGCCGTGGCGGACATCCTGCCGACGCTGGAGAAGACCGTCTCCACCGGCAAGCCGCTCCTCATCATCGCCGAGGACGTCGACGGTGAGGCGCTCGCCACGCTGGTCGTCAACAAGCTCAAGGGCACGCTCAACGTGCTGGCCGTCAAGGCCCCCGGCTTCGGCGATCGCCGCAAGGCCATGCTCGAGGACATCGCCACGCTGACCGGCGCCCGCGTCATCAGCGAGGAGGTCGGTCGCAAGCTCGACAGCGTGCAGCTTGAGGATCTCGGCCAGGCGCGCCGCGTGACCGCCACCAAGGACGCCACGACCATCGTCGAGGGCAAGGGGTCCGAGGACGCGATCAAGGCCCGCATCGGCCAGATCAAGCTGCAGGTCGAGGACACGACCAGTGACTTCGATCGGGAGAAGCTCCAGGAGCGCCTCGCCAAGCTCTCGGGCGGCGTCGCGGTCCTGAAGGTCGGCGCGGCCACCGAGGTCGAGCTCAAGGAGAAGAAGCACCGTATCGAGGACGCCCTGTCGGCGGCCCGCGCGGGCGTCGAGGAAGGCATGGTCGCCGGTGGCGGCTCGGTCCTGATCCACGCCCTCCCGGCCCTCGACAAGCTCGAGGTCCTCAACGACGAGGCGATCGGCGTCAACATCCTGCGACGTGCGCTGGAGGAGCCGCTGCGCCAGATCGCCATCAACGCCGGCCAGGAGGGCTCGGTCGTCGTCGAGGCGGTCCGCAAGCTGCCCGCCGGCAGCGGCTACGACGCCGCCAAGGGCGAGTACGGCGACCTCTTCGCCGGTGGCGTCATCGACCCGGCCAAGGTCACCCGCTCGGCGCTCGAGAACGCCGCGTCGGTGGCGGGCCTGCTCCTGACGACGGAGACGATCGTCACGGATCTGCCCGAGAAGGACAAGCAGCCGATGGGGATGCCGCCCGGCGGCGGCATGGACTTCTAGTCCAGCTCCACCAAGGCGAAAAGGCCCCGGCTTCGGCCGGGGCCTTCGTCGTGTCCATGGCCTTGCGCGCCGTTGCCGCTGCCGATGCCGGTGCCGATGCCGGTGCCGATGTATCGGGCAACCGCGCACGCGAGCACCATCTACTGCGTCGGTTCGCCCGATAGATCGGGTGTGGGGGCGCGTGGGAGGCGGCTCCTGCGCGCGGCTGCCCGATCTATCGGGCAGACGACGGGCGCCCGCATGAATCGGGAATTGTCGAGCCACGCCTGCATCGGTTCGTCGTAGGCTTCGAACGGCCCCAGACGGGGTGCCGACCAGCGGAGACATACCGATGCGCTACGTGCTCATGAACTGGGTCCATCCCGACGACGCCGCGGCCTGGGAGGGATGGTCGGCCGCGGAGAAGCAGGCCGATATCGATCGCCACATCGCCTGGTTCGGCAGGCATCGCGATCACATCGCCGGCGGCGAGGAGCTCGACGAGGTTCGAAGGGTGAAAGCGCTGCGTCCTGGTCGGCAGGGCGAGGGTGTGGTGGTGACCGATGGCCCGTTCGTCGAGTCGAAGGAGATCCTCGGCGGCTTCGTGATCATCGATGCGGCCGATCTCGACGAGGCGCTCGCCATCGCCGCCGAATGGCCGTCGCTCGAGACGTTGCCGAACAGCACGGTGCAGCTGCACCCGGTGGTCGTGCGCAGCTGAGGATGGCATGGGTGATGCATCGGGCTGCACATGGAACTTGCCGTCGCCCTCATCCTGCTGGTCGTGGGCGTCATCCTGGAGCGAAGCCGGCCCGCCGATGTGCGGGTGCGCATCGAGACCCATCGCGACAGGTGCTGACGCCGCCCTCTACCGTCTGAGGCGCCGTTTGAGCGGCCCACCGCGCCGAACCTGCATCGGTGCCGGCTTCTCCGCGGCCCGGTTCTGCTGACCCAGCACACCCACGACGGCTTCGACGCGAACCACCGCTGCTGACGGCTCGCACCACTAGAATCGAGCCGATGTCGCCCGAGTCCGCCGCCCACGCCGCACCACGCCCGCATCTCGCGCCGCAGGAGATCCTCGATCGCCTCAACCCGCCGCAACGCGAGGCGGTCGGCCATCTCACCGGCCCGCTGCTGATCCTCGCGGGCGCCGGGAGCGGCAAGACTCGCGTCCTGGCCCACCGGGTGGCGTACCTGGTCGCGACCAGCTACAAGCCGTGGCAGATCGTGGCCGTCACGTTCACGAACAAGGCCGCCAACGAGATGCGCGCGCGCATTGCCGGCCTGATCGGCGAAGAGGCGGCGCGCGAGGCGACGATTGGCACCTTCCACGCCATCTGCGCGCGCATCCTGCGGCGCGACGGCGCCGCCATCGGCCTCACGCGGAGCTTCACGATCTACGATCGTGCCGACCAGGTGGCCCTGGTGAAGTCCGTCCTGAAGCGGCTTGATCTCGACGAGAAGCGTTTCAGCCCGAACGGCATGCTGGCCTGGATCGGACAGCGCAAGGACGAGCTGGCCGATGTCGCCACCGCCAAGCGCCAGGCGGCGAACTACTACGACGAGACCGCGGCGCGCGTGTACGAGGGCTACCAGCGGCAGCTGGCCGAGGACGACGCGGTCGACTTCGACGACCTGCTCATGCGCGTCGTCCTCCTCTTCGAGCAGCATCCCGACGTGCTGGCCAAGTACCAGACGCGCTGGCAGCAGATCATGGTCGACGAGTACCAGGACACGAACCGCGCCCAGTACCTCATCTGCCGGCACCTGGCTGCGAAGCACAAGAACCTGGCCGTGGTGGGCGACGACGACCAGAGCATCTACTCGTGGCGCGGCGCCGACCTGCGCAACATCCTCGATTTCGAGGCGGACTATCCCGACGCCAAGGTCGTGAAGCTGGAGCAGAACTACCGCTCCACCCAGACGATCCTCGACGCGGCGCACGCCGTCGTCAGCCACAACGCCGGCCGCAAGGACAAGAAGCTGTGGACCGATCGCGGCGGCGGCACCCAGATCACCGTGTTCGACGCCTACAACGAGTACGAGGAAGCCGAGTTCGTCGCGCGCCAGGTCGAGAAGCTGGTGGGTGCCGGTCGCCGCGGCGGGATGGCCGCGCTGCTCACCAGCCGGGCCGGCGACGAGGACGGGACGCTGCGTTACGGCGACATCGCCGTCGCGTACCGCATCAACGCCCAGAGCCGCGTGCTCGAGGAATCGATGATGCGGTTTGGCATCCCGTATCAGCTCGTCGGTGGCACCCGCTTCTACGAGCGGCGCGAGGTGAAGGACGTCCTCGCCTACGTCCGCCTGGCACGCAACCCGGGCGACCGCGTGGCGCTCGGCAGGATCATCAACGTGCCGGCCCGTGGCATCGGCGCCAAGACGGTCGAGGAGCTCGGCGCCTGGGCGGAGTCGCGCGACGTCAGCATGTGGCAGGCGGTGCTGGACGCCCAGCAGAACCCGAACCTCGCGCCGCGGGCGCGTGCCCAGCTCGCCACGTTCGAGGAGCTCATGTCCGGGCTGATGGCGATGGCGCAGATCGAGCCGCCGTCCGCCATCTTCGACGCCGCGCTGGAGCGTTCGGGGCTGCAGGCGGCCATCCAGGACGGCAGCGACGAGGGCGAGGAGCGTTGGGCCAACGTCATGGAGCTGCGCAACCACGCGGCCGAGTTCGACGAGATCGCGCCGCCGGAGGGGCTCGCCCGCTTCCTGGAGGAAGTGGCGCTGGTCAGCGACCAGGACGAGCTGGAGGACGTGCCGGACCGCGTGACCCTGATCACGCTCCACGCGGCGAAGGGGCTCGAGTTCCCCGTGGTCTTCATCGTCGGGCTCGAGGAGGGGCTGCTGCCGCACCGGCGCGCGCTCGAGGACGAGCGTGAGCTGGAGGAGGAGCGGCGCCTGGCGTACGTCGGGATGACGCGTGCCAAGGATCGGCTGTACCTGGTGCACGCCCATCATCGGTCCACGTATGGCGTCGGGGCGCAGTCGGAGGCCTCGCGCTTCCTTGCCGAGCTGCCGGACGACCTCCTCGCCTCGGAGCGCAGCGACGCGCCGTTCCGGCGCGGTGGCGAGTGGGCGCGCGGGACCGATGACGACGGCTGGCTGCCATCCGGCTACCGCTCGCCGATCCGAGGCCGGGTGAACGAGCCGCTGCGGCCAGTGTCGCTGCCGGATCTGTCGGCTCCACGCCGGATCGGTGGCGAGTTCGACGCGGCACGCGAGCGCGTGGCATCGGCCTCCTACCAGGGCGCGACCGTCGACCTCGGCTCGGGCACGTTCTCGGCGCCAGGCGCCGGCGATGCGCTCGGTGCGGAAGAGGAGCCTTCGTGGAAGGCGGGCGACCGCGTGAAACACCGTCGCTTCGGCGACGGCATCGTGGTCAGCAGCCGGATCGTCAAGGGCGACGAGGAGGTGACCGTCGCCTTCGTGGGCGAGGGCGTCAAGCGCCTGATCGCCGCGTACGCCGGCCTGGAGAAGGCCTGACCGATGCCGGCCGATGCCCTCATCGCGGAGCTGCGCGACGCCAGGGCCGACCTGATGGCCGCGCTCGACGCGGTGGCGCCGGAGTCGATGACCACGCCGGGCCTGCTGGGTGAATGGAGCGGCCGCGAGCTCATCGCGCACCTCGGCTACTGGGCGGGCCACGCGACCGAGGTCATCCATGCCGTGGAGGGCGGCCGCATCGACGAGGTGGGTGCCGGGGAGCCGCCGGTGGATGACGTCAACGACACCGTCGCGCGCATCGCGCGCGGCACCGAGCTGGCCACCGTCCGCAAGCGGGAGGCGGCCGCGGTCGACGCGCTCATCGAGCGCCTGACCACGCTCGATCCGGCGCTCCTGGGCGAGCGCCTGCCGGACGGCGCGACGCTCGAGGAGGGCATCCGCGAGGATGGGGCGGAGCACTACCGCGAGCACGCCGCCGACCTGCGCCGCGTCCTGGAGGAGGTGCCGCGTGGCTGAGCTCGAGGCGCTGCTGTCGGCCCTCGATGCCGCCCGCGACGACTTCCACGACGCCCTCGCCGAAGTCGACGCCGAGCTCGTCACGGTTCCCGGCGTGGTCGGGGAGTGGAGCGTCCGGGATGTCGTGGTGCACGTGGCGGCCTGGGACGAGCACGGGACGGCGGCCATGGAGCTCGCCGCGACGGGTCGCGGCGACGAGTTCGCGTACTCGACGGCCGACACGGACGCCGAGAACGATCGGATCGAGGCGGAGGCGCTGCGCACCTCGCCGTCGGAGGCGCTGGCCCGCGAGGAGCGTGCCTTCACCGAGTTCCGCGCCGCGATCGCCGCGCTCGACCCGGCGCTGCTGGAGCTTCGGCTGGGCAACGGCGACAGCGTCGAGGCGGTGGTCCGCTACGACGGCGCCGACCATTACGCGGAGCACGCGGAACACATCCGTGCCTGGTTCGCCGTCGACGAACCCGATCCGGACGACGAGGCCTAGCCCTTGTCGAGCGTGACCGACTGGCTCCTCGACGCCGACCCCGCCATCCGGTGGCAGGTGCTGCGCGATCTGACCGATGCGCATCCCGAAGAGATCGCGGCGGAGCGAGCGCTGGTCGCCAACCGGGGATGGGGCGCAGCACTTCTCGGGCTCCAGGCCGACGATGGTCGCTGGGACGGCGGCACGTATCGGCCCGGCTGGGTCGACGATGACAAGCCGTTCTTCGACGCGTGGACGGCGACGCACTTCGTCCTCCAGGAGCTGCGCGAGCTCGGCCTGGATCCCGACAGCCCCGAGGCTCGGCGTGCCATCGGGCTCGTGCGCGACAACGTGCGGTGGTGGATGAACGGCGCGCGCTACTTCGAGGGCGAGGTCGAGCCGTGCGTCAATGGGCTGGCCCTGGCCAACGGCGCCTATTTCGGCCAGCAGGTCGACGGCATCGTCGAGCGCCTGCTTGCCGGTCGTCTTCCGGACGGGGGGTGGAACTGCTGGGTCGAATTCGGGGCCACCGTCTCGTCATTCCACTCGACCATCTGCGCGCTCGAGGGCCTTCTTGCGTGGGAGCGGGCCGGCAGATCGTCGACCGAGGTGACCGAAGCCCGCCGCCGTGGCGAGGAGTACCTGCTCGAGCGACGGCTGTTCCGCCGGCGGTCGACGGGCGAGGTGGCCGACCCGCGCTTCACGCTGTTCTCGTATCCGACGCGCTGGTACTACGACGTCCTGCGCGGCCTCGACTACTTCCGCGCCACCGACGAGCCACCCGACGACCGATGTGCCGAGGCGATCGACCTCGTCGCCGCCAGGCGCGACGCAAGCGGCCGCTGGCCGCTCGAGAACGTCCACCAGGGACCGATCCACTTCAGCATGGAATCCCCCGAGGGCGCGCCGAGCCGCTGGAACACGCTCCGCGCGCTGCGGGTCCTGCGCTGGGCCGGCCGGGGCGCCGACGCCGCCTAGAATCCAGCCGATGACGGTCACCGATCCAGCCGCCCGGGTGGCAGAGCTGCGGACGCTGCTGAGCGACGCGAACCATCGGTATCACGTGCTCGACGCGCCGACGATGCCGGACCGCGAGTACGACCTCCTCTTCCGAGAGCTGGTCGACCTCGAGGCCGCGAATCCCGAGCTCATCACCCCGGACTCACCGACGCAGCGCGTCGGCGCCCCGGTGGAGGGCGGCTTCCCGTCGGTGCGCCACGACGTGCCGATGCTCAGCCTCGGCAACGTCTTCAGCGCGGACGAGTTGCGCGAATTCGACGCGCGCGTCCGTCGCGGGCTCGGGCGCGGACCGGACGATCCGCCGGTGACGTACGTCTGCGAGCTGAAGATCGACGGGCTGGCGATCAGCCTGCTGTACGAAGGCCGCCGGTTCGTCCGCGGAGCGACGCGCGGCGACGGGACCACCGGCGAGGACGTGACCGCCAACCTGCGGACGGTGCGGGCCATCCCGCTGATGCTCCAGGAGGAGCCGCCGGGCGATCGGCTGGAGGTGCGCGGCGAGGTCTACATGCCGCGCGGCGCGTTCGCGGCCCTCAACGAGCAGCTCGAGCGCGAGGGCAAGCCGCTCTATGCCAACGCCCGCAACACGACCGCCGGGACCGTGCGGCAGAAGGATCCGCGCGTCACCGCCGGCCGGCGGCTGAGCGTGTGGGCCTACCAGCTCGTCGGGGCGCAGGGCCTCGACTCGCACTCGGAAAGCCTCGAGCTCCTCGGGCGCCTGGGTTTCCCGGTCAATCCGCACGTCCAGCGCGTCAACGGCATCGACGAGGTCATCGCCTACACGGAGCAGTGGGCAGACGCGCGCAAGGACCTCGACTACGAGACCGACGGGATCGTGGTGAAGGTCGACTCGCTGGACGAGCAGCGCGAGCTCGGCTTCGTGTCGCGTGCGCCGCGCTGGGCGACCGCGTACAAGTTCCCGGCCGAGCAGGTCACCACCAAGCTCGAGGAGATCGAGGTGTACGTGGGCAGGACCGGCGCGATGACGCCCGTCGCGCATGTCACGCCCGTGTTCGTGGGCGGCACGACGGTGCGCAACGCGACGCTCCACAACATCGACGAGATCCGGCGCAAGGACCTGCGCGTCGGCGACACCGTCGTGCTCCAGCGTGCCGGGGACGTCATCCCCGAAGTGGTGAGTGCCGTGACCGACGCCCGCGACGGCAGCGAGACGGTGTGGGAGATGCCGAAGGCGTGCCCGGTGTGCGGGACCGAGGCCGTGCGCGAGGACGGCGAAGTCGTCGTGCGCTGCCCGAACCCGTACTGCGCGGCGCAGCGCATCGGCGGCCTGCTGCACTTCGCCGGTCGCGGCGGCATGGACGTCGACGGCCTCGGCTCAAAGATCATGCTCCAGCTGGTGGAACGCGACCTGGTCAAGGAGCCGGCCGACATCTTCCGCCTCGACACCGATGCGCTCGAGGGGCTCGAGCGCCTGGGCCGCAAGTCCGCCGAGAACCTGCACGCGTCGATCGCGGCCGCGCGTCGCCGGCCGTTGGCGCGGATCCTGAACGGCCTCGGCATCCGCCACGTCGGCGGGCAGACCGCCATCGACCTGGCCGCCTGGTTGGCGCGCGACCTCCCGCGCGACGAGGACGAGACCGATGCCGCCTGGACGCGGCGCGCTGTCGAACGCCTGCGCGACGCCTCGGTGGAGGAGCTGACGGAGGTCTACGGCGTCGGCCAGGTGGTGGCCGAGGCCATCGTCCGATTCTTCAGCGACGAGCACACCCGCGACACGCTGCAGCGGCTGGTCGGGGCGGGCGTGAGCGCGGAGGCGCCGGCGCCGGGCCTGACCGTCGAGCCAACGGAAGGACCGTTGAGCGGCAAGACGCTGGTGGTCACCGGCACGCTTCCCGGATTCAGCCGCCAGGAGGCGGAGGAGGCGATCAGGGCGGCCGGCGGCCATGCGGCGTCATCGGTGTCAGCCAAGACGGACTACCTGGTGGCTGGTGACAAGGCGGGCAGCAAGCTGGCCAAGGCCGAGTCACTCGGCGTGCCGGTGCTCGACGAGGAGGGGTTCCGCAGGATCCTGGAGGAGGGTTCATGACCGATCCGATCCGCACCGCCATGGAGGCGGCGAGCGCGTATCTCGGCGAACACCCCGACGAGGCGCGCTATACCGACTCGATCGCCACCGCCCGCGTCGTCGAGGGCTTGC
>DASVDT010000184.1:0-4193 GCA_036380955.1 Candidatus Limnocylindria bacterium | reverse complement strand
GGTTGCCACGGTGTGCACCAAGCTGTTCTCGATCGTGCAGCCGAACGTCGCGTGGTTCGGGCAGAAGGACGCGCAGCAGGTCGCCGTGATCCGGCATGTCGTCGCCGACCTCAACCTGCCGCTCGAGATCGACGTGATCGCGACAGTGCGCGACGCCGATGGGCTGGCCCTCTCATCGCGCAACGTCCTTCTCTCGCCGGGCGAGCGCGCGAGCGCGCTCGCGTTGCCGCGAGCGATGGAGGCGGGGCTTGCGGCGCATCGGGCCGGAGCTGACCCGGTCCAGGCCGCGCGCGCCGTGCTGGATGGCGAGCCCGGCCTGGTGGTGGACTATGTCGCGATGGCCGAGTTCGGCGCGCCGACGCTCGTGGCCGCCATCCGCGTGGGCTCGACGCGACTCATCGACAACGCCGTCCCTGGCTGAGCGAGCACGCCGCGGAGTCTGGGACGTGCGGTACGTCTACGTCGCGCGTTGACAAAGCCATGGCCGCAGAGGACGCTTCTCGCATGACCGAACTGCGCGCCAGAGAACCGCTGACCCTTCCCGAGGTCGCCGCCATGAAGGGCGCCGGGACGAAGATCGTGATGGTCACGGCATACGACCATCCATCGGCGCGCCTCGCATCCGAAGCGGGCGTCGACCTGATCCTGGTTGGCGACTCGGCCGGCAACAACGTGCTCGGCTACGACTCGACCGTGCCCGAGACGATGGACGAGGCGGTCATGCTCACCTCGGCAGTGGCGCGCTCCCGGCCGCGGGCATTGATCGTGGGTGACATGCCGTTCGGTTCGTTCCAGGCCTCCGACGCGGATGCTGTCGCCAACGCCGTCCGGCTCATCAAGGCGGGCGCCGACTCGGTGAAGCTGGAAGGCGCCGGACCGATGGCGTCGCGAGCGCGAGCGATCGTGGGTGCCGGCATCCCGGTCATGGGCCACCTCGGCCTGACGCCGCAATCGGCGACGAAGCTGGGCGGCATGAAGGCGCAGGGCCGCACCGCCCGATCAGCCAGCCAGCTGCTGGCCGATGCGCGCGAGCTCGAGGCCGCCGGCTGCTTCTCGTTGGTGCTCGAGTCCGTACCGGCGCGGATCGGCACGGCCGTGACGGAGGCGCTCATCATCCCGACGATCGGCATCGGCGCCGGACCCGGATGTGACGGCCAGGTCCTGGTGTGGCACGACCTGCTCGGTATCAACGAGGGGCCGGCACCGCGCTTCGTGAAGCGCTACGCCGATATCGGCTCCGAGATCCGGCGTGGCCTGCAGGCGTTTGCCGCCGACGTGCGCTCGGGCGCATACCCGGGCGAGGAGCACGTCTACAAGATCTCGCGCGAGGAGCTCGACGCCTTCGAGGCCGAGCAGCGAGCCGGGGACGGTTCGGCGGAGGCCTAGCCGCCCACCGCGCGCTCGATCGCCTCGCCCACCACGTCGAGGACGACGAGGCCGAGGCCGAAGAACGCTTCGGTCGGCATCCGCGCCCCGTCGCCGGTGCCGAGCGTGAAGACGACGTCCCCGTCGAACATCGTGTGCGTCGGGCGCACCTGCCGGGCGAGGGCGTCGTGGCCGATCTCCGAGAGCTTGCGGCACTGGGCCCGGTCGAGCGGCGCGTCGGTGGCGATGACGACCAGCGTCGTGTTGCCGACCGACGGCGGCTGAGCCATCCCGGAGGACGACGCCAGCGGGCGGCCGTCGCGGGCGTGGATATCACCGAGCGCGTTGAGCACGACGATCGCGCCGAGCGTCGAACCGTCCGGCAGGCGCTGAGCGGCGCTGCCGATGCCGCCGGGCCGTCCGCTATCGGCGCCGCCCAGCTTCGCGACCGTCGCCCCGGTTCCGGCCCCGACACGGCCCTCCAGCGTTCCGTCGTTCGCCTCGGCGGCCAGGGTGGCCGCGTAGCCGGCATCGGCATCGGGGAAGGCGGTCGCCTCGCCGGCGCCGAGGTCGAACAGGATCGCGGCCGGCACGATCGGCACCGGGCGGACCCCGGTCGCGAAGCCGATGCCACGCTCCGCAAGCCGGCGCATCACGCCGTCCGCGGCCGCCAGCCCGAAGGCCGATCCGCCGGCCAGGCAGATGGCATTGATGCGCTCGACGAGCGCAGTCGGGCGCAGGAGGTCCGTCTCGCGCGTGCCCGGCGCCGAGCCACGCACGTCGACCCCGGCGACCGCGCCGGCATCCCCAGCCAGCACCACGGTGCAGCCGGTCGCGGCAGCGTCATCGGTCCAATGGCCCACGCGGATGCCCGGCACGTCGCGGATCGTCAGGTGGCCGGTCATGGGCGCCGAGGCTGGACGAGCCACTCGGTGACGATGCGCAGGTACTCGTCGAACCGGTCGCGGTGGATCGTGTGCCCGCTGTCGATCTCCATCACGGTCGAGCCGGCCGGAATGCCGCCGATCAGCGCGCGGCGCACGTCTCCACGCATTGCCGAGCGATCCTCGGTGGCAAGCAGGTAGAGCGCTGGCATCGTCAGGATCGGCGCCAGCTCCGGCACGCGCGAGCCCATCCCGGCACGCAACGAGGCCAGGATGCCGTCGATGTCGCACAGCCGTTGACCCTCGACGTTCTGCTGAGCATCCTCCGGCAGCCAGGACGGGTTCTCCCGCAGGCCGCGTTCGACCTCCGCCCCGGGCATCTCGGTCGCCGCGCGCACCTCGGCCGCCAGGTGGCCCTGGTACGCGGCGTCGTCGGTGCGATCCCGTCCGGGCGGATCCTCGAGCACGACGCGGCTGACCAGCTCCGGCCAGCCGTGCGCCAGCTCCTGGACGACGGCGGCTCCGAGCGAGTGCCCGATGGCAACGTCGATGGGCCCCACCTCGAGCGCCTCGATCGTCTCGACGACGTCGACGGCGAGCTCCTCGCGCGTGACGGTCCCCTCGATTCGGGGGCTCGCTCCGTGGCCGCGCAGGTCGACCGCGACGACGCGCCAGCCACGGCTGGCGAGGGCCGGACCAACGCGCCACCACGTGCGCCACCAGCCGGCAATGCCGTGGACCAGGACCGCAACCGGCGCGGCAGCGCCGGCATCGGCTTCGGCGGGCCAGTGGTGAACGGTGAGCTGAACCACGCGCTGATGGTAACGGTGCGGACCGGCGCCGGAACGAACCGTGCCAGCCTGATGGCGCGTCCCATCGGCCCTCTGCGATCATTGGCCGATGGCCGAGCTGGGAGCGAAGGAGCGCGCGAAGCTCCCCGACAGCGCGTTCGCGTACGTCGATTCGACCGGCCGGCGCCGGCTGCCGATCCACGACGAGGCGCACGTTCGCAACGCCCTCGCCCGCTTCAACCGCGTCATGTTCGACGACGAGGGCGCCCGCGATCGTGCCCGCGGTCGGTTGCTGCGCGCGGCGAAGCGGTACGGCATCGTCCCGGTCGGCTTCATCGAGGGCCAGCTCCGGCCGAAGCTGCCGACCGGACAGCTGACCCTCATGTTCGCCGACGTCGAGGGCTCGAGCCGGCACATCGCCGAGCTGGATGACCGCTACGGGCCGCTCCTCAGCGCGGTGCGCCGCATCGAGCGCGCTGCGGTGCGCGAGGCCGGTGGCTTCGAGGTAGACGCGCGCGCCGACGAGTTTTTCGCGGTGTTCGAGCAGGCATCGGCTGCGGTCGCGTCCGCCGTCGCCATCCAGCGCGCCATGAGCCGGCACGCCTGGCCTGATGGCCGCGACGTGCGGGTCCGGATCGGGCTGCACACCGGTCGCCCGACGCCGGTCAGCGGCGGCTACCAGGGCATCAGCGTCAACGCGGCGGCTCGCCTGTGCTCATGCGGGCACGGCGGCCAGATCCTGCTCTCGCGCGGCGTGCGCGCGGCCATCGGCGAGGAGGCCTACGAGCTGCGCCACCTGGGCTCGTATCGGCTCAGGGGCATCCCGGACGAGCACGACATCTACCAGCTGGTGTCCGCCGATTTGCTCGACGGCTTCCCGCCGCTGCGAATCTGAACCCGCTCAGACGGCGGGGGCCGGCTCGAGACGGTGCTGCAGTCCCTGGGCGATGGCCTGCACCTCGGGGCTGGTGACGCCGAAGGGGCGCAGCTCGGCCGGCGGCAGAGTGTCAAGTGGTCGGGGCGAGAGGATTTGAACCTCCGACCTTGTCGTCCCGAACGACACGCGCTACCAAGCTGCGCCACGCCCCGACCGAAGGTGGCAATCCTAGCAGGCGTCTCCCGCACGGTCCATCGGGCCGAAGTCCGTATAGTC
>DASVDT010000183.1:0-35046 GCA_036380955.1 Candidatus Limnocylindria bacterium | reverse complement strand
CCCCGGGGTCCACGCGCAACCTGGCGCGGCCGGGACGTACCAACCTCTCGACCGCCGAGCTGTACGAGCTCGCCCTGGCGGACGGAGAGGGCGTCCTGGCCGCGAATGGCCCACTCGTCGTCCGGACCGGCAAGCACACCGGCCGCTCGCCGAAGGACAAGTTCATCGTCGTCGAGCCGTCGTCCGAGTCGAAGGTCTGGTGGGGTGACGTCAACCACCCCATCTCGGAGGCCCATTACGACCGGCTGCGGGCCCGGCTGATGAAGTACGTCCGGGAGCGCGACCTCTACGCCCAGGACCTGTTCATCGGCGCCCATCCCGGCCATCGCCGTTCGCTGCGGGTCTACACCGAGACGGCCTGGGCCAGCATCTTTGCCCGCAACCAGTTCCGGCGGCCGAGCCGCGAGGAGCTCGCCGGCTTCGCCCCGAACTTCACGATCCTCGACGTCCCGTCGTTCGAGGCCGACCCGGACACCGAGGGCACCCGGACCGGGACGGCGATCCTCGTCAACCTCCAGCGGATGGAGGTGATCATCGTCGGCACGATGTATGCCGGCGAGATCAAGAAGTCGGCCTTCACGGTCATGAACTACCTGCTGCCGGCCGAGGGCGCATTGCCGATGCATTCCTCGGTCAACGTCGGCAAGGATGGCGACCCGGCGCTGTTCTTCGGCCTCTCCGGCACGGGCAAGACGACCCTCTCGGCGGACCCGGAGCGCAGCCTCATCGGCGACGACGAGCACGGCTGGGGCGCCGATGGCCTCTTCAACTTCGAGGGCGGCTGCTATGCCAAGACCATCCGCCTGAGCCCGATGTACGAGCCGGACATCTTCGCCACCACCCGCCGCTTCGGGACGATCCTCGAGAACGTGGACCTCGACGAGCGGGCGCGCGAGCTGGACCTCGACTCCGAACGCTTCACCGAGAACACGCGCGGCGCGTATCCGCTCGAGTTCATCGGCAACGCCGATCCGACCGGCATGACGACCCATCCGCGCAACGTCGTCTTCCTGACCGCCGATGCCTTCGGCATCCTGCCGCCGATCAGCCGACTGACGCGCGACCAGGCGCAGTACCACTTCATCAGCGGCTACACGGCAAAGCTCGCCGGGACCGAGATCGGCGTGACGGAGCCGAAGGCGACCTTCTCGGCCGGCTTCGGGGCGCCGTTCCTGCCGCTCCATCCGGGCGAATATGCCCGCATGCTCGCCGATCGGCTCGAGCAGTTCGACGTCCCCGTCTGGCTGGTCAACACGGGCTGGACGGGCGGCGCGTATGGCGCCGGCAAGCGCATGCCGATCGACCACACCCGCAACATGGTGCGGGCCGCGCTGAGCGGGCAGCTGGAGGACGTCGAGTACGAGACGGATCCGATCTTCGGCTTCTCCGTCCCGACCTCGGTGCCCGGCGTGCCGGCGGAGATCCTGCGCCCGCGCGACACCTGGTCGGACGCCGCCGCCTACGACGCCATGGCTCGCGAGCTCGCGGGAATGTTCGCAGCGAACTTCGACGACTACGCCGATGGCGTGAGCGCCGAGGTGCGCGCCGCCGGTCCGCGGCTGGAGGGCTAGCGCCCCGCCATTGGCGCGGTGAAGATCGCGTACATCGGCGGCGGGAGCACGCGCGCACCGGGGACCGTCGCCGCGTTCGTGCAGCGCGGCGAGCACTTCGCCGGCTCCGAGATCACGCTCTTTGACCGTCGTCCGCAGCGAGCTTGGGAGGCGCGCTCCGGCGCCGAGATCCTCCTCGAGGCGGCCATTGCCGCAGTGAGGGCGGCCGGCCAGTCGCCGAACCGGGTGGCGCCGCGCTGGGAGCCGGCGGTCGGTGCGGTGGTCATCGGCCTCCAGGCTGCGGGCGTCGTCGTGCGAGACGCCGTGGCGCAGCGGCGGGACGTGACGGCGCCGGACGGCCTCATCCACGACGTGCACGCCCCGGTTCCACCCTGACCTGAAATTTGGACCGATGGACGCGCATTGCACGACCGAACGTGCCCGGGACCCCGTCATTCACGCTCAACCGATGACCGAGACTGCCGCACCGGCCGGCTAATGTGCCGCCGGGCGCACGAATTTCAAGTCGCGAACCGCGACTCGAAAGATGCTCCGTCAGCGCGCGGTATGCGCGGCGCTCGACTCAGGAACCGGGTCCGAAGAAGAGCTCCACCCACTGCTGGAGCAGCGGCTTCGGCGGTGGCGCGGCGAGCTGAACGGGCAGCGGCTCCTCGGCACCGGGCGGGATGATCAGCACCTGCTCACCCGGCAGCCCGAGATTGGCGAGGCGGCGCGCCTCGGCGCTGACGTACGCGTCGGACCGCAGGTAGTCGAGCTCCGCCTGGAGGTCGGCGTTCTCGGCCTCGACCGCGGCGATCTGGGCCTCGATGGCATCGGCCCGCTGCCCGATCTCCCAGTTGAGATAGACCTGCCGCCCGAACTGCACCGCCAGCAACGTTCCGACGATGAGGAGGACGACCAGCCAGGCGAGGCCGCCGCGCGAGGCGGGCAGGCGCGGGCGACGGCGAGGTGCTGCCGGCGGAGGCGCCTCCGCTGCGATGTCGATGCCGGTCATCGCGCGCCAGTCTAGCCGACCACCTCAACGCGGCGCGCGCTCGCGACAGCCGAGCTGTCGCATCGGCCTCTGACGATTCGAACACATGTGCTATGTTCGCGCCAGAACGGATGTTCTATTTGTCGGAGCTGGAGGAGTCGATGCTGACCGCCCCACCCACGACCGCTGACGAGGCGATCGCGGCACTCCTGGCCAGCCCGGACATGGCGGCGCAGGTCGTCGCCCACCGAGTCCTCGAGCCCCGACCCCCACGCCACGCGCCGTGGCCGGAGGGCATCGATCCGCGCATCGTGGAGGGGCTGCGCTCGCGCGGCATCGAGGCGCCGTACACGCACCAGGCAGCCGCATTCGGAGCCGCGGCGAGCGGGCGGAATGCCGTCGTCGTCACGCCGACCGCATCGGGCAAGACGCTCTGCTACAACCTCCCGGTCCTCGACGCCGTGGCCAAGAACGAGGCCGCTCGAGCGCTCTACCTGTTCCCGACCAAGGCGCTCGCCGCCGATCAGCTGGTGGAGCTGCGGGCGCTGGCGGATGCCGCCGACATCGGCCTCAAGACGCACACCTACGACGGCGACACACCGGCCAACGTGCGCTCGGTGGTCCGAGCCGCCGGGCAGGTGGTCATCACCAACCCGGACATGCTGCACTCGGCGATCCTCCCCCACCACACGAAGTGGTTCAAGCTGTTCGAGAACCTCGAGTACGTCGTCATCGACGAGCTGCACACCTATCGAGGGCTGTTCGGCAGCCATGTCGCGAACGTCGTGCGCCGGCTGCGACGGATCTGCACCCACTACGGCGCGAACCCGACCTTCATCTGCGCCAGCGCCACCATCGCCAACCCGCGCGAGCTGGCCGAGCGCGTCCTGGAGGCACCGGTCGAGCTGATCGACGACAACGGCGCGCCGTCCGGCCGCAAGCACGTCCTCATCGTCAATCCGCCGGTCGCCAACGAGCAGCTTGGCATCCGCGGCTCGTCGCTGCTGACAGCCCAGCGGCTGGCCGAGCGACTCATCGGCGGCGGCGTGCAGACCATCGCCTTCGCTCGCTCGCGAACGGCGGTCGAGGTGCTGACCACCTACCTCCAGGAGACGTTCGCGCCGCCACCGGGCCACCCCCACACCATCCGCGGCTATCGCGGCGGCTACCTGCCGAACGAGCGCCATGCCATCGAGGCGGGGCTGCGCGACGGTCGCGTCCGCGGCGTGGTGGCGACGAACGCGCTCGAGCTGGGCATCGACATCGGCAGCCTCGACGCCGCCATCAGCGTCGGCTACCCCGGCACCATCGCCTCGACCTGGCAGCAGATGGGCCGAGCCGGCCGGCGCAGCGGAACCAGCATATCGGCGCTGGTGTGCTCATCCGCGCCGATCGACCAATTCCTCGCCGCGCATCCGGAGTACCTGTTCGACAGCTCGCCGGAGCACGGGCTGGTGAATCCCGACAACCTCTACGTGCTCATGAACCACCTGCGGGCCTCGACCTTCGAGCTGCCGGTGCCCGCGAGCGAGCGGTTCGGCCTGGACGAGACGCCGATGCTGCTCGACGTGCTGTCCGAGGACGGCTGGATCCGGCGCGCCGAGGATGACCGCTACTACTGGAGCCACGAGAACTTCCCGGCAAGCGACTTCAGCCTGCGGCACGGCGCGCCGGAGAACGTCGTGATCATCGACACCACCGGCGACCGCCACCGGGTCCTGGGCGAGGTCGACCTCTTCGCCGCTCCGCTGCTCGTCCACGAGAAGGCGATCTACATCCACCAGGGCGTGCAGCACCACGTCGACCGCCTCGACTGGGAGGAGCGCAAGGCCTACGTCACGCGCACCGACGTCGACTACTACACCGATGCCGACCTCGGCATCACGCTCAAGGTGCTCGAAGTGCTCGACGAGGCGGATCCGCCACCGGCCGGCCTGCGCCAGCGCGGAGAGGTGATGGTCGCCTGGAAGGTGACCATGTTCAAGAAGCTCAAGTACCACACCCACGAGAACGTCGGCTGGGGCTCGATCAGCATCCCCGAGCAGGAGATGCACACGACCGCCACCTGGCTGCTGCCGCCGGCCGAGCTCGTGAACCGATACGACCGCGACACGCTGGACGGGGCATTGATCGGGCTCGCACGCCTCGCCCGCACCACCGGCGCGCTGTTGCTCATGTCCGATCCGCGCGACCTCGGCGTCCTGGCGCAGGTGCAGGCACCGTTCACCGGCCGGCCGACCCTGTACCTCTACGACGCCGTTCCGGGAGGCGTCGGGCTCACCGAGCGGCTCTTCAGCCTCGTCGACGAGCTGATTCGCGCCTGCCGCGAGGCGGTCGAGTCGTGCCCCTGCGCCGATGGCTGTCCCGCCTGCGTCGGCCCGGCCATCGAGGTCGGCGCACGCGGCAAGCAGGTCGTCGCCGAGCTGCTGGCCGGGATGAGCTGAGCCGATGCTCACACAGCGGTCGCTCACCGATCGACTCGCCGCCGTCCGCGCCGTTCAGGGCGCCGCGTCTCCACCACGTCCGGCGCCGAGCGACGACCGGACCGCCACGCTGGCCCGCTGGTTCGACGCGCGCGCAGAGCCAACCGCGGACGGAACCGCGCTCGTCGTGGAGCGGAGCGTGCCGCTCGCCCGCGACGTGGCCGCGGCACTCGCGCCGCTTGACCCGGCCGCGTACTTCGACACCGAGACGACCGGCCTGTCCACCGGCGCGGGCACCGTCATCTTCCTCGCCGGGATCGCGCGGGTCGACGCCGGACGCATCCACGTTCGCCAGTACCTGCTGCCCGACTATCCCTGCGAGCGACCGCTCCTGCGGGGCGTCGCGGCCGAGCTCGCCACGTTCCCGCGCCTCGTGACCTACAACGGGCGCGCCTTCGACGTCCCGATGCTGGCCGCACGGCTCACCTTCCATGGCCTCTTCCGCGAGCAGGCCGCGCTGCCCGGGATCCACGACGACCTGCTCCCCGATGCGCGCCGCCTCTTCCGCCGCCCGCTGGGCGGCGCTCGCCTCGCCGACGTCGAGGCCGGCGTCCTCGGCGTTCGGCGCGCCTCGGACTGTGCCGGCAGCGAGGTGCCCGCCCGCTACTTCGGCTACCTGCGCGGCGGGTCACCGGACATCCTGGCCGAGGTCCTCGACCACAACTTCCAGGACGTCGTCAGCCTCGCGCTGCTGGAGGCCGAGCTGTGCCGGCTGCGTGCCGGCGGCTGGCGGCAGGCCCGGGTGCTCGACCCGCGTGGCATGGCTCTCGAGCTGCTGCGCGCCGGCGCGGTGGACGACGCCCTCGAGCTCGTGGAGACCGCACAGTCGCTGGCCACCGACCCGTCCGAGGCCAATGCCCTCCGCCGGGTGGCGTCGCGACTGCTCATCGCCCTCGGCCACGTGCAGCGCGCCGAGGAGCTGTGGACCCTGGGCACCCGGCGAGCGTCGGTCGACGCCGCCACCGCGTGGATCGAGGTGGCGCGGATCCGCGAGCGGCACCGTGGAGACCTGCGCGGCGCGCTCGAGGCCGCGGCGGCGGCGTCACGCGTGCTCGACATTGCCTTTGCCCTCGGCCGTGGCGGCTCGATGGCCGAGGTGGGCCGCACGCGACTCACCGTCGAGCGTCGCCTGCGCCGCCTCCGATCCTGGGTCGATGCCGCCGAGCGACGGGAAGCGCGCGAGCGGACGCGACAACGCGCCGTCGCCTAGGGGCGACGCGCCTCGAGCACGCTGATGACCCGTTCGGTGGCGGCATCGGCGGCGGCGACCGCCGATTCGCCACGGCCCAGGTGAACCGCCAGCGCGGCGCCGAACGTGTCGCCGGCGCCGACGGTCGGCACGCCCTCGATCACCCGCCGGGGCACGGCGGCCACGATACGGTCCAGGCCTGGATCGTCGAGCAGATACCCATCGGTGCCGAGCGTCAGCACCAGCAGCGGGCCGGGGCCGAGGCGGACACGCAGGGCAGCGGCCTGGGCGAACGGGTCCTCCGCCGCTTCGGCGAGGTCCTCGGTGGAGAGCACCACCGCATCGGCCCGGCCGAACGTCGACCACAGGTCATCGGCCACGCCGTCCAGCGGGAGTGGTTGCACCGGCGTGCCGAGCTCGAGCCGGCGCAGCCAGCCCTGGATGAGGAGGACCGTCCGCCCGGGCCGAAGGCCGCGCTCGAGGCGCGTGAGCGCGGGGGCGCCCAGCTCGTCGGCGATCGGCGCGATGAGGGCGACGTCCGGCGAGGGCAGCCCGTCGGCGAAGGAGGGATCGATGGGGTCGGTCGCGGCCTCGTACAGCAGGATCCGCCGTCCGGTGGTCTCGTCGTGCCGGTACGTGGTGGACGCTGTGGCGGGCTGGTGCACGAGCCGGCCCATATCGGCGAGGAGGGCGAGGCCGGTGCGCGCCTCCGGCTCGGCGCCGGCGACGGTCAGGAAGGTGAGCTCGGCGCCCTCATCGGCAGCCGCGCGTCCCGCGTGAAGGACGGACCCGCCGGGCGCTGAGGTGCCATCGGTGAAGTGGTCGACGGTCAGGCCGCCCACGATCAGGAGCGCGTTCACCGGTCTATCATCGCCGCATGCGACTCTTCTTCTACGAGCTCCACGAGGGGGCCACGGATCTCATGACCGATGCGCTGCTGGTGTCGGAGCGCGACCATACCCCAGCCCAGTTCGAGGCGATGGTCCAGGCGGCGCGCGCCGCCGTGATCGAGGACTTCGAGGAGGACACGCTGGCGGAGGCGATCGCCCTCGAGCTCGAGCGAAACCACGGCTTCACGTATATCAACGACGAGAAGCTGCGCGCCAGCATGAGCGTGGGCATGGAGGAAGAGGACACCTACCTGGTCGAGCAGAGCGGCGACTACCGCACCATCGTGGCGGAGATGGAGCGCTCCTAGGCTAGCGCCCGATGTTGAAGAGCACCTCGATGACGTCGTTGTCACGGACGACGTAGTCGCGGCCTTCCTGACGTAGCGTGCCGCGCTTCCGAGCCTCGGCCATGGAGCCGGCATCGAGCAGTTCGTCGACGCCGATGACCTGGGCGCGGATGAACCCTCGCGCCAGGTCCGAGTGGATCGTGCCGGCGGCCTCGACGGCGGTGGCGCCGCTGGGGATCGTCCAGGCGCGACACTCGTCTTCGCCGGCGGTGAAGAAGCTGAACAGGCCGAGCAGCTCGTACGTGAGGCGGATGACGCGACCCCGGGACGGCTCGGAGATGCCGAGGTCGTCCATGAAGAGGCGCGCGTCGTCCTCCGGCAGCTCGCCGATCTCCGCCTCGATCCTGGCGGCCAGGGCGGCCACATCGGTGTGCGGCTGCGCGTAGCGCTCACGACCGGCCGATTCGAGCGCGTCGGCTTCGGGCAGGCGGTCCTCGCCGATGTTGAGCACGACGAGCACCGGCTTCTGGGTCAGGAAGCGGTAGCCGCGCAGCAGAAGCTCCTCGTCGTCGGTGAGGCCGAATGACCGGATCGGATTGCCCTCGGACAGGTGCGGCTCGATGCGCCGCAGCAGCTCCTCCTCGCGCTGCGCCGCCTCGCGCTCGGCCTGTGA
Organism: Candidatus Limnocylindria bacterium; assembly: GCA_036380955.1. GTDB lineage: Bacteria > Chloroflexota > Limnocylindria > QHBO01 > QHBO01 > JACDBZ01. The sequence goes on along the minus strand of DASVDT010000183.1, from coordinate 26,980 downwards.
GCCGTGGCGGCCCTGCGTCGCGAGCTTCTCGAGCCGCTTCTCGATGACCGACAGGTCCGCCACCGTGAATTCGAGGTCGAGGTCGTCGACGTCTCGCCACGGATCGGCAGGCGATGCGGCCGCAGGATCGTCGAAGGCGCGCGCAACGTGCAGGAGCGCGTCGGCATTGCGGATCAGGGCGAGGACGTCGGGGTTGACGCTCCCCTCCCGGGCGGCCCCGGCCGGGATCGCGACGTCGACGTAGGTCACATCGGCGTAGACGGTCTTCTTCGGGTTGAAGAGCGCCGCCAGGCGGTCGACGCGTTCATCGGGGACCTTCACCACGCTGACGTTCGGTGCGGCTCGACCACCGGAGAAGCCACCCGTCTCGGCGTGGCCGCCGGTCAGCGCATTGAAGACCGTGGTCTTGCCGCTGCCCGGCAGCCCGACGATCGTGACCTGCATCAGTAGCCGGCCTCCAGGTCAACCACGTTGCGCAACGCCTCGCCGGCGCGGTCGCGGCGCAGGTTCTCGACGAACAGGTCCACCGAGCGCTCGATGACGCGGTCCGACGCCCACGAGGTGTGTGGCGTGATGACGACGTTCGGCGTCCGATACAGCGGCGAGTCGGGCGGCAGGGGCTCCTCGCTGAAGACGTCGAGCACGGCGCCGCCGATCCAACCCGACTCCAGCGCCCGCCGCAGCGCCAGCTCGTCGATCAGGCGGCCGCGCGCGATATTGATCAGCCAGGCGTCCTCGCGCATCTCGGCCAACTGGTCGGCGCCGATCAGTCCCGCCGTTTCCTCGGTGAGCGGTGCCGCGACGACGACGATGTCGCTGGCGCGCAGCACCTGCGCCAGGTCGTCGAGTGCGAAGAGCTCCACGCGGCCGGCCTTGCCGACACCGCGGTCGACGTGGCGACGGGTGGCCAGCAGCCGGCAGCCGAACGGCTCGAGCAGCCGCGCGACCTCCTCGCCGATACTCCCGTAGCCGATGATGCCGACCGTCAGCTCCGACAGCTCGCGGCCGCGAAGCGGCTGCCACGTGCGCTCCCGCTGCAGCTCGAGCAGCTGCGGCAGCCGCCGTGCAATGGCGAGCGACATCATCACCACGTACTCGGCGATCGGGCGGCTGAAGACCCCGCGGGCGTTCGTGACCAAGAGCCCGCGCTCGCGGACGGCCGGGGTGGAGATCCGATCGACGCCGGCCGACGCGGAGTGGATCCAGCGCAGCTTCGGCGCGCGCGAGACGACGTGATCCAGGACCGATGCGGGGACCGACCCGAGGAGCAGGACGTCCGCCTCGTCGAAGGCCGCCTCCGCCGCATCGCCGTGGATGTGGCCATCGGAGCCGATGAGCACGCAGCGCACGCCATCCACCGCCTCGATCCGGGCCACCAGCTCGCGCGTCAGCGGCGCACCGAGGATCGGTGTGGCGAGGACCGTCGATGACCCGGTCAGGACGCGGTCGCCTCGATGCGCGCGATCCATGTCTCCGGCGCCCGGATCTCGTCCAGTGACGGAAGCATCTCGGGGGCGGTCCACACCCGGTTCAGGAACGCCCGGTCGCGATCGCGGATGACCGCATCGGCGAAGCGCTCGCCGGCGGCGTACTGCTCCATCTTGAGGTCGAGCCCGGTGATGCGCATGATCGCCCGCTCCAGCGCGCCGCGGCGTTCACCGCGACGTTCGAAGCGGTCGTGGATCTCGGTGAAGTTCGGGAGGATCCGCTCGCCGGCGGCATTCATGACGTGGTTGGAGTAGCCCTCCAGCAGCGACATCAGCGCCTGGGTCTTGTTGAACGTCTCGCGCTGTCCGGGGGTCATGATCCGCTCGAGCCAATGGCCCTCGCCACCCTGGAGTGCCTCGCGCACCCGCTCCATCAGCCCTCCCGACTCGGCGGCCAGCTGCTCGACGGTGCGTCCCACGAGATCGGAGAAGTACGGTCGCAGCCACGGGTGCGCTTCGAACTCGAAGGCGTGCGTGGCCTCGTGCAGCGCGATGAAGGTGCGGAATTGATCGCGCGGGATGCGCATCGTCGACGCGGTGCCGACGATGTTCGGCTCGACGAAGTGGAGCCGGCCACGGGTCGGGCCGGCGGCGAGAAGGCTGACGTCGTATTGGCCGAGGACCTTGCGCCCCAGGAAGGCGAGCATGAAGCCGAGCTGCTGGTTGCCGAGGGTGCGGTTCACCCAGCGCGAGGCCGCTCGGCCGGCGGTGTCGGGTCCCGTCTGCGCCTCGAGCAGCGTCCGCTCGATGCGCTCGAACAGCACGCGGAACGTGGCGATGTTGAGGTCCACCCACTGAAGGCGGTCGACGACGGCCGGGGTCTCCAGCGCTGCCGGGAGCTCGGAGCCGATCTCCTCGGCCACGATGGGCTCGATCTCGCGCAGCGTCGCCCGGTAGAACGCTTCGGCCTCGGCGCGCTGCGTCGCGGACAGTGGCGCCGCCGCGTCGCCGAGCCGGCGATGCGCGATCTGGCGCACGGCCTCCCAGTCGATCATGCGGGTTCCGGCGCGACGCATGATCTCGCGCCCGGCCACGCTCGCGCCGAGCGCGAGGAGGCCGCCGACGATGATGCCGGCGCGAAGCTGCGAGCTGTTACGTGCCATGCGCCTCAGTCTAGGGGAAGCGCCGGGATCGGCTCGATCTGGACGGCCTCGACGGCCGGCAACTGCTCGCCGAAGAGACGCTCGGCGACGTTCACGAAGGCGGCAACGTCGCCGGTCGTGGCGACACGATGGATCGCGTCCGCCTCGGCGCCCGACGCTCGTGCGCCGAGCGCGTCCAGGAGATCCTCCACGGCCAGAGCGGTCGTGAACGCCGAGTCGACCACGGCGACGCCCTCGCCCACGATGCGCTCGATTGGCGCTCGCAGCAGTGGGTAGTGCGTGCAGCCGAGAAGGAGCGTGTCGATGTCCGGATCCGCGGCCAGCATCGGCTCGAGGTACGCCCGCAGCACGGACTCCGCGCGTCGCCCGCCGAGGATGCCGGCCTCGACCATCGGGACCAGCTCCGGGCATGCCAGCTGTGCGACCTGCGTCGCCGCATCGGCTTCCACGATCGCGTCGTGATATGCGCCGGATTCCACGGTCCCAGCGGTCGCGATCACGCCGACGTTGCGCGTGCGCGTCGCCGCGGCGGCCGCCAGCGCCCCAGGCCGAATGACGCCGATCACGGGCACCGACGAACGGCGCCGCACCTCGTCCAGCGCGCGGGCCGTCGCGGTGTTGCAGGCGATCACCAGCAGCTTGATGTCCTGGCCCAGGAGCCAGTCGGCTGCCTCGCGCGTGAAACGGAGGACCTCGTCGGCAGGCCGTGGACCGTATGGCGCGCGAGCGTTGTCACCCAGGTACAGCGTCGGCTCGGCCGGCATCCGGCGCCGGAGCTCGGCCAGAACGGTCAGGCCACCGACACCGGAGTCGAAGACGCCGATCGGCCGGTCGTCGAAATGCTGCGGCATGCGGCCGCTCAGCGCTGGACGAGCGCCGGCGACCGCTCGCGCAGGTGAGACGCCAGTGAGTCGGCGATGCGCATGACGTTCTTGGCGATCGGCGCATCCGGGCTCGAGGTGACGAAGGCGATGCCCTCGTTGTTCGAGGCGAGCACGAGGTGCCCGTCCGAGACCACCTCGAAGTCGATGCGGCTGCCGAGCGCCTGCTCGACGTCGCCCTTGTCGAAGCCGCCGGAGGCATCGGACCGGTTGAGCACCGTCGTCAGCTTGGATGGCGGATAGCCGATGGCGGCAAACGTCTCGGCCGACATGGCGAGGCTGCGAATGGCCATCGAGTCGTAGGTCAGGACCTGGAGGATCACGTCGGCAGCATCGAGGAAGACGAGCACGTCCTCGGACAGCGCGGCCCGCGTGTCGATGATCACGAACTCGTACATCTGCCGCAGCAGCGACAGCACCTTCTCGACGTCGCGGGTGGTGACCATCTCGGCCATCTCGACGCGCGGCGGCGCCAGGAGGATGTCAATGCCCGACGGGTCCTTCCAGGTCACCTCGGCCAGGTCGGAGTCCCGAATGCGGTCGGTGGGCAGGTTGACGATGCTCGGCGCCACCGCCGGCACGCGGAGCAGGCCGCGCAGGTCGCTGAACTGGAGCGAGCCGTCGATGAGGCAGACACGGTGGTCCTTCCCGAGGCCGACGGCCAGGTTGTAGGCGAGCGTCGTCCGGCCGACGCCACCCTTCGGGCTGAACAGCGTCACCACCAGCGAGCCGGAGCGCGCGGACTCCACCGCGCGCTCCTCCCCCACCTTGCGGACCATGGTGGTGAGGTCGAAGCCGGTGAACGGCATCTTCAGTACGGCGTCGATGCCCCGCTGCGCGTTCTCGGACACGGGGTTCTGGGGGACGGTGAGCATGATGATGCCGACGTGCGGCTCCGCCTCGCGGATCTGTTGCGCGACCTGCTGGCCGCTCACGCGCCCCTGGAGGAGCGCGTCCACCAGCACGACGTCGGGCCGCATCTCCGACACGCTGGCCACGGCGCGGTCGCCGGCGGTGACGACGTCGAGCATCTTGATCTGCGACTGCGCCTGCAGCAGCGATCGAACGTGCGACGCGACCTGTGGAACGTCCTCCACGACCAGGAGCCGGATCTGTTCGCCTGCCATCCCCTCACCCCATGCCGGAAGCCGATGTCGACGTCGGGCGCCGCAGCACGATGATGCAGCGCTCGCTCTCATCCTCGAGCGGATCCAGGTCGTGCGACCCGAATGCCGCCTCGACCACCAGCTCCGCCTCTTCGGCGAGGCCGATGAGCCCGCCCGGTGATGGATACCAGAGCCGGAAGCTGGCCGGAAGCCGCGTTATCGTACCATCGGCTTCGACGCGGTCCGTGAGCGTGCGGTAGTCGACCCGCATCCCCTCGGGCGCCTCGTGTCGAGTGAGCTGGCTGCGCCGTATCACACGGCGGTCGCCGACCGACCGCTCCCAGTCGACCGAGAGCGGCAGATCGTGCGGCGGCAGTGCGCCGGGGCCTAGCATGTCGACGATCAGCACGCCGTCACGGTCGAGCAGGCGACGCGCCGAGTCGAGCGCGCGGAGCGCGTCCTCCGGACCGTCGAGATGCGCGAGCACGCCAGCCAGGATGGCGAGCCTGAACCGCTCGGCGCGGCGGACGCTGCGCACGTCGCCCACGTCGAGCTCAATGCGACCGGCGTCGCGCCCGGCACGCAGACGCTCATCGGCTTCGATCCGCGCTCGCGCCCGTTCGAGCAGCGCCGGCGAGCCGTCGATGCCGACCAGGCGCGCGGCCCCACCCTCGAGCAGCACGCTGAACAGGCGCCCGGAACCACAACCGAGGTCGATCGCGGAGCCGCCCTGCCGGCGAGCCCACTCGCGATAGAAGGCGAGGTCCTCGCTGATCTCGTCGTGCTCGAGGTCGTAGATCTCGGCCAGCGCCGCGTCATCGACGGGCTGGCCGGCCAGGATGTCGCTCAGCCGGACGTTCCCCGCTGACGTCCACTTCCGGCGGCGCGCAGCTCATCCCACGCACGGTCCACCAACGAGGGATCGCGGATCAGGTCGAGGGCCGTCGCGGCCAGCACGCGGATGGCATTCGGGAGCATGCGGTCGCCGTCCTCGCCGCCGGCATGGGCTGCGAGCGTGCGGGAATGGCCCGGCGTGCCGCGCGGCGCGATCTGCATGTAGGGGTGGATCGTCGGGACCTCGTGGCTGACGTTGCCCATGTCCGTGCTGCCGGCATTCGGGTCGACCGGGTCATCGGCGATGCCCGCATCGGCGAGGTGCCGACGCCAGAGATCGAGCAGGGTGGGGCTGTTCAGCATGGTGCGGTATCGAGTCATCTCGTCGAACTCGACCTCGACCGTGCACCCGGTCGCCGACGCGGCCGCCTCGGCCATGGCGCGGAAGCGCCCCATCATGGCGTCGAGATCCGCGTCCACCGGCGTGCGCAGGTACCAGCGACCCGCGGTCAGGTCGGGCACGATGTTCGGCGCCGCGCCGCCGTGGGTGATGATCCCGTGCACGCGCTCGCCCGGTTTCAGGTGCTGGCGCCATTGGGCGACCATCGTGTACAGCAGGACGATCGCGTCGAGCGCGTTCTTGCCGAGCCAGGGGTCGGCGCTGGCGTGGGCCAGGGTGCCGTGGAACGTCACCACGACCTCGATGATCGCCAGGCAGTGGATCTCGGCGCTGTTCGAGTCGGACGGGTGGATCTGCAGGCAGGCGTCGACGTCCTCGAACAGGCCGGCGTTGATCAGATACACCTTCCCGCCGCCCGCCTCCTCGGCCGGCGTGCCGATGAAGCGGATTTCGCCGCCGAAGTCGCGACCAAGCGTGCGCGCGGCGGCAATGGCCGCGCCGGCGCTCGACGAGCACATCAGGTTGTGGCCGCAGCCATGACCGACCTCGGGAAGGGCGTCGTACTCGCCCGCGAACGCGACCACCGGCCCCGGGCGGTTCCCCGTCCATCGCGCAACGAATGCCGTGTCGAGCCCGCCGGCCGGGGCGGTCACCTCGAATCCGTCGCGCTCGAGCAGCTCCGCCGTCCAGCGCGATGCGTCGCGCTCCTCGAACGCGAGCTCCGGGTTGGCGTGGACACGGTGTGACAGGTCGAGCGCGTCCGGGAGGACGCCGGCGACGGCGTCCTCGAGCGCAGGGGCCGTGTCGGTCATGAACGCCTCCACTACGGGTCGTTACGGACGAAGAACCATTCCAGCACGCCGGCCAGCAGGAGCACGAACAGCGCGACCGGCACGCTGAGCGCGCCACCCAGCCGGAGCCCGGCGAACGCGGCCACGATGAGACCCGCCAGCACGCCGCGCCTGGCGGCCCTGCTCCAGGCGCCACGATAGACGATGCGCCGCCTGGCCATGACCTCGCCGAGGAACGCGAACGGCGTCACCAGCAGCCCGACCGCGGTCGCGGCCAGTCCCACCCCCAGCGCGAGATTGCGCGTCGCCACCGGACATGGCTGCAGGACCGTCTCCACCGGGCAGCTGTTGCCCGCGAAGGCAACCAGGACGACGACTGCCAGGATGGCCAGCAGCAGCAGCGCGGCGACGATCGTGCGGTTGCGCCCGCTCATCGAGCGGCGTCGGGGCAGATCTCCCGGAACGGGCAGTAGCCACAGCGCATCGCCGATGGGTTCGCTTCGAAGCGGCCGGCGCGGATGCCCTCGGCCGCCTCCGTCAGCTTCTCCTGGGCCTTCTCGAGCCGCTTCTCGGTCGGTGCGACGCGACCCACGACGCCCGATTCGAGGAAGTGCAGCGCGAGCTCGTCGGGGAGGGAGCCGTGCTGGGCCTCGTGCGCCAGCGCATAGATCGACAGCTGGAGCGAGTCGCGTGCCTGGCGATTGGCCGTGGCGAGGTCGCGAACGTCGCTCGACTTGTAGTCGGTGATCACGACCCGACCAGCCTCGTCGCGATCGACGCGGTCGTAGCGACCGCGCAGCCGGTCCGGGCCGAAGGTGACGGTGAAGTCCTGCTCCACGGCGATCGGCCGCGCCGGGTCGCGCTGCTGGTCCTCCCAGAACAACGTGATCGCGTCGTGCGCCGCAGCGCGACGCGCCTCCTCGTGCTCGCGCGTCAGGAAGCCGACCGACTCCCAGTTCGCATCGAGCGCCGCGTGGAGGTCCTCGATCGCCATCGGCCGCCCAGCGAGCTGGCGCCGATGAAATGCCTGGGCGGCCGCATGCAGTGCGCGACCGTAGACCATCTGGTGGCTGACGGGCGTCGGGATGCGAACGACGTGCCCGTATCGGTATCTCGCCGGGCAGTCGAGGTAGTCGTGGATCTGCCCGTAGCTCAGGACCAGCGGCCGATCGCCGAGTGCCCGGCGCGGGGCTGGGGCCGTCGGCTCGACCGGCGACCCCGCGTGACGGGCGAGCTGCTCCATGACGGCCGGGCGGACGGTCTCGGCCGGCGTGGCGGGCGGCAGGTCGAGCGCTTCGATGACGAACTGGCTCACCGAGCGCGATCGCCGGCCACCGTAGTCGCGCGCCCAGGTCAGCACCAGCTCCTCGCGGGCGCGCGTCATGCCGACGTAGAACAGCCGGCGTTCCTCGGCCGTGTGGTGATCCATGTCGGCGGCCGGCGCGTCGCGCAGGAGCTCATCGGGCATCTCGAGCCCATCGCGCCGCTCCCAGCCGGGGAACCGGTCCGAGACGAGGCCGACCATGAAGACGACGTTGAACTCGAGCCCCTTGGCCTTGTGGTAGGTCAGCACGTGCACCGCGTCTCCCTCATCGGGCTCCGCGTCGGCCGTCGAGGGATCGTCACCGGTCTCGATGAGCGTGTCGAGCTGGGCGACCAGGAACGGCAGCCGGTCGTCGCGCAGCAGCCCGCCCTGGCGGCGAACGATCTCGAAGAAGCGACCGACATTGGCCAGGCGCTCCTCCCCGGTCTCGCGTGCCTCGTGGTCCAGGCGCGCCAGCCAGCCGGAGCTCGAGATGAAGTGGTACAGCAGCTCGCCGCAGCTGCGCTCGGTGCTCAACGCGCGGTGTGCGTCGAGGCTGGCGAGCAGCCGCTGGACGACATCGATCGCGCGCAGCGAGAACGGCGACTCGTCGGGGCTCTCGACCGCATCGCGCAGCGCCACCGCCAGGCTGCTGCGCCGACGGCGCGCGCGATTGAGCGCCAGCGTCACGTCCGACGGTGAGAGCCCGAAGATCTCCGACGTCGCGAGGTCGTAGAGGCTGATCGAGTCCTCGGGATCGTTGACCGCGCGCAGGAAGCTGATGAGGACGCGGACCTCCGGCTGGCGGTAGAGGCCGGCGGTGCCGCTGAATCGCCACGGGATGCGGGCCATGTTGAGCGCGCGGATGTACTGGTCCGCGTCGCGGTTGCCGCGCACCAGGATGGCGTGATCCCCCGCTCGGCGGCCCGCGCGCAGCGACGCGGCGATGCGGTCGGCGATGGCATCGGCCTCATCCGAGCCGGTCGTATGGCCGGTCAGCTCGATCGGCCCGGCCTCGGGCTCCGGCCTGGCGAACTTCGTCCGCGCCCGGAGGCGTTTGTCGAGCCCCTCGCGCGCCTCCAGGCGCTCCGGGTCGTTGTGCCTGATGAGCCGATGCGCCGCGTCCAGGATCGGCTGCCGGCTGCGGTAGTTGTCGACCAGCACGACGCTCGTCGCCTTCGGATAGGCGTCGCGGAAGCCGAGGATGTTGCCGAGCGCCGCCCCGCGGAAACGGTAGATGCTCTGGTCGTCGTCGCCGACGACGGTGACGTTGCCGTGCTCGGCGGCCAGCAGCTTGACCATCTCCCACTGCGCGTGGTTCGTATCCTGGAACTCGTCGACCAGGATGTACCGATACCGGCGACGCTCCTCGTCGAGCACCGCCGGATGATCCCGCAGGAGACGGAGCGCCAGGCTGACCTGGTCCCCGAAGTCGAGCCGATCCGTCTCGCGCATGAGGCGCTCATAGGCCGCGTACGTCGCCGCCAGCTCGGCGTGGTTGGCGGCCTCTTCGGCCAGCGCATCGTTCTCCGGGTCGGCAGCAGCCCGCTCCGCCAGCCGTGCGGCGGCAGCGAGGTACGCGTCGGGCATGACGTCCTCGTCACGCAGCCGGCTGATCAGGGATACCAGGCCGGACAGGAAGCGAGTCGGGTTGCCGAGCGGCCGGTATCGGTCCAGGGGCAGGTCGAACAGGTGCTCGCGCAGCAGGATGATCTGCTCGGCGCGCGACAGCACGCTCGAGCGATCGGACAGCCCCGCCTCGAAGGCGTGCTCGCGAAGGAGGCGGTCGCCGAAGGCGTGGAAGGTGCTGATCTGCGCGTCGTTGTGGCCGTATGGCACCAGGCGGTCGACGCGCTCGATCATCTCGAACGCCGCGCGATCGGTGAAGGTCAGCGCCAGGATCTCGGATGGCTTCGCGCGCTTCTCGGCGATGAGCCACGCGATGCGGCGGGTGATGACCGTCGTCTTGCCCGTGCCGGCACCGGCCACGATGAGCAGTGGACCATCACCGTGCGTGACCGCCTTGCGCTGGCGCGCGGTGAGGTCCGCCAGGAGTGGTGGCTGGATCCGGAGGTGCGGCCGGCGGGGCGGCGGTGCCGGCGAGAGCTCCTCGAAGATGGGGAGCTGGTCTGGCGACGGCACGACCGGTGGCATTTCGTCGATGGTAACGGAGGACCGATTCACCCCGCCGTTATCAACCGCTTACTGGACAGCTCGCCTGTCGCAGACGCATGCAAACCCCGACGCTGTCGCGGTCTTCACGGCGACGGTGCGCCTTGCATCGCGACTTGAAAGATCGGCCGACAGGGGCACATTAGCTGGCCGATCTGGCTATCGGCGGCTCGGTCCACGCTCAGCACGGGACTCCGAACGGCCGATTGACCGTGTAACGTGCGCTGGCTCGCACAATATTCCAGTCGGAGCGGCACGACTGGAAAGCTGCGCCGAGGCCGATCATTGGGCGGCTCCGGACCCTCGCCCGTGCCTACTCGGCGATGACCTCGGCGACGTACGCCTGGATGGCGTCGAAGTCCGGGATCGAGATCCAGCCGCGGCGCCCCGCCAGCCCGACGAAGCTGGTGTAGTCGGGCGGACCGAAGACGACGCGCACGACCTCGGCATCGGCGCTGTCGAGCGCGAGCTGGAGGAGATCGGGGATGTCCTCGCCGGGGATATCGGTCGAGAGCCCCGGCAGGCTGGTGATGAGCGCCACGGGGTCGTAGCCGCCGGCCAGGATCCGATCGCGCAGCGCGAGGAGCAGGGCCTGGTTGCGGTCGGCGCGGGCGTAGTCGCTGTCGGCGTACCGGCTGCGAGCGAACAGGACCGCGCGCCGCCCGTCGAGCGTGTTCGGGCCGGCGACCCACGAGGTCGCGAGGTGCGGGTCGTTCAGCGCCCGCGGCAGGCTGACGGTCACGCCGCCGACCGCGTTGACGATGCGCGACAGGTCGTCGAGCGTCATCTCCGCGTAGTAGTCGATCGGCAGGTCGTAGGTAGCCTCCATGGCTGCCTCGAGCGCCGGAAGCCCGCGGGCCGCGCGCAGGCTGTTGATCTTGCCAGACCAGATCGAACCATCGCCGAGTGGCACGTCGGTCGAGTCGCGCGGCAGGCTCATGAGGTCGATGCGGCTGGCATCGGCCCGGATGTTCGCCACGATGAGCATGTCGGTGTTCATGCCGCTCTCGCCGAGGGCGCTGCGCGCCGCGAGGAAGTCGCGCCCGACCAGCAGGACGGTCACGTTCTCTTCGTCGACGTTCACCTCCGGCGTCGGCGATGGCGTGGGCCGCGGGGTGGGCGAGGCGGTCGGTGATGGCGTCGGCCGTTCGGTCGGACTCGGCGTCGGCTCGGCGGTCGGTGTCGGGTTCGGCGTGACAGGCGCGGTCGCCAGCGGGCCGAAGGTCGGCAGCCAGACGGCGATGCCGATCAGCACCACGAGAGCACCGCCGATGCCGATGCGCTGCGCGCGTGACAGGCGCGCCAGGATGCGTCTCACCGCGCGGCCCGCCGCCGGCGCGCGCTGGGGCCACGACGCGGGGCGGGCGGCCGGTCACCCAGCGCAGCCAGGATCGCTTCGGCGTGGCGCCTGCTGGTATGGAGCTCATCCCGCAGGCGACCGATGCTCGGCTGCCCGGGCTGGTCCTCGACGCGCGCGCGCAGCGCGGACCACACGTCGGCCGGGTAGTCGATGCCCGGCGCGATCTGGCGCAATACGCCGCCGGCGCGCAACTGGTCGATGACCGTGGGCGGGATGCCAAGCCGCGCGGCGATGCCGTCGACCCGCGGTGGCGCGGCCCCGGCAGCACGCAGGCCGTCGAGAAGCTTGCCGACGCGCTCGTCCATCTCAGGGTCGAGTCCAGGCTTCGCGTCGGGGAGTCGAATGCGCCGCCCGGTGCGAGCGAGGCGGCCGTCGGTCACCAGGTCGTCGATCACGCGTCGCAGGTCGGCGTCGTCCAGCGTCAGCGGCTGCGAACCGCGGTGCCGCGGCGGTGGCCGGCGATCGGCGGCCGACCGAACGCGCGTCACCAGCGCGTCCATGCGCAGATCGGCCGACAGCGGCTGTTCCTTGTGGAACCGTCGCAGGGCCGCCAGGACCAGGCGCTGCGCCGTCCTGCGCTGCTCGGGATCGATTCCCCCGATGCTCACCCCGGCCGCGTCCCCTCGGTCGCGATCCGGATGGCTTCGGACTCCTCGTCGGAGAGGTGGTGGGGCGAGCCGCCGTTGGCGACCGGCTTGGCGAAGACGCGCGTGTTCGAGCGGCCGTGAAGCGAGCTGATGACGAGGCCGTCGCCGCGGTCGTCGAGCAGCGCGATGGCGAAGCTCTGGTCGGAGCCGGTGTCCTCGAACGGGTTGAACCGGACCAGCCCAATATGCTGGATGCTGCGCTGCGTGCGCTCGTCGATCACCGAGTGCATCGCCTCCATCTCGCCCATCCGCTCCGAGGCACGCATCGCCAGCTCGGCGCTGCCCGCGAGCCGATCGTGGAGCGACCCGCCAGACCCATCGCGCACGAGCTCGCGGTAACCGCGCACCGCACGGCCGAGCCGGAGGGATTGGAGGAGGAACCCGATGAGCAGAAGGAGCAGCACGACCGCCATGATGCCGAAGGCCAGGGCGAGGTTGTCGGACAGCAGGCGGTTCAGATCGGCCATCAAATCGGCGGTATCATAGCGGCCCCGCGGTCGCCCACCCGACCGCGGCATGCCGTTCACGCACGCACGATCACGCGAGGTACCGATGGCCCGTCGAGCAGGGAAGGCAGCCAGCCGCAAGGCCCGTCAGCGCCAGGTCAAGCGCCCGGCCATCCCCGCCGGACCGACCGCCCCGACCGCCGTTCCTCCGATCGGCACGCCGGATGCCCGCGCCGCCACGTCGCTCTCGCCGCCGCGCCGCCCAGCCACGGCAACGCTGACCGGCTCGGTGCTGACCGACCGCGAGCGGGCGGAGTATCACTACGTCGAGCGCGACCTGCGCAACATCGGCGTCCTGACGGTCGTGATGATCGGCATGCTGCTGCTCGCCTGGCTCCTCTTCACCGCCACCGGCCTGGTCCACTAGCCCCATCGCGGCTCCGCGCGCCCGGCGCGGTCGTTCTAACGGCGGAAGTCCACCCGACGCAGCTGCTGCGTGGCGTTCAGTCACGCTATCGCTCACCTCCCCGCACGGACTGCGCGCGGGCGGGCGGCTCATGCGCCCGACAGAGCGTTGGATCGGCCGAGCGACGCATGGAGGCGCACTCCGGTGGAGTTCGACCGATCCATCACGCTCTCGGACCCGTCGTCACCGCAACGTGCCGGCGCGTTGCGGCATACGCCGTTCCGCCGGCACCCAGCGTGGCCAGGATGGCGCCGGCGACGAACGCGGCCGGGATCCCAAGCCCGGCGGCAACGAATCCGAACAGCATCGGCCCACCGCCGAAGGCGAGATCGATGAAGAGGCTCGTCGTTCCCAGCGCGACGCCACGCTCGGACGGGACGACGCGGCCAACGATCGCCGCGAAGAACGCGGGCGTCGTGAATGCCACACCGAGCGCGGTCAGGGCAGCACCCGCGAACAGCCCTGGAACCGTCTGTGTGATCGCGACCGCAGCAAGGCCGATGGCGATCATCGCGAGCGCCGCCGCGGCCAGCCGGAACGGCGGCACTCGATCCGGAACCTTCGCGAAGACGATCCTCGTGCCGACGACGACCAGGCCGAACAGGAGCAGCACCGGGCCGGCGCCGGCCATCCCGAGCTCGCGCACGTAGAGCGCCAGGAACCAGAGGAAGCCCGCCATCCCCGCGACGCCGGTGAAGAGGCCGACGGACGGCAGAAGCGCCCCGCGATGGATGATCGTCATCGGTGCCGGCTCCGCCTGGCCGGCGGCGGTTTCATCGAAGGCGATCGCGCCGATGCCCGCGGCAAGCGTCAGCCCGGCGGCAACTGCCCACCCCAGCTCGAAGCCGCCGATGTCGAGCATGGCCTCTCCGATGATTGGCCCGAAGGCGATGCCGAGGTAGAGGGCGAGCGAGTTGAAGCTGAGCGCCTCGCCCGCGCGGCCGGGTGGCGCGAGGTCGGCGACCATGGCGAACCCGGCGACGAAGAAGAACGCCTCCGCGACGCCCATCAGCAGCCGGAGTGCGATGAGCGCGCCGAGGTCCGTGACGACGGCCTGCGCCGCGATGGCTGCCGCCGCGAGGAGGGCTCCCCCGATCAGGAGCGGGCGCCGGCCGCGCCGATCGGCCATCTGTCCGGCGAACGGGCGAAGGATGAGCGCGGTCACGCTGAACGAACCGACCGTGATGCCCACGCCGACCTCGTCGGCACCGAGCGGGCCGGCCGCGAACAGCGGCGTGAGCGGGATCGTGATGCCCTGCGCCGTGAAGTAGGCCAGCTCGACCAGGCCCAGGCCGATGAACGCCGGCGTGAACAGCCGGCTCGCGCTCGCGCCGGGCCGTGGCGGCGTCATGGCCTCAGGGCTGGTCCTTGGCCCGCCGTCGCTCGAGCCGAAGCCGTCGCAGCCGCTGAAGTCGTTCCCCGATCTTGAGCTCGAGGCCTTCCTCCGAGGGCTCGTAGAAGACTCGACCGGCCAGGGAGTCGGGCAGGTATTGCTGGTCGACATCGGCGTCGTCGTAGTCGTGCGGATACAGGTAGCCCTTGCCGTATCCATGCTCGCGCGCCAGCCGCCGATGGGCCGACGGCCGCAGGTGGAGCGGCACCGGCTGGCGGCCGTTCTCCTCGACCTCGGCAAGCGCGGCGAAATATGCAGCTCCCGCCCGGTTCGACTTCGGCGCCGATGCGACGTATGACGCGGCCTGGGCAAGCGCGTACTGCGCCTCCGGCAGCCCGATCATCTCGGTCGCCTGCATGGCGGCCACCGCGACCTGGAGTGCCCGCGGGTCGGCATTGCCGACGTCCTCCGACGCGGCAATCACGATGCGGCGCGCCACGAAGGTCGGGTCCTCCCCCGCCGCAATCATGCTGGCCAGCCAGTAGAGCGCAGCGTCCGGATCGTTCCCGCGCATGCTCTTGATGAAGGCCGATGCGGCCTCAAAGTGCTGGTCGCCGACGCGGTCGTACGCCAGGAGCCGCTGCTGGGCCGCCTCGGACACCTCTTCCGCGCCGATCGGCGACCCTGCCGCGGTGACCGCCGCCGACTCGAGGACGTTCAGCGCCTGCCGGGCATCGCCACCGGCGAGGTCGAGCAGGGCAGTGCGTCCTGCATCGGTCAGGTTGGCGCCGCCATTGAGGCCGCGGTCCTGATCCGCAAGGGCGCGGTCGACGATCGAGCCGAGCGCCTCGGTATCCAGCGGCTCCAGGCGGTAGACCCGCATGCGTGACAGCAGCGGCGAGTTGATCTCGTAGTACGGGTTCTCGGTCGTTGCGCCGATGAGCGCGATGGTGCCGTCCTCGACGTGGGGCAACAGCGCGTCCTGCTGGCTCTTGTTGAACCGATGCAGCTCGTCGATGAACGCGACCGTCCGGCCGCCCGCCGATCGCAACGCCTTCGCCTCGGCCACCAGTGAGCGCACGTCGGCGACGCCCGAGGTGACGGCCGAGAGCTGGCGCCAGGTTCCCCCCGCGCGATCCGCCAGCAGGCGGGCCAGCGTCGTCTTGCCGCTGCCGGGCGGCCCCCACAGCACCATCGACGGTAGGTGGCCAGGCTTCACGACCCGCGTCAGCGCGCCATCGGCGCCGACCAGGTGCGGCTGGCCCATGAACTCCTCGAGCGTGCGCGGACGCATGCGCGCGGCAAGCGGCGCATCGGCTGCGGAGCGCTCGCTGAAGAGCGGCTCGGTGGCGTCCGGGGTCTTCGGGCGGCGCGGCATGCGCCGATTATGATGCGCCGCACGTGAGGCAGGCCGAGTGAGCGCGACCCCGGCGGGCGGCGTTCCCGTGACGCTCCCCGCGGGCTGGGACCGTCGGTATCGATGGACGCTCGAGTTCGTGGACAGGGAGGTCGAACGCGCCTTCCAGGCTGCCGCCGCAGACCGCGCGCGACGGCGACTCGTGCTCAATGCCATCGCCAACGTCCCGGTGTGGATCGCGGGTGCGACGGCCGCCGGGCTCTTCATCGCCGGCGTCTACGACCGTCCGATCTGGCTGATGGCCGTAGCGCAGTGCATCGGTCTGAGCGTGGGCGGAATCTGGGCGCTTCGCGGACCGCGTTCCCGCCGCTCGGTCGACGCTGTCTATCTCGTCCTCGACCTGACGGGCGGGCTGGCGCTCACGGCCATGACGGTCATCGTCGGCCTCTTCGAGTCCTATGCCGCGTTCCTGCTCCTGTTCACGGCGGTGAACGCGCTGGCGGTGCAGCGCGTGTCGTTCATCCCGTCGGTGGTCGCCGTCATCGGCCAACTGGCCATGTTCACCGTCGCGGGAATCGCGATCGGCCTCGCGGCGCTTCCGTTCCAGTTCGTCCTTCTGGCCTCGGCCTTCGCGGTCCTGGTCGCGGGCAACTACATGGTCGAGGACAGCGAGCGGCGCGAGTACGTGCAGGCCCGAGTGATCGCCGCGCTGCACGCGCAGGTGGACGATCTCCTGCACCGCTACCTGGAGCCCGGCGTGGTCGACTCGATCATCGCCGACCCGTCGCGCGGCGAGCTGGGCGGCGAGCAGATGGAGGTCAGCGTCATGTTCGCCGACCTGACCGGCTTCACCGCGTTCAGTGATCGTGTCGAGCCGGCCGCCGCCGTGGCTCTCCTCAACGAGGTCTTCGCGGCCGCGGTGCCGGTGGTCCGCGGTGCGGGGGGCACCATCGTCCAGTTTGCCGGCGACGCCATGATGGTCATCTGGAACGCGCCACACCCACAGCCCGATCACGCCTGCCTGGCCGCGCGGGCCGCCATCGGCCTCCAACGCGCAACCGCACACTTCGCCGATGATCCGGCCCACCCGCGATTTCGGGTGGGGCTCAACACCGGGCTGGCGCTCGTCGGCAACATCGGCACCGCGGAGCTCAAGGACTTCAGCGCCATCGGCGACACGACGAACATGGCCGCCCGCCTCCAGTCGTTCGCCGCGCCGGGCAGCATCGTCATCGGACCCCGTACCCGCGAGCTGCTCGGCGAGGCGGCCACGGTGCGTGACCTGGGCCTGCACGAGCTCAAGGGAAAGGCCGCGCCAGTGCAGCTGTACGAGCTGCTGGAGATGACAGAGGCCTGATCGGCTCCGTGGCCACTATGATGCGGCGCATGCAACAGAACCTGCGAACGCCTGGCCCCACTCCCCTTCCCGAGGCCGTGCGGGACGCCCAGGCGCAGCAGATGGTCGACCATCGCGGGACGGAGTTCGGCGAGATGCTCGCCGAGATCACCGCCGGCCTCCGCCAGCTGATCGCGACCGACGGCGAGGTGCTCCTCCTCACCGGCTCCGGCTCCGGCGCGCTGGAGGCGGCGATCGTCAACACGCTCTCGCCGGGGGATCGCGTGCTGGCGGTCAGCATCGGCTCCTTCGGCGATCGGTTCGCCAAGATCGCCGGCGCCTTCGGCGCGGCGGTTGACCGGCTGGACTTCGAGTGGGGCACCGCCGCCGATGCGGGCCGGCTGTCCGATGCGCTCGCCGGCGCGGACCCGTATCGCGCCGTGCTTGTGACCCACAACGAGACCTCGACCGGCGTGGCGAATCAGCTCCGTCAGCTCGCTGCCGTCGTGCGCGACGCTCCGGGAGCGCCCCTTCTGCTGGTCGACGGGATCAGCGGCCTCGGCGCCATGCCGTTCGAGATGGACGCCTGGGGCGTCGACCTGGTGGTCAGCGCCAGCCAGAAGGCGTGGATGGCGTCGCCGGGAATCGCCATCGCCGCCCTGGGCGAGCGCGCCGTCGCGGCGGGTGCGACGGCGCGGATGCCGCGCTTCTACTGGGACTTCGCGGAGGCACGGCAGTGGGCGTCCAAGGGCCAGACGCCGTGGACGCCCGCCATCACGGTGCTGTACGGGCTGCGCATCGGCGTGCAACGGCTGCTGGCGGAAGGACGCGAGCGCACGTGGCACCGGCACGCCGCCATCGCGGCGGGTGTGGCGGCCGGGATGGAGGCGCTCGGCCTGCGACTGGTCGCCGCGCCGGAGGACCGCTCGTCGACGGTGACGGCCGCCTGGGTGCCCGATGGCCTCGAATGGGCGTCGTTCAACGCCGCCATGCGAGCTCGCGGGCTCGTGATCGCCGGCGGCCAGGGCAAGTGGGCCGGCCGCATCCTGCGCTTCGGCCACATGGGCGAGGTCGGCATCGACGAGATGATCGACGCGCTCGAGCGCATGGGCGTCACGCTCGGCGAGCAGGGCATCACCGCCGATGTTGACGCCGCCGCCTGCGCCGCGCGCGACGTCTTCGAGGGCGCCACCGCTCCGGCTCGGTGAGCGAGCCGCGCCTCCTGCTCATCCGCCACGGCGTCACGGCCTGGAATCGCGAGGGGCGCTGGCAGGGCCGCCTGGATCCGCCGCTGTCGGACGACGGACGACGCGAGGCGCAGCTCCTCGCGGATCGCGTCGCGCGGGATGACGACCTGCGGCCGGCGCGCATCATCAGCTCGACGCTCGCTCGTGCGGCGCAGACCGCGGCCGCTCTTGCTGACGCCACGGGCGTGCACGTCGAGCCGGAGCCACGGCTCATGGAGATCGGCGCGGGCGAGTGGGAGGGCCACACGCACGACGAGCTGGAGGCGACCGATGGCGACCGGTACCGGGCCTGGCGCAGCCAGGCATCCGACGCACGGCCGCCCGGCGGGGAGGCGATCGACGAAGTCGTGGGTCGGGTGCGAGGAGTCCTCGACACGGTGGAGGCGAGCGACGGCCCGTGGCCGACCGCGCTGGTCAGCCACGGCGGCATCCTGCGGGTCGTCTCCAACCAGCTGTTCGAGCTGCCGGGACGCTGGATGTGGAGCTTCGACGTCGACAACGCATCGATCTCCGCGGCGAGCCGGCTCGCCACTGGCCGATGGCGCCTGGAGCGATGGAACGACACGCTCCACCTGCTCGGCTTCCAGCCGACGCACGTGGACGAGGCGGAGGGGCGGCCGCTCGCCCTCTAGGGCGTCACGTCGCGCCGGCCGAGGCGGCGCACGCTTCGGCGAATGGCCAGGCCGATGAGCGGCAGGCGCAGGCTGGCGAGCGCGGCCTCCAGCCGCTGCGCCGCGGTGCTCGTCAGGCGCTGACCGGAGTACGCCTGCCAGACCTTGCCGTCGGCGACGACCCGGATCGGCTCGCCGTGGCTCGGCAGCTGCTCCTCCAGCCATCCGGCGTATTCGTAGATCGTCTCCGACGGCCGCGGTCCCACGCCGGCGCGGTCCGCGGCCGCCGTCAGCTGACGCCACGCCCGGTCGCCCGCCGGCAGCAGGCGCCAGCGTCGCTGCGACGCGCGCAGCCGGAACCAGACGACGCCGATGGCGCACAGCGCGAGCACCCCGATGACCAGGGCGTTTCCTGACCGTGAGCCGTCGTCGCCCTCCACGGCGCCGAGCTCGGGCCGATCCGGATCGACGGCGCCCTGGACCAGATCCGGCGACGGCAGGACCGTGATGTTGACGTCCGCGCCGAGCTGCCGGCGGATCTCTCCGTCCAGCAGCGGGTCGATGCCCTGCAGCGGCGGTGGCACGGCCGTGGTCGGGTCGCCGCTGAGGCGGACGAAGCGCGGGTCGATCGACTTCGTTGCCTCGAAGACCTGCCAGCCATAGCCCGGGAAATAGATCTCGGCCCAGGCGTGGGCATTCGCCTCGCGCACCATGTACTGGTCCTCACCGATGCGCTCGCCGGGCGCGAAGCCCGCCGCGACGCGCGCCGGCAGGCCGAGCGAGCGCGCCATCATCACCATCGCGCTTGCGTAGTGCTGGCAGTAGCCGGAACGACCGCGCTCGGCATCGAACAGGAAGAAGTCGACCAGGTTCGAGTCCGCCGGGTACTGCCCGGGCGAGGTGTTGTATTCGAATCGGCTGTCGCGCCGCAGGAAGTCGGCGAGCGCCTTGGCCTGCTCGTAGTCGTTCGTGGCGTTGGCGGTGATCTCGCGCGCCAGTTGGGCGACGCGATCAGTCACGCCGGTCGTGTCGAGGTAGAGATCCCGCACGTCCTGCGGGTACTCCTCACCTGCGGCGCCGAGCTCGGCCTCGGTCGCCGTCGAGAGCGCGACCTCGAGCTCGTACGCCTCTCCCGGGCCGAGAGGATTCGCGTGCTCGATGGCCCCGAGGAGTGGGTCGCCATCCGGCTCGACCACGACGGTCGGCGCGTACACGTAGAGCGGCGAGCCCGCGGTGAAGAGGTTGCGGCCGATCGTCTGACGCATCTCGATCTGGATGCGCCGCACCTCGACCGCCGCCGCCACGACCGGGCGTTCGCTCGTGGCATCTGCAAAGAGCGGATCGCCGGCCGGCACGTCGCGCCGCTCCCACGGCTTGCTGAGCTCGAAGCCCCGCCCGTTGTAGTGGTCGTAGGTCGCCGTGCGCAGGTACAGCGGACGCGGCGCCGCGAGGACGAGGACCTCGTCGTCGCGGCTGACCCACTCGCCCTGGACGTTGAAGGACGGTCCGAAGCTGTTGCCGCTGATCCGCGACTGGGGGTTGGTGAGACTGCCGAGCGCACCCTCGAACTGGTCGCGCACGCCCGACCACACGACATCGAAGCTCCGCCATGCCCCCGTGAGCGGCGAGGCGACCGCGACGGTCGTCAGCGCCCACGCCAGGGCGACGCTGCCGGCGGCGAAGATGATGCCCGAGCGCATGATCGCGGCGGGCACCTCCAGGTTCTCGTTGACGCGCCGTCGCTGCCATCCATCCTGCCGATCGATGAGCGCCGCCCGCAGCCACAGCAGCAGCGCCGCAAGGACGAACAGCAGGAGATGGCCGAACACGTCCGCCAGCGTCGCGGACACGTTCGCCACGATCGGTGCGCCCAGGAGGAGGATCGCGTCGAGGACCCGATGGTGGCGATACACCGCGTATGCCGCGGCGAACGCGGTCCCGAACATGAGCGCGCCGATGCCGACGGCGTACGGCGACATCTCGGCTGGGTAGCCCGTGCGCACCACGACCACCAGCCAGTCGATGAACTCGGTACGCAGGGCGAGCAGCCGACCGCCCTGGTCGAGCGCCGGGAAGTACTCGCCGCCGATGGTCCACAGCACGACCGCGGCGCCGAACGCCGCGCCGACCGGCAGCGTCCACACGATGCGTCCGCGGAGCATGCCGAGCAGCGCGCCGGCCAGCACCGCCCACAGGGCCACCGGCGCGAGGAACTCGAGCTGCTCCAGCCACTGCGCACCCTGGACCGACCACGCCACGGCGAGGGCCATCACCGCCAGCAGGCCGAGGCTGAGCCAGCCGGCGCGCGGGTAGAGCAGCCGCTCGCGCAGGTCAGGCACGGGCGCGCACCCTTCCGCCGATGGCCTCCGCCACGTCGTCGCCACGACGGACGAGCCGATGCTCGATGTCGTACTCGGCCAGCGCGTGCCGCACGGCGGCAAGCTCGGCGCGCGCGGCGTCATCCGGCTCGACGCCGATGTACGACGAGCGGTCGATCAGGATGACCAGCGCCCCGACGCCACGCCGGCGCAGGGCGGCGAGCCCGCGCACCCAGGTGCGGTCGGTGGAGCCGGTGATGATGCACAGGGTCATGCCGCGCCGGAGCTGCGGCAGCGTGGCGTTGATGACTTCGGCCAGGGGATGCGCACCATCGGCCTGGACGTTCGCGAGCAGGTGCAGCAGCTTCTGCTCGACGCGCGGGCCGCGGTCCGGCTGGTGAACCTGGATCCGCCGCGCCGACGCGGTCATCGCCACGGCCCGGTTGTCGCCGAGGGTGCGGAGCGCGATCGACGCGGCGATGGTGACGGCCGTCTCGACGGACGCATCGGTGCCGATCCCGGCGTGGACGCTGCGATCGAGGTCGAGCGCGATCCACAGGTCGGCAGCCTGCTCGAGGTCGAACTCCTTGACGTGGAGCTCGCCATGCCGCGCGCTCGAGAGCCAGTGGATGCGGTTGATCGCATCGCCATGGACGTAGGGCCGTACGCCCGCCACGAGCGGCGTGGCTGCATCGAGGTAGCGCTTCGCGCGCGTCGTCCCGTCGATCGGCGAGGGCGGCAGGCGCCAGTGGGGTAGCGGCACGACCTCCGGGAAGACGACGACGCTGGTCGGCTGCCCGACGATCATCTCGCTGCTGAACAGCCCGAACGGGTCGCCGGACCTCACGCGCAGGGCGCCGAGCCGATAGCTGCCGCGCCGCGTCAGGGTCACCTTCGCGAGCCATTGCCGCGTGCCGCGCGCCGGGATGCCGACGACCCGGCCCGGGAGGCTGGTGGGCAGCGTCGACTCGTTCCAGCACTCGGTCCACGGCTTGCCGAGCCGGTCATGGTTCTCGACCCGGTACATGGCCTGGAGCACCTCGCCCACGTGCGTGCGCGGGTTGAGCACCCGGTAGTCGGCGCGAACGCCGCGAAGCCCGCGCCGTGCGTACAGCCACGAGCCGATGAGGACGGCGCCCGTCAGGTAGACGAGGAAGAAGAGCTCTTCGATGCCCGTGCTGAAGGCGGCGACGACGAGCGCGGTGACCAGGAACAGGAGCCGCAGGTGACGGCTGAAGAGGCCCATGAGCCGCTCAGGAGATTCGCGCCCGACCCGTCTCCGTCGCGGCAGCCGCCTCGGCGACCGGGACCGAGGCCAGGATCTCGCGCACGATCTGTTCCGGGTCGACCTCGCGCAGCGACGCCTGGCTCTTCACGATGAGCCGGTGCGCGAGCACGGCCACCGCCAGCTGCTTCACGTCGTCGGGGATCACGTAGTCCCGCCCGGCGAGGGCGGCGAAGGCCTGCGAGGCGCGATACAGGTTGAGTGAGCCGCGCGGTGACGCACCGAGATAGACGTCTGGGTGCTCGCGCGTCGCGGTCACCAGCCGAACGATGTACTCGGCCACGGCCTGGTCGACGTAGACCTCCTTGATGGCGGCCTGCATCTCGCGCAGCTCGTCGAGGTCGAGCACCTGCTCGACGTCAGTGATCGGATGGCGGCGCTTTTGCTCATCGAGGATGACGAGCTCCTCCATCGCCTTCGGGTAGCCCAGCCGCAGCCGGAGCATGAAGCGGTCGAGCTGGGCCTCCGGCAGCGCGAACGTGCCCTCGTACTCGATCGGGTTCTGGGTCGCGATGACGAGGAACGGTGTCGGCATCGGATAGGTGACGCCGTCGATGGTCGCCTGCCGTTCCTCCATGCACTCCAGCAGCGCCGACTGGGTCTTCGGCGTGGCGCGGTTGATCTCGTCGGCCAGCGCGACCTGCGCGAAGATCGGCCCCGGGCGGAACTCGAACTCGTGGGTCTTCTGATTGAAGATCGAGAGGCCCGTCACGTCGGACGGCAGGAGGTCGGGCGTGAACTGGATGCGGCGGAAGGAACAGCCGATGGACTGGCTGATCGCCTTGGCCAGCATCGTCTTGCCGACGCCGGGCACGTCCTCGATCAGGATGTGTCCCTCGCAGAGGAGCGCCACCAGGGCGATCCGCACCTCGACGTGCTTCCCGACGATGACGCGCTCGACGCTGGCGATGACTCGCTCGGCGGGCTGCTGGACGTTCTTCACGGTCGGCGGTCTCCCCTATCGGTGCCGTGGGCACCATCGGTGGAGCCCGGTCCTTGCAGAACAATACCGCAGGGCGTTACCAATCAGTTCATCGGAGCTTGGGCGAAAGCCCCTTCGAACTGCGAGTCTGCCAGATGCTCACGCCGCGGGCGTGATGAGCTTCACCCGGCGGCGAAAGCGTCATCTCGGGCCGCTGGTGCTCACTCCACGGGAATCCGAACCGTTCGAGCACGTCGACCTGGCGTACTTCTCACCATGTGAGCACATGGCCGCTTCGCGCGGCGTCGCAGACGTCAGCCGCCGGATAAACGGAGGTACTCGGCCATGACCCGCCCCGCGATCGGCGCGGCTCGCCCCGATCCTGACCCTCCGCTCTCCACCAGCACGGCAACCGCGATCTGCGGCGTCGCACCCTCCTGGGCCGGCGCGAAGCCGATGAACCAGGAGTGCGGCGCCTGCTCGCCGCCCAGTTGCGCGGTGCCGGTCTTGCCGGCCGAGCGCTGGCCACCGATGCCGTACAGCGTGACGTCGCCCTGCCCGGCATACAGCCGGCCCAGCTCGCCGTTGACGGCGTCGACCATCGCGGTCCGGGTGGAGCGCGCGGCCTGGGTGCTGATCACGCGCGTCCCGCCCGAGCCGAACTCGTCGAGGACCGTCTGGCTCAGCGTGCCGTCCTCCGAATGGGCGCGAACGTCACGCACGACGTACGGCTGCGGCATGACGCCGTCGCCGGCGATGGTGGCGGCCAGCAGCGCCATCTGCACCGGCGTCGCGAGCACCGAGCCCTGGCCGAACGCGGCCGTGGCCAGCTCGACGTCACCGCTGAAGGCGCTGCACGCGCCGTTCTCTGCCGCCGTGACGTACGACGCCGCCACGGAGAGCGGCCGGTCGGGCGGCCCGATCTGCATCGGCGCGCAGAACCCGAGCTGCTGCGCGTATTCCCGGAAGCGCTCGGCACCGAGCTCGAGGCCGACGTGCGCGAAGTAGATGTTGCTCGACACCTGCAGCGCCTCTGACAGCGGCCACAGCGAGGGGGCGATGCCACCGAGGTCGTGCTCCCGGATCGGGAAGCCGTCGACCACGAAGCCGTTCGTCTCCTGCTCCGGCTGATCGGCGAACGTGGTGTCGGGCGTGATGACGCCGGCGTCGAGCGCGGCCGCCGTGGTGAAGACCTTCATGATCGAGCCCGGCACGTAACGACCCTGGCGTGCGCGCGCGAGCAGCGGCTCCGCCTCGTTGCCACGCAGGGCGTCCATCGGCTCCTGGGCGACGTCGGGATCGCCGGAGATCGGCGTTGCATCGAATGACGGCACCGAGACCATGGCCAGGATCTGGCCGCTGATCGGGTCGAGCGCCACGACCGCCCCGGCGTCACCGCCGAGCTCGTTGGCGGCGAAGTCCTGGAGCCGCCTGTCGATGGTCAGCGTCAGGTCTCGCGGCTCGGGCTGGCGGTTGAGCACGTCGTTGACGATGTCGCGGATCGGGTTCGGATCGGTCCGCCCCACCAGCACGTCCTCGAAGGCAGCCTCGATGCCGGTGCTGCCGAAGCGCAGGCTGGAGTAGCCGATGACGTGGGTGAAGGCCGGATCGGCGTACGTCCGCGTGCTCAGGCCGTCGACCACCTGCGACGTCGCCAGGACCTGGCCGGTGGCGTCGAAGATCGTGCCGCGCAGGAGGCTGCGGCGGGCCGCGATGACCTCGGGATTATCGGCCCGCGTTGCCAGCTGTGGCGCCTCGAGCACCTGCCACCAGGCGATGCTGGCCGACACCACGGCGAAGGCCAGCATCAGGTACAGGCCCAGGCGTCGAACGTTGGTGGCGATCACGCCTCAGCCCCCACGTCGGCGCCGACCGCGGTGCGATGGCTGATGCTCAGCAGCAGGCCGACCATGATCGAGCTGGCCAGGATGCTCGATCCGCCGTAGCTGACGAACGGAAGCGTGATGCCGGTCAGCGGGATGAGCTTGGTGTTGCCGCCGATGATGATCAACGTCTGGAGCCCCAGGCTCGCCGTCACCCCGACGGCCAGCAGGCCGCTGAAGTCGTCGCGCGCCAGCGCCGCGATTCGGAGGCCGCGGAAGACGAGCACCGCCGCGAAGCCCAGCAGCGCGAACGCGCCGAGCAGCCCGAGCTCCTCGGCAACCGCGGTGAAGATGAAGTCGGTGTGGACGAACGGGATCGTCAGGCTGCCGCCGAGCGTGACCAGCCCCTGCCCGAGGCCCTCGCCGAACACGCCGCCACGTCCCAACGCGTACAGGGCCCGGACCGGCTGGAAGCCCGCGCCGAGGGGATCGGCGAACGGGTCGAGCCAGACGTCGACCCGAGCCTGGACGTGCCCGAACAGCTGGTAGGCGACGTAGAAGCCGGCGGCGAACAGCACCAGGCCGATGAGGACATAGCTGCGCCGACCGGTCGCCACGAACAGCATGATCAGGAAGGTGCCGAAGAAGAGGAGGGCGGTGCCGAGGTCGTTGAGGCGGACGACGATGAGCATCACGATGCCGAACAACGCCAGCATCGGCAGGAAGTAGGGCAACGGCGGCACCGAGATGGGCCCGATGCGCAGCCTCGCGCTCGTCAGCAGCGTGCGCGTCTCGGCCAGGTAGGCGGCGATGAAGATGACCAGCACGATCTTGAGGATCTCGCCCGGCTGCACGCTGACCGGGCCGAGGTCGATCCATAGCCGCGCGCCGTTGACCTCGTAACCGAAGACCACCGTGGCCGCCAGGAGGAGGATGCCGATGGCGGCCCACGAGTACTTGTAGTGGCGCAGGATCCCATCGTCCCGAAGGCCGACCGCCACCGCCACCATCGCGATCATGCCAACCGCGAACCACAGCAGCTGGGTCGCCGCCATGCCGAGCTCGATGCCGAGCGCGCTCGTGCCCGCCAGATCCTGGGGCAGCCGGTTCAGCATGACGATGCCGACAGCGCCCATCGCCCCAACCGCCGGCAGGAGCAGCTGGTCGCCGCGATGGCCGAAGGCAACCAGCAGGAGGTGCGCACCGACGATGATGGCGACGTAGCTTATGGCGAGCTCCATCGGCCCCGGCTCGAACGTGCCGCTGAGGGCGATGTGGGTGACGGCGAAACCCAGCGGGACCAGCACGATGATGGGCAGCAGGAGGCGCAGCTCCGCTCCGCGCCAGGCGATGCGCATCAGGTCGCGGTCAGCGCGGTCATCGATCGAGGCGCATCCGGACGCGACCGATGGTCAGCTCGTCGCCGAAGCTGAGCGCGACCGGCCGCTCGATGCGATGGCCGTTGACGTACGTGCCGTTGGTGCTCCCCTGGTCCTCGACGAACCAGCTGCGCCCCCGGAAGGTCAGCATCGCGTGGTTCGTGCTGACGAAATCGTCCTCGACGTAGATGGTGTTGTTCACGTTGCGCCCGATCGAGTTGATCGGGCCCAGTGCGATGGTGGTGCCGGCCGGCGGCTCGTCCTCCGGCGACTCGAGCACGGACAGGCGCCCGATCCCCGAGCGCGAGGCGATCTGCGCCTGCTCGGCACTGCGCAGGTCCTTCAGCAGCGAGCCGGCGAAGCGCATCAGGAC
>DASVDT010000182.1:0-18693 GCA_036380955.1 Candidatus Limnocylindria bacterium | reverse complement strand
CCAGATGACGGCCGCCGCGGCGCAGAAGATCGATCCCGCCACGGGCGTCGGCGGCAAGGTCCGCGTGCCCGAGAACGTGACCCAGGCCCAGCTCGGCCGGATCGCGGCGCAGACGGCCGGGCAGGTCTACCGCCAGCGGCTTCGTGAGGCACAGCGGGACGTGATCTTCCAGCAGTACGCCGCCCGCGAAGGCGAGATCATGACCGGCAACGTGCAGCGCACGACCGACTCGGCCGTCGTGCTCGACATGGGCAAGGACGTCGAGGCGGTGCTGGCCGTGACCGAGCAGCTGCCGAACGAGACGTACCGCATCGGCCAGCACCTGAAGGTGTACGTCATGGAGGTGCGGCGCACGACCCGCGGGCCGGTCATCGTGGCCAGCCGAACGCATCGTGGCTTCCTTCGCCGGCTGATGGAGATGGAGATCCCCGAGATCTACAACGGGACCGTCGTCATCCGTGGCATCGCACGAGAGGCGGGCAGCCGCTCCAAGGTGGCCGTCGAGAGCCGCCAGCAGGGCGTCGACGCAAAGGGCGCGGCGGTCGGGCAGCGCGGGGCGCGGATCCAGTCCATCGTGGCCGAGCTCAACGGCGAGAAGGTCGACATCGTCCTGTGGGACGAGGACCCCGGCCGCTTCGTGGCCGAGGCACTGAGCCCGGCCGAGGTGCTCAGCGTCCGGATCGACGAGGAGCACAAGATCGCCAACGTCATCGTGCCGGAGCGCCAGCTCAGCCTCGCCATCGGCAAGGAGGGGCAGAACGCGCGGCTGGCCGCCAAGCTCACCGGCTGGCGGATCGACATCCGCTCGGAGGCCGGCGTCGCGACCGCGGCGGCCGGTTCGGGCGACCACGACCACGAGTCGGCCACGGAGGCCCCGGGGGCAGACACGGCCGATGCCGAAGCGACGACCTGACCACGTCCCGACGCGGACCTGCGCCGTCTGTCGAACGCAGCGCCCCAAGCGTGAGATGCTCCGGCTGGTCCGGAGCGCCGACGGCACGGTCGTCCCGGACGAGACGGGCCGGCGGCCGGGACGCGGAACCTATATCTGCCAGCAAGCTGACTGTCGCGACGCCGACCGGGCCGCGGCGGCCGTCAAGAGGGCGCTCGGTGCAGAGCCTGCGCCTGGAGCGCTCGAATTCGAGGTGAACCATGCCGCCAAATAGATACCGACCGCGCCGCGGTCCACGACCGCAGCGCAAGCGCACGGGGCCGCGCCCGGGCGCCGTCGCCACCGAGACCGCTCCGAGCCGTCCGACCGGGCCGGTCGAGCTGCCGAGCCCGGTCGTCGTCAAGGACCTGTCCGACATGCTCGGCGTCAGCAACGCCGAGATCATCAACGTCCTGATCCGCAACGGGATCTTCGCGACCGTCAACCAGTCGATCGACTTCGACACCGCATCGCTCGTCGCTGGCGAGCTCGGCTTCGAAACCACCGAGCGCGGCGCCGCCGAGCGGGCCGCGGCCGAGGCTGCCGGCCAGCAGGAGCTGGTCAAGCCGGGCAGCGCCGAGGACGGCGATGGCAAGCCCGTGCTCTGGACCGAGGAGGACGCCTCGAAGCTGACCACGCGCGCGCCGATCGTGACGGTCATGGGCCACGTGGATCACGGCAAGACGAGCCTGCTCGACGCGATCCGCGAGACGAAGGTAGCCTCCGGAGAGTCCGGTGGCATCACACAGCACATCGGCGCCAGCGAGGTCGTGCACAACGGCAAGCGCATCGTCTTTTTGGACACGCCCGGCCACGAGGCCTTCACCGCCATGCGTGCCCGGGGCGCGCAGGTGACCGACATCGCGGTCATCGTGGTGGCCGCCGATGACGGCGTCATGCCGCAGACCAAGGAGGCGATCGACCACGTCCGTGCCGCGCGCGTGCCGATGATCGTGGCGATCAACAAGGTCGACAAGCCGGACGCCAACCCGGACCGCGTCAAGCAGGAGCTGGCGGACAACAACGTGCTCATCGAGGAGTACGGCGGTGACGTCATCGCCGTCCCGGTCAGCGCCAAGCAGCGCACCGGCATCGACGACCTGATGGAGATGGTCCTGCTGGTCGCGGACCTCCAGGACCTCAAGGCGAACCCGGACCGCGCCGCCATCGGCACCATCGTGGAGTCGAAGGTCGACAAGGGCCGTGGCAACGTCGCGACCGTCCTCGTCCAGACCGGGACGCTGAAGATCGGCGACGTGGTCTCCGTGGGACGGACCCACGGTCGCGTCCGCGCGCTCAACAACGCCGCCGGCAAGCGCGTGAAGCAGGCGGAGCCGGCGACCGCCGTGGAGATCATCGGCCTCCAGGGACTGCCCGAGGCGGGTGACATCCTGCGCGTCGTCGCCGACGAGAAGGCCGCTCGCGACGCCGCCGAGAAGGCGGAGGCGGAGGCAGCCGGCGGCGATGGCCGGACCGTGAGCAGCCTCGAGGAGATCAGCGCAGCCATCCAGGCGAGCGAGGTCGCCGAGCTGCGGGTCGTGCTCAAGACCGACGTGCAGGGCTCGCTGGGAGCGATCCGGCACTCCCTCGAGCGGCTCAACACCGACGAGGTCCGGATCAACATCCTGCGCGAGGGCGCTGGCGACATCAACGAGAGCGACATCAACCTGGCGTCGGCCTCCAACGCGGTTGTCGTCGGCTTCAACACGAAGCCCGATGCCGGCGCCCAGCGCTCGGTCGAGGCGACCGGCGTCGACGTCCGGCTGTACGACGTGATCTACAAGCTGACCGACGACATCGGCCAGGCGCTCCAGGGCCTCCTGGCGCCGAAGCTGGTCGAGCAGATCGAGGGCCACGCCGAGGTCCGGATGGTCATCAAGGCCGGTCGGGCCGGGAACATCGCGGGCTCGTACGTGACCGATGGGCGCATCGTGCGCGGCGGACAGGCGCGGCTCTTCCGCGGCGGCGAGCTCATCGCCGACACGCGGATCACCTCGCTGAAGCGGTTCAAGGACGACGTCCGCGAGGTCGCCACCGGCTTCGAGTGCGGCATCGGTCTCGACGCCGAGGACATCGCCGAGGGCGACGTCATCGAGTGCTACCAGATGGTGGCCGAGCAGGCACCGCACTAGCCGGCAGGGGACCAATGACCCAGCGCACCGATCGGCTCGACAGCCAGATCCGGCAGGAGCTGATGGAGCTGCTGCAACGCGAGATGAAGGACCCGCGCGTCGGGTTCGCGACCATCACGCGCGTGGAGACGGCACGCGACCTGGGCACCGCCCGGGTCTGGGTCAGCGTGCTCGGCACGCCCGAGGAGCAGGCATCCACCGTCAAGGCACTGACCGATGCGGCGCCGTGGCTCAGGCGCCAGCTCGGTGGTCGCCTGACGATCCGGCACGTGCCGCAGCTCGTCATCCGTCATGACGACTCGATCGAGGCGGGGGATCGCGTCCTGCGCCTGCTGCGCGAGCTCGAGGAGGAGCGCGCCGGTGAGCCGTGAGGCTGTGGTCGAGGCGATCCTCGGCGCATCCCGCATCACGGCCATCTGCCACGAGAACCCCGATGCCGACACGCTGGGCTCGGCGCTCGCGCTGCGGATGGCGGCGGAGCGGCTGGGAAAGCAGGCGGAGGTCGTCGCGGCCGATCCGGTGCCGCCGTCGCTGGCGGACCTCCCGCATGCCGACGAGGTTCGCACGCGACCGCAGCTGGAGCCGGACGTCGCGATCGTCGTCGACGGGCCGCTGTCGCGCACCGGCGCTGTCGCGCGTGAGTGCGGTGAGTGGCTCAGCCGCGCGCGGGTGGTCAACATCGACCATCACGTCTCGAACGATGGCAGCGAGGCCGCCATCGCCTGGGTCGATGCCGGCGCGGCGGCGACGTGCGAGATGGTGGCGCTGCTCGTTCCCGAGCTCGGGGTCACGATCGACCAGCGCATTGCGACCGTGCTGACCGCGGGGATCGTGCAGGACACGCACACCTTCGCTCACCCGAATGCCACGCCGCGGACGCTGCGCGTGACGGCCGACCTGGTGGCGGCAGGTGCGCCGCTGTCCGCCATCCATCGGTCCATCTACGCGGACAAGCCGTTCAGCACCCTCGCGCTGTGGGGGAAGATCCTGGCGGGCGCCGAGCAGCTGCGTGACGGGCGGATCGTGCACGCCTCCATGACGCTCGACATGCTGGCCGAGACCGACGCGCTGCCAGTGGCCAGCGAGGGCTTCATCGACCTCCTGGCCGGCACGCGGACGGCGGACGTGACCCTGCTGTTCAAGGAGGCCGATGCGAACGAGGTTCGCGTCAGCGTCCGCACCTCGTCGCGCGCCGATGCCGTCGCCATCACCTCGGCCTTCGGCGGCGGTGGGCATGCCCGCGCGGCCGGGTGCACCGTCATGGCGCCGCTCGCGGAGGCGAGGCAACGCGTCCTGGACGAGTGCCAGCGCGAGCTCCAGCGCGCCGATGCTCGGGGTCGTTAACCTCGACAAGCCGGTCGGGCCCACGAGCCACGACATGGTCGGCTTCATTCGACGGCTGACCGGCACGCGTCGGATCGGTCACGCCGGTACCCTCGATCCCCTCGCCTCGGGCGTGCTGCCGATCCTGGTCGGGGCCGCCACGCGCTTCAGCGAGG
The DNA here is from genome assembly GCA_036380955.1 of Candidatus Limnocylindria bacterium. GTDB lineage: Bacteria > Chloroflexota > Limnocylindria > QHBO01 > QHBO01 > JACDBZ01. The sequence goes on along the minus strand of DASVDT010000182.1, from coordinate 14,131 downwards.
AGCTGACCGGCGGTCGCAAGCGCTATGAGGCGGTCTTCCGCCTTGGCGAGCGCAGCGCGACCGACGACGCCGAGGGCCCTCTCGAACGGGTGGACGCACCGATGCCGTCGGAGGCGGCGATTCGCGACGCCCTGGGTGCGTTCGTCGGGACGTTCGAGCAGCGACCGCCCGTCTTCAGCGCTCGGAAGCACGAGGGGCGCACCGCGCACCGGGCGGCGCGGGCCGGCACGCCGATCGAGGTGCCGCCGCGAACGGTGACCGTCGACTCCATCGACGTGCTGGCCGTCGAGCGCGCGGCCGATCGCGTCGACGTGCGGGTGGACCTGCGCTGCGGTCCCGGCACCTACGTTCGGTCGATCGCCCGCGACCTCGGTGAGCGGCTCGGCACGGGCGGCCACCTCCACGCTCTGCGCCGCACCGAGGCGTCAGGCCTCGCCGTCACCGATGCGGTCACGCCCGACCAGCTCAGCGCGCTCGCGGCAGATGGCAGGCTGTCGGACGCCATCCTGCCGGTTGGATCGCTGCTGCCTCTCCCACGCGTGGTGCTGGACGCAGACGCCGCCTGGCGCTTCGTCCACGGCTCGGCACAGCGGCATGACGGTCCCGAGGGGCGCGTCGCCGCCTTCGCCGCCGATGGCAGCCTCATCGGTATCGGGCGAATCGAGGCGTCGACGCTGCGCCCGGACAAAGTGGTGCCGCAGGAGCCATCGCCGTGACCTTGTCGATCCCGCCGATCGGGCGCGCGGTCGTGACGCTTGGCGTGTTCGATGGCGTGCATCTCGGCCATCGGCACCTCCTGCACCTGACGGCCGAGGCGGCTGACCAACGCCGGGCATCCGCGGTGGCGCTGGTCTTCTCGCCCCATCCAGACGAGGTGATCCGCCCGGGTACGACCGTTCCACGCCTGCTGCCGCCGGAATCGACCCTCGAGCGGTTGGCGGCGCTGGCGGTCCACGCCGTCGTCATCCGCTTCGACGATGCGCTTCGCTCGCTCACGCCGGCCGAGTTCCTCGACGCGCTGGCGCCCGGGATCGAGCTGTGCGGCATCACGATGAGCCCGACCAGTGCCTTCGGTCGCGGGCGGGCCGGGACGCCGGACAGGGTCGCCCAGATCGGGGCGGAGCGCGGATTCGACGTGATCCATGCCGATCCGTTGCTCATCGACGGCGCCGAGGTCTCCTCGTCGCGCATCCGCGACGTGCTGTCCGACGGCGACGTCCCGGGCGCGCGACGGCTCCTCGGCTCCCGCCCGCTGCTGCAGGGGACGGTGGTCCGTGGTGATCAGCGGGGGAGGGAGCTCGGTTTTCCGACGGCCAACCTCTCGTTCGACTACACGCCGGCCCTTCCGGCACTTGGCATCTACCTTGGACGGGTGAGCGTGCCGGATCGCGGCGTCGGGCCGGAGCACCCGGCCCTCGTCAGCGTCGGCGTGCGGCCGACCTTCCACGACGACGGGCGCATCCTGGTCGAGGTCTACCTGCTCGATTGGGACGGAGACCTGTATGACGCGACGCTGACCGTCGAGCTCGAGGATCGACTGCGCGAGGAGCGCCGGTTCGCGTCGGTCGACGCGCTGGTGACGCAGATGCGTGCCGACGAGGTCGAGGCACGCCACCGGATTCGCGGTCCTGATTGAGCGTGGGGCGGGCCGAACGCAGGACAGCTCCATGGGCGTCTGATGGCGGCACCACAGGCGCTCTGGTAGACTCCGACCGTTACGGAAACGAATGTGGAGGAATACGTGCCGCTCGCCAAGGACGCGAAGAGCGCAATCGTCGACGAATACGCCACGCACGAGGGAGATACAGGATCACCCGAGGTGCAGATTGCGCTTCTCACCGAGCGGATCAAGTCGCTTACTGATCATCTGCGGAGCTTCCCGAAGGACAACCACTCGCGCCGCGGGCTCCTGAAGCTCGTCGGGCAGCGACGGCGGCTGCTGGCCTACCTGGTCCGCAATGACGTGGATCGATACCGCGCCGTCATCAGCAACCTGGGACTCCGTCGGTAGGATGGGCCGCTAGACACGCTCGCGATCGACCCAGGCCCCTTCGACGGGACCTGGGTCTCGCATATCTCACGAAACAACTCACCACGTGGCATCCGCCCCTGCCTGACGCCTGCGCTCCAATCCAACCGGAGCGCGCCAGCAGATCCAGACGCCGGATGCCGCACATCAACACTGGAGGAATCAGTGGCTATCAAGCACGAGGCCGAGATCGGCGGCAAGGTCTTCAGCATGGAGGCCGGCAAGCTCGCCGAGCAGGCTGACGGCGCCGTCATCGTCCGATACGGCGACACCGTCGTCCTGGCGACCGCGGTCGCCAGCAAGGAACCGCGCGAGGGCGCGGACTTCTTCCCGCTCACCGTCGATTACGAGGAGCGGATGTACGCCGCGGGCAAGATCCCGGGTGGCTTCATCAAGCGCGAGTCACGCCCGTCCGAGGCGGCCATCCTGGCCATGCGCCTCACCGACCGGCCGATCCGCCCGCTCTTCCCCAAGGGGTACTTCAACGACGTGCAGGTCGTCCTGACGGTCCTCTCGACCGACCAGGAGAACGACCCGGACATCCTGGCCCTCAACGGCGCGTCCGCGGCGCTGAGCATCAGCCACATCCCGTTCCTCGGGCCGGTCGGTGCGGTGCGCGTCGGGCGCATCGGCGGTGAATTCGTCACCAACCCCACGAACACTCAGCTTGATGAGAGCGAACTCGATCTCGTCGTCGCCGGCACGCGCGACGCGGTGATGATGGTCGAGGCCGGAGCCAAGATCCTCCCCGAGTCGATCATGGCCGACGCCATCGCCTACGGGCACGGCGAGCTCCAGAAGTCGATCGACCTGCAGGAGAAGCTCGTCGCATCGGCCGGCGCGCCCAAGAAGATGCCGTTCGTCGGCCCCAAGGCGGCGTCGATCCCGCAGATCGCCAAGCTCATCGCCGATGGCCAGAACGAGTTCGTGATCTTCGACCTCGAGACGACGGCGATGAAGCCGGAGCAGGGGTACATCGTCGACATCGCGGCGCTGCGGCTCCGCGACGGCCAGGTGGTCGACCGCTTCGAGTCGCTCGTCAATCCCGGCCGCGCCATCGTCGGCCACCAGGTGCACGGCATCAGCACCGATGACGTGGCGAATGCACCGACCGCGGCCGAGGTTCTCAGCCGGTTCGCCGAGTGGGTCGGTGAGACCCCGGTGGTCGCCCACAACATCGCGTTCGACCTGCCCTTCGTGCTGCGCCACATGCCGACGGAGACGCGCTGGCAGTCGAAGGCCGCATTCGACACCCTCGAGCTCGGTTACCAGCTCTACCCCGATGCGGGCGCCTGGAAGCTTGCCGACCTCGTCCGCTTCGTGTTCGGCCGCGAGCACGCGATCGCGCATCGCGCCATGCCCGATGCCGAGGCGACGGCGGAGCTGTTCGCGCACTTCATCCAGGGCCTGCCCGAGCGCCTGGACGCACTGCGCCAGGACATCGCCGACGAGGTCCGACGTGCGCGCGAGAGCTACAACCGCACGGAGCAGGGCGAGCGGCTGGAGGACATCCGCCGCCGCCACGGGATCGCCTCAGCCCTGATGGACGTCGTCACCAAGGCGACCGTTCGTGAGCTGGTGCTGAGCGAGAACGTTCGCATCGATGGCCGCGACACCTCGACCATCCGGCCGATCAGCGTCGAGGTCGGCGTCCTGCCGCGAACTCACGGGTCGGCGATCTTCACCCGTGGCCAGACGCAGGCGCTCTCGATCGCCACGCTCGGCCCGTCGAGCGACGTCCAGCGCATGGACACGATCAGCCCGGACACCGAGAAGCGCTACCTGCACCACTACAACATGCCGCCGTACTCGGTCGGCGAGGCGCGCTTCATGCGCGGGCCAGGTCGGCGCGAGATCGGCCACGGTGCGCTCGCGGAGCGGGCGCTGGTGCCGGTCCTGCCGTCGCAGGAGGAGTTCCCGTACGTCATTCGCGTCGTCAGCGAGGTCGTGAGCTCCAACGGCTCCACCAGCATGGCCTCGACGTGTGGCTCGAGCCTGGCGCTCATGGACGCCGGCGTGCCGATCAAGGCACCCGTCGCCGGTGCGGCCATGGGGCTCATCACCGACAAGGAGACCGGCCGGTACGCCGTCCTTACCGACATCACCGGCAAGGAGGACGCGTACGGCGACATGGACTTCAAGGTGACCGGTACGGCCGAGGGCGTGACGGCGCTGCAGATGGACATCAAGGTCGCCGGCATCACCACCGAGATCATGCGGGACGCGCTCGAGCAGGCTCGCATTGCTCGACTCTTCATCCTCGAGAAGATGGACAGCGTCATCAGCGCCAGCCGCAGCGAGCTGAGCCCGTACGCGCCGCGGATCACGACCATCAAGATCCCGGTCGACAAGATCCGCGACGTCATCGGCTCCGGCGGCAAGGTGATCCGCCAGATCACGGCCGAGACCGGCACGGAGATCAACATCGAGGACGACGGGACGATCCAGATCGCCGCTGTCAGCGGCGAAGCCGCCCAGAAGGCGATCAAGTGGATCGAAGGCCTCACCAAGGACGTCGAGGTCGGCAAGGAATACCTCGGCAAGGTGACGCGGATCATGAACTTCGGCGCCTTCGTCGAGATCCTGCCCGGCAAGGAGGGGCTGGTCCACATCAGCCAGTTGGCCGACTACCGCGTGCCTCGCGTCGAGGACGTCGTCAGCATCGGCGACGAGCTGATGGTCGTCGTGACCGAGATCGATCGCATGGGCCGGGTCAACCTGAGCCGTCGTGCCGCCATGGAGCGACACATGGCCAAGGCCGGCGCCGCCGGGAGCAACGACCGGTCGTAGGCCGATGGCGCCGCCGCAGGGGTGCGGCGGCGCTGTACCCTCGGGGTCGATGGGCGCGGAGGGGCGGCTGGCGGCGATCGCGGACGAAGTCCGCGCCTGCGTCCGCTGCTCGCTCGCGAGCCGTCGCACGCTCGCGGTTCCGGGCGAGGGCAACGTCCTGAGCGACGTCCTGCTCGTGGGTGAGGGACCCGGCGCGCGCGAGGACGCGACGGGCCGGCCATTCGTCGGACCGGCGGGACAGCTGCTCGACGAGCTGCTCCGATCGATCGGCTGGGCGCGAGCGGACGTCTTCATCACCAACGTGGTGAAGTGCCGTCCGCCCGGCAATCGCGATCCGCAGCCGGAGGAGGCCGCCGCCTGCGCCGGCTATCTCGACCGGCAGGAGCAGGCGCTCGACCCGGCCGTGATCGTGACCCTTGGCCGCCACTCGCTGCAGCGGTACCTGCCCGGAGCGCGAATCGGCGGCGCGCACGGCCGTCTGCGTCGCGCCCCGGGCGGCCAGTTCGTCTTCCCGATGTACCATCCTGCTGCGGCGCTGCACCAGGCCTCGCTGCGTGAGACGTTGTTCCACGATGTGCGCGGCCTCCCGTCGGCGCTGCTCACGGCGCGGGCGGCGATCGACGACGAGCGCATGACCGCCGTCGCGGCACAATCGGTGGCGGCATCGGTCCTCGGGCCGCAGCCCGCAGCCGACGACGTCGAACAGATGACCCTCTTCTAGGAGCCCCCATGTCCGAATCCCTGCGCATCATCCCGCTCGGTGGGGTGGGCGAGGTCGGCAAGAACATCACCGTCATCGAGGTCGATGGCGAGATCCTGGTCGTCGACTGCGGCCTCGCCTTCCCCGATCCCGAGATGCTCGGGATCGACCTCGTCATCCCCGACGTCAGCTACCTCGCGGAGCGCCGCGACCGCGTCCGCGGCATCGTGCTCACCCACGGCCACGAGGATCACACCGGGGCGCTGCCGTACGTGCTCCCCAAGATTCCCGGCACGCCGATCTACGCCACGCGCCTGACCGACGGGCTGGTCCAGGGCAAGCTCAAGGAGCACAAGCTGCTCGACTCGACGCCGCTGCACGTCGTCGAGCCGGGGGTGGAGTTCGCCGTCGGTCCGTTCCGGCTGACGCCGTTCCGCGTCAACCACTCCATCCCCGACGGGGTCGGTTACGCCATCGACACGCCGATGGGCACCATCGTCCATACCGGCGACTTCAAGTTCGACCACACCCCGCCGGACGGCCGTCGGGCCGACCTGGGCCTCATCGCCGAGATCGGGAACCGCGGCGTCGAGTTCCTCCTCTCCGACTCGACGCGGGCGGAGAAGGAGGGCTACACCCTGTCGGAGACGACCGTTGGCGACAGCCTGCACCGGCTGGTCGGCGAGGCTCCCGGCCGGGTGATCGTCGCGACCTTCGCCAGCAACATCGGCCGCGTCCAGCAGGTGCTCGATGCGGCGTGGGCGCACGGCCGAAAGATGGTCGCCATCGGGCGGAGCATGGAGCAGAACATCGCGATCGCTCGCGATCGCGGGTACCTCGACGATCGCGACGGGACGCTGGTCGGCAAGGACCAGCTCCAGCGCCTGCCGAAGGAGCAGCTGGTCGTCATGACCACTGGGTCGCAGGGCGAGCCGATGAGCGGGCTCACACGGATGAGCAACCGCGATCACCGCAACATCACGATCGAGCCAGGTGACACGGTCATCGTCTCGGCGTCGCCGATCCCGGGGAACGAGGAGGCGGTCGCAAAGACGATCGACAACCTCTTCAAGGAGGGGGCGATGGTGCACTACGAGCCACTCGTCCACTGCCACGTGTCGGGTCACGGCTCGCGCGAGGAGCTCAAGCTCATGCTGGGCCTGGTCAAGCCGAGGCACTTCATCCCGGTCCACGGCGAGTACCGCATGCTCGTGCAGCACGGCCTGCTTGCCGAGGGCGCCGGCGTCGACGTCGACAAGATCTTCGTCCTCGAGAACGGCCAGGTCGTCGAGTTCGACGGTGAGCGGGCGCGCATGTCCGGCCAGGTCGCGGCCGGCGCCGTCCTGGTGGACGGCATCGCCACGATCGACGGCATCGACGGCGTCGTCCTCCGGGATCGGCGCATGCTCGCCTCGGACGGGGTGGTGATGGTGGCGATCACGGTCGACTCACAGACGGGGCAGCCGGTTGGCACGCCGGATCTCGTCAGCCGCGGGTTCCTCGCCGATCCGGAGGATCCGGTCATGGCGGACGCACGCGAGCACCTCATGCAGGCGCTACGGCAGCGCCAGGAGGACGAGCACGCGGCAGAGGCCAACTACGTCAAGACCAAGATCCGCGACACGCTGAGCCGCTTCTTCCACCAGCGCACCAAGCGGCGGCCGATGATCCTACCGATCGTGATGGAGGTCTGACCCGGGTGGCGACACGACGGAGGACGGCGACCCGACGCCGGACCACGCGGCGGCGGCGTCAGACGACGCCGTTCGTCATCAGCGGCCGGTTCGTGCGCGAGGGGGTCGCGCTGGTCCTGCTGTTCCTCGCCATCCTGAGCGTCATCGCGCTGTTCGCGCCAACCGCCGGCGCGATCGTCCAGCCCTGGCACGACCTGCTCGCCTCGCTGCTCGGGTGGGGGATCGCGTTCGCCGCGCCGCTGCTCGCCGGTTTTGCGGTGATGCTGTGGATGAAGACGATGCCGGCCGAGCGCTGGATGGCAGCCACGGGCGCCGCAGTGTTCGCGCTCGCGCTGCTCGGGATGTTCCACCTCGTGGGTGGGGGCGGTGGGATCGACGCCGAGGGACTGACAGCGATCGACCGCGGCGAGGGTGGGGGAGTGCTGGGCATGGGCGTCAGCGCCGTGCTCGAGGGCGCCCTCGGGACCGCGGGAGCGTGGGTTGTGCTGTTCCTCATGGCGATCGTCGGCCTGCTGCTGTACTTCAACATGACCATCGGTGACCTCATCGCGGCGTACCTCGCCGGCCGGGACGACCGTCGCGACGCCGAGGCGGAGGCCGCCCGACGCGCCGCGAAGCGGCCACGAACCGATGAGGCGCGCGGCCGTGCCGAACCGGCCACGGAGCGGGAGACACGGCCGGGCCTGATCGACCGAGTCCGGGACCGCCTGGCGGGCGGGACCGATGCGGACGACGAGCCGCCGGTCATCGTGCGTCGCGAGCGTCCCGCGCCGGCAGCGAACGGCAGTCCCCGCCCGGTTGCCACCCTGCCACCCGCGGTCGCGACCCCGGAAGCGACCAACGGCGACGATGCTCTGGCCAGTGAGGAGGAGGCGCACCTGACGGCCGCGGAGGCGGACGGTGGCTCCGACGCGGCGCTCGAGGCGGTCCAGCGCTCATGGGAGCTTCCGACGCTCGACATCCTCGCGGACGCGCCCGAGTCGAGCGCCGCGCAGATGGACCTGACCGCGAAGGGGCAGCGCATCCGCGAGACGTTGGCTCACTTCGGCATCGGCGTGAAGGTGGCCCGCATCCAGGAGGGCCCGGTCGTGACGCAGTACGCGCTCGACGTGGAGCCCGGCATCAAGCTCAGCAGAATCGAGGGGCTGTCAGACAATCTTGCCCTCGCGCTGGCGGCGCGCAGCATCCGGATCGAGGCGCCGATCCCCGGGGAGCCGTACGTCGGCGTCGAGATCCCCAACTCCGCCTTCGACCTGGTCACGCTCAAGGAGGTGCTCGCCAGCCGGGTGCACGCCGAGGTGGCCAAGAAGTCCAAGCTGGCGTTCGCCCTTGGCCAGGACGTGGCGGGGCAGCCATTCAGCGCGGACCTGTCGAAGATGCCGCACCTGCTCATCGCCGGCGCCACCGGATCGGGCAAGAGCGTGTGCGTCAACGCGCTCATCGACAGCATCCTGATGAGCGCCACCCCGGCCGATGTGAAGCTCATCCTGATCGACCCGAAGCGCGTCGAGCTGGCGCAGTACAAGGGCATCCCGCACCTGCTGACCGAGGTCATCGTCGAGCCCGACAAGGCGGTCAACGCGCTGAAGTGGACGGTCGGTACCATGGAGAGCCGCTACGCCGAGTTCGCGTCGCGCGGCGTGCGCAACATCGCCGGCTACAACGAGGCGCTGCGCGCGGGCGAGCCGCGCATGCCGTACATCGTGATCGTCATCGACGAGCTGGCCGACCTGATGATGGTCAGCGCCTACGAGGTCGAGGCGACGATCACCCGCATCGCCCAGCTCGCCCGAGCCACCGGCATTCACCTGGTCGTCGCCACCCAGCGGCCGAGCGTGCAGGTCATCACCGGCCTCATCAAGGCGAACATCCCATCGCGGATCGCCTTCGCCATGACCTCGGGCGTCGACTCGCGCACGATCCTGGACGCCAACGGGGCGGAGGATCTCCTCGGCCGCGGCGACATGCTCTACCAGCCGATCGACGCGCCGCGCGCCGTGCGCCTGCAGGGCGTGCTCGTCACCGATCCCGAGATCGAGGCGGTGGCGCGCCACTGGCGCGGACAGGGCGGCCCACAGTACCGGCCCGAGATCACGGCGCCGAAGCGCGACGGCAAGGGCGGCGGCCACCCCGGCGATGATGGCGAGGACGACGCCGACGCGCTCCTCAGCCAGGCGGTCGACATCGTCCGCCGCTCGGACAAGGCATCGGCGTCACTGCTCCAGCGCCGGCTGCGCATCGGCTATGCCCGTGCGGCCCGCATCCTGGACCAGATGGAGGATCGCGGCATCGTCGGACCCGCCGACGGCAGCCGCTTCAGGGAAGTGCTCATCACCTCGGACGGCTGGGGCGGCGACGTCGCTCCCGGGGAGGACGACGACGCGTGAGCGACGAGGTCCACAAGCTCGGGGAGGTGCTGCGCGCCGCCCGTGAGGCGAAGGGCGTGGACCTTGCGCGCGTCGAGCGCGACACGAAGATCCGGGAGCGCTACCTGGTCGCCCTCGAGGCGGGGGACTACCGCGATCTGCCCGGATCGGTGTACACGAAGGGCTTCCTGCGCAACTACGGGACCTACCTCGGGCTCGATCCGGAATACCTGATCGACCTGTACCGGCTCGAGACGTCGGTCGTCGCCGATCGACCGCGCATACCCGCGCCGCCCCGCCCGATCGCGACGCGCGGATCGCGCGCGTTCGTCATCACGCCGGGCCTCGTGTTCGCGGCGATCCTGACCGTCGCCGTCGGTGCCTTCGTCGCCTACATCGGCTGGGAGTTCGTCAATTTCGCGCGCACGCCGGAGCTGCGCATCACCGATCCGCCGGGCCCGGTGAGCGGCTACACCGAAGCGAGCATCACGGTCCGCGGCGAGACAGCGCCGAATGCGACCGTCACGGTCAGCAACCTGCGCGAGAACCCGACGGTCGTCGCCGACGAGACCGGGGCGTTCGAGATCACCGTCGAGCTCGTGCCCGGCTCGAACGTGATCGAGCTCGTCGCTCGCGACCCGGTCACGAACCGTGACTCGGAGCCCGAGCAGCGCACCGTCGTGGTCGCCGCCGACATCGCGGCCAGCCCGTCTCCGGGCCTCTCGCTCGTCACCCTCACCCAGCCGCCGGCCGACGCAACGATCAGCGGCCCGGTTGCCATCGCGGGCACGGCGGCCCCGTCGGCGATGCTCACGGCAACGGCGGCGCTGGTGATACCACCGACACCGACGTTCACCGTCATCGACTTCGCGGGTACGCCGGTCGCGGTCCAGGTGGCGGCGCCCGCGCCCCCGGAGCCGGTGACGCTCAACGGCGACGCGACCGGGGCGTTCAGTGGCACCCTCGCATTGCCCACCGGCACGTGGGACCTGAGCGTGACGGCCGAGGACGTCGAGCCGGTCGTGCGGCGCGTTACCGTCAGCCCGGGGGAGGGCCTCGCCGGCGTGCTCGAGGTCGTCGGCGGCGAGTCGTATCTCGAGGTCGCCCAGGATGGAACGCCGGTGCCCGGCGTGTCGGGCAGCATCGCCGGGGACGGCGAGCGCCTGGAGCTCACGGCGGCGAACGAGATCACCATCCGCGCGGGCAACGCCGCGGCAGTGCGCCTCACCGTCAACGGGATCAGTATCGGCGCCATGGGGAGCGACGGCGCTGTCGTCGAGTGGCGCATCACGCGCGCAGGAGGATAGGCACATGGCCTCGGACTCATCGTTCGACATCGTCAGTGATTTCGACCAGCAGGAGCTGGTCAACGCGCTGGACCAGGCGCGCCGCGAGATCGCGACGCGGTATGACTTCAAGGGCAGCAAGGTCGCGTTCGAGCTCGGCAAGGAGGCGATCACGCTGACCGCCGATGACGAGTACCGCGCCGGCGCCGCGAAGGATCTATTCGAGTCGAAGGCCGTGCGGCGTGGCCTGAGCCTCAAGATCTTCGACTGGGGCAGGGTCGAGCCGGCCGGCGGCGGCACGGTCCGCCAGGAGATCAAGCTGAGGCGCGGCCTGACGAGCGAGCAGGCCAAGGAGCTCAGCAAGCGTGTCCGGGAGAGCTTCCCGAAGACGAAGCCGGTGATCCAGGGTGACGCGGTGCGCGTGTCGGCCAAGTCGCGTGACGAGCTGCAGGCGGTGATCGCCGACCTGAAGGCGCTCGACTATCCGGTCGCCCTCCAGTTCACGAACTACCGATGAACGACCGACGGCGAAGCCGATGACGTCCGATACGCCCCCCGCGGACGCCGATCTCGATGCCGCGGCCCGCGCGCTCGGCCAGTCCCTGACCGAGCGCAAGTGGCAGATGGCGGCCGCCGAATCCTGCACTGGCGGGCTGGTGGGGCACGTCATCACCCAGGTGCCGAAGTCGAGTGACCACTTCCTCGGTGGCATCGTCAGCTACTCCGACGAGGTCAAGAAGGACCTGTTGAGCGTGCCCGCAGAGCTGCTCGAGCGCGTCGGCGCCGTGTCCGCGGAGGTTGCCGAGGCAATGGCGCGCGGGGCACTGGCGCGATTCGACGTGGCCGACGTGACCGTCGCCGTAACGGGCATTGCCGGGCCCGACGGCGGCAGCCCAGGCAAGCCGGTCGGCCTGACGTTCATTGCCGCAGCGCTGCGTGACGGTGGAGCGACCGTCGAACGCCACGAGTGGCCGTTCGACCGCGACGGGAACAAGCGCGCGTCGGCCCTCGCGGCCCTTCGGCTCGCCCTCCGCGTGGTGTCCGAGGCGTAGCGGGTGGTCACCGCCGGAGAGCGCATTCACGTCATCGGCATCGCCGGCTCGGGTGCCGCAGGAGCGGCGCTCCTCCTCCACCATGCGGGCGCGACCGTCGACGGGTGCGACGCCGACGCGCCATCGCCATACACGCCGCCGCTCGACGCCGCGGGCATCACGTACGCGCGGGGCCATGATCCCCGTCACCTGACCGGCGTCGACCGTGTTGCCATCACGCCTGCGCTCCGGGCCGTTGCGGGGCACGCGGAGCTCATGGCGGCCGAGGCGCAGGGCATCCCGGTCGTGACCTGGCAGGCACTCCTGGGAGAGCTCATGGCGGCGCCAGATCGCCTGCCGCTGGCGGTGACCGGCACGCATGGAAAATCGACGACGACGGCGCTTCTCGGCCACCTCCTGGTCGCCGCCGGGCTGGACCCGACCGTCGAGGTCGGCGCCTTCATCGGCGCCTGGGGAGCGTCCGTGCGGCCCGGTGCGGGCGCACCGTTCCTGGTCGAGGCCGACGAGTTCGGCGACAACTTCCTGAACTACCACCCCGCCGGCGCAATCGTCACGAACGTCGAGATGGACCACCCCGACTACTTCGCCGATACGGAGGCCGTCATGGCCTCGTTCGAGCGGTTCGTGCGGGGGATGGGCACCCACGCCGCGCTCGACGGCCGCCTGCTGGTGATCGCCGCCGATGATCCCGGCGCTCGCGAGCTGGCCGAACGCCTTGCCGGCTGGGATGGCCGGATCATCCGCTACGGGCCGGGTGGTGACGTGGTCGCCACGAACGCCGTGCCGGATCCTGGGGGAACGGACTTCACGCTCTTCGACCGACGCTGGCGAACGCCGCTGGCTGGTTCGCACAACGTCCGCAACGCGACCGCGGCCCTGGTGATGGCTGATGCCATCGGCGCCGATCTCGACCTGCTCGCCGACGGCCTGCGATCGTTCACCGGAGCCGGGCGCCGCATGGAGCTGATCGCCGATACTCCCGCGGTGACGATCTACGACGACTACGGCCACCACCCCACCGAGGTTCGCGCCGCCCTCGCGGCGGCCCGCCAGCGGGTCGGGCCGGATCGGCGGCTGTGGGCCGTCTTCGAGCCGCACATGTACTCGCGCACCGCCCTGCTGATGGATGCCTTCTCGACCGCCTTCACCGATGCGAACGAGGTCGTCATCGCCGAGATCTTCGCCAGCCGCGACACGCCGCAGGCGATGGCCGCGACGAGCGCCGAAGCCCTGGCCGATGCGATCGAGCGCGCCACCGGCACGCCGGCCATCGCCGTTGGCGACGTCGATGCCACGACCGACTACGTCGCCGATCATCTTGCGACCGGCGACGCGGTCCTCGTGATGGGGGCGGGCAAGTCGTACCGCATCGCGCGCGGGCTGGCGGACCGCCTGGCGGGGGTACGGGAGTCGTGACCGGCGTCCGATCAGCCTCGCTCGGAGCGATCCTCGCCCTGTTCGTCACCATCGCCTACAAGGGCGTGGTGAGCCTGGTGGAGGCGTCCGGCGCCCGCGACCAGCCGGCGCTCATCTTGATCCTGCTGCTCTCGGCGTTCCTGGGCGTGCTGACGGCGGTCGCCACCCGAATGCTGCGCCTGCCCGGCGCCACGGCGCCGACCGTCCTGGTGCTGGGCTGGACGCTCGTCCCGCTCATCCTGCAGGCCATCCCCAGCGCCGCCACGCAGCTCTTCGCGGGCGATGCCGCACTCTCGGCCGGCCAGGCGCTCGCGCTGGCCACCGCGACCGTCGCCGCCGCGGTGACCCTGGGCGTGCCGGCCGAGCGTCGATGACCGATCGCACGCTGCTGGACGATCAGATCACCTATTACCGCGCCCGGGCGGCCGAATACGACGCCACCTCGATGCCCGAGGGTGACCCGTACGCCGTGCATGGCAACGCGGTCCGTCAGGCCTTTCGCGCATCCGCGCCGGTCGGGCGCGTCCTCGAGATCGCGGCCGGCACCGGCCAGTGGACCGGCCTCCTGGCGGAGCTTGCCGACGAGCTTGTCGCCACCGATGCATCGCCGGAGATGCTCGAGATCAACCGCGCCAAGCACGCCGATCACGACGTTCGCTACGAGATCGCAGATGCCTTCACGTTGGGCGCGACACATGACTTCGACATGGTCTTCTTCGGCTTCTTCCTCTCACACGTCCCACCCAGCGACTTCGATGCCTTCTGGGGCATCGTGGAAGGGCTCCTGATGACAGGCGG
>DASVDT010000181.1:0-11473 GCA_036380955.1 Candidatus Limnocylindria bacterium | reverse complement strand
CCGACTGGGTCGGTGTCAAGCTGATGAGCCTCATCGCCTTTGCGGTCATCGGCTTCCTGCTGGGACTTCTCATTGGCAAGGGCGCAATCATCCTTGGCCTGCTCTTCATGATCGTCGGCGGCGCGGTCGGCTATATCGCGCCGGAGTTCTGGCTCGGGAAGAAGATCGCCGCCCGCAGCATGGCGATGGTGCTCCAGCTGCCGGACGCGCTCGACCTGCTCACGATCTCAGTCGAGGCCGGCCTCGGCTTCGATGCGGCCCTGGCCAAGGTGGTCGAAAAGATGGAAGGACCCCTGGTCGACGAGTTCCGCCAGGCCCTGGCCGAGGTCCGCATGGGACGGACCCGTCGCGAGGCTCTCCGTGACGTCGCAAACCGCGCGGACGCCCAGCCGGTCAGCAACTTCATCGGCGCCATCGTCCAGGCCGAGCAACTGGGTGTGCCGATCGCGAAGGTGCTCCAGATTCAATCGAATCAGCTTCGCATCGAGCGCCGGCAGCGTGCTGAGGAAGCGGCAGCCAAGGCACCGGTCAAGATGCTCTTCCCGATGGTCGGGTGCATCTTCCCGACGATCTTCATCGTCATCCTTGGCCCTGCCATCGTCACCGTCATGGGCGGTGGGGTGAGCATCTAGGATGCTGCCGCCGGTTCGCCCGGCAGTCCTGCTGGTCGACGACGACCTTACGCTCCTATCGGTCCTCTCGCGGCGCGTGGAGCGCGCTGGATACGTAACGCGGACAGCGGCCTCCGGCCCGGCTGCGCTCAAGCAGCTCGAGTCCGATTGGCCAGCGCTGATGGTCGTCGACCTGATGATGCCCGGCATGGACGGCTTCGAGCTCTGCCGTCGGGTGAAGCAGCTTGCCGACCTGCCGATCATCGTGCTGTCGGCCGTCGATGCCTCCGAGGCGAAGGTGAGCGCGCTCGAGCTATACGCCGAGGACTACGTCACCAAGCCCTTCGATCCTGACGAGCTCGTGGCACGCATCCAGCGAGTTCTGCGTCGCGCATCGATCGGCAGCCCGCAGATCTCGCTCGATGGCGGCGACGTCGAGGTGGACCTGGCAACCCGTCGGTTGACGACGCCGGTGGGAACCCACCAACTGACGCCGACCGAGGCGCGACTGCTCCAGGTGCTCGCCGCATCGGTGGACCGCATCATTCCGACGGACGAGCTCCTCAGCCGGGTCTGGACCGATGCCGATGGCGCCGACCCCTCGTATCTGTGGGTCACGGTCCGACGCCTGCGCCGGAAGCTCGAGATTGACCCAGACAAGCCGCGCTACCTGCTGACGGAGCGCGGCGTCGGCTATCGACTCGTCTCCGGCGCGACGACGGCCCAGCGGTAGTTTCGTGCAGCGCACGAGTCTCTGGCTCCGCATCTTCGTGGGGCTGCTGCTCGCCATCCTGCCGCCGATCATCCTTCTGCTCGGAGCGACGCTGGTCACCGAGTCCGTCTTCGGGGCGCGGAACGCGAACCTGGTCGCCGTCGTCGTGTTTTTGGGCGCACTGTTGTGGGCCGCGATCCTGGCCATCGTCTTCACCGGTGGCCTTGCGGACGAGTTCCGATCGTTCCTCGCGGTGGCCGAGCGCGGACAGCCGAGCGCGCGCTCCGTGGGAACGGCATACGAGCAGCTCGCAACATCGCTCGACGAACGAGATCGACAGGTTGCGACCCTGGCGCAGCAGGCCAGCATCGTGCCGATCGATGATCGCCCGCAGGCAGTTGTCGTCTCGCTCGTTTCAGCGGTCCGCCTCGTGATGCGTGATCCGACGTGGCGATGCGCTGTGCTCATTTCCCAGCATGCGGAGCTTCTCCCAGTGGGCATCTATCATGGCGCCGACGACGAAGTTCCCACCGAGGCCCTTGGAGACCTGGAGCGCTGGGCATCCGTGACCGACGCCGAGCGTCCGGCAAGGCACGTGGCAGGACCCTGGGGCGCCTTTGCGGTGGCAGACGTCGCCGTCAGCGATCGGCTCAGGGCCATCCTCTATGCGCCCTGGGAGGGCCGGCTCGATCCGACGGCCGCCGAGATCGCGCTCCTGTCGCTGGTCGGTCAGCTCGCCGGGACCGCGCTGGAGCACTCGCTTCTGTATGCGCAGGTCCGCAGCCAGGCCGATGAGCTGACGCGTCTTGCGGCCGTACAGGCCGACTTCCTCCGCGGTGTGACGCACGACCTCCAGACACCCCTCACCAGCATCGGCGCGCTGGCCACCGAGCTCCGTGCCAACGACGCCGTGCCGCCATCGGCTCGCGCCGACCTCGAGTCCATCACGCATCAGGCCGAGCGCCTCCGTCGCATGGTCAGCCAGCTGCTCGTCGCCTCTCGGCTCGAGGCCGGCGTGTTCGTGCCGCAGCAGGAGGTCTTTGCGGTCCGACCCCTGATCGAGAGAACGTGGGCAGCATTGCGTGCGGACCGGCCACTCCGTCTCGAGGAGGTGGGAACACCACACCTCGCCGTTGGCGATGCGGACCGCGTCGAGCAGGTGCTGTGGGCGATTCTGGATAACGCCGTCAAGTACAGCCCGGAAGCCTCTTTTATCGACGTTCGAATCTCCGCGGAAGACGGGAAGCTCGCGGTAACCGTTCGCGACCGTGGTGCCGGAATGGATGCTGCGAGCCTCGGACGAGCGTTCGAGCAGTTCTATCGCTCGGAGCAGGCCCGTAAGCTCGCGCCTGACGGGAGTGGCGTGGGCCTGTATGCGGCGCACGGTCTCATGAGCGCGATGGGCGGCGACATCCAGATTGACAGCACGCTCGGTCGGGGGACGTCCGTGACCGTAACGATCCCGGCCGAGCCGAGCGGGGAGGCCGGCTCCGACTAGTACGACCGTACCCTCGTGGTCCGGGACTCGGGATGTCACCCTGCAAGGCGACTGGCAAGGTCGCGCCCATAGACTCCGATCAAATTCGCTAGCTGTCTGCCCGAGCAATGTTCACCCGAACGCATACCGACGACTCCAAGGAGCGCGGACAGGCGCTCGTTGAATTCGCTCTCATCCTCCCGCTCATCGCGCTGCTGCTGGTGATGGCACTCGACTTCGGCCGCGTCTTCTTCGGCTGGATCGCCCTCCAGAACGCGGCGCGCGTCGCCGCTGACTTTGCGGCAGGCAACTCTTCCACGTGGGGGACGGACGACAGCATGCTCTACCACCGCCTCGTGATCGACGATATGCAGGCCATCAACTGCGGCCCGCCTCCGCCCGATACGGACGGTCAGTGGGATGTCGCCGACATCCCAGATCCGGTATTTCTCGACATGAACGGGAATACCGATGTGATGGACGACGGTGATCACGCCCAGGTCACCTTGAACTGCCGCTTCGACGTCATCACGCCGCTCGCGGCTGCAATCGTCGGCAACCCGGTCAACATGAGCGCGACAGCGACATTTGCGATCAATCAGATCCTGGTCCCCGCGATCCCCACGCCGGAGCCGACCCCTCCGGGACCTTGTCCCGCCCCAACAGCGCTCTTCACACTCGAGGAGACGCCAGCCAGCGGACCGGGAGGGAATGCCACGGACGGCCGGGGGACGAGCCCGCTGACAATCCAGTTCACAGACGCGTCCACGGATGACCCCGACTGCGACATCGACACATGGGAATGGACGTTCGGGGAAGGCCCGACCTGTACCCCCGCGACGTCAGATCTCGAGACTCCGCCGCCAGTGACATGCACCTGGGCCGGATCGGGGGGGAACACGAACTACCTGGTCACCCTCGAGGTCACCAGCACCGAGGAGGGCGAGACAAGCTCGCTCACCAAGACGATTCGGGTGGACAAGCCATGATCCGCCGACGGAGCACATCAGAGCGCAACCATCGCGGCCAGGCACTCGTGGAGTTCGCCCTCATCCTGCCGGTCTTTGTCCTGCTACTTGTCGGCATCCTCGACTTCGGCCGCGCGGTATTCGCCTTCAACACTCTCAACAATGCCGCTCGCGAGGGTGGCCGCGTGGCCATAGTTGATCAGACAGAGGCTCACATTCAGAGCCGGGCCGCCGGGCGAACGGACTTCTTGGGCGTCCCACCGTCGAACGTGACCGTTGACTATCGCGACCCGGACGACGTCGACACCGCCGACTCGTGCGCCGGGTCACCGGGACAGAACTCCATCGTCGGCTGTCTGGCGGTAGTTCGCGTGACCTACGACTACAACGCAGCCACTCCGATCCTCGCGCAAATCATCGGGACCATCCCCCTCGCGGGCGAGAGCATGTTTCGCGTCGAGAGCAACTGTGCCGAGCCGACGGCTCCCTCGTGCCCAATTGGAGACTAGACATGACTAACTGGATTTCTGGCGCGCCGCGCTGGATTCGCACTTATCGGGGTCAGCGTGCGGCCGAGGGCCAGGTCCTCGTCATTGTGGCCGTCGGCATGGTCGTTCTGATTGCCCTCGTCGGGCTCGTGATCGACGGTGGTTTTGCATGGGGGCAGCAGCGCGAAAACCAGAACGCAGCTGATGCCGTCGCGAAGGCGGGCACCGTGGTCATCCAGCACGCATATGCCGACGACACGCCGCCGACCGACGGTGACGTGGGATGTGCCGTGGACGACGCTGTCGAGGCTTTCGGCGTCGACCTCGTGAGCGCCGTCTACACCAACTCCGAGGGGACGCCACTCACGCCCGAAATCCCGGTTGGTGACTGCGGATCGACGGCGGTGATTCCGGTCAATCTCGATGCGCAGGGCGTCAAGGCGACCACGACCCATACCTTCGACACCTTCCTGGCACGGGTTGTCGGCGTGGAAGAGTTCACGACCACCGCAGATGCAACGGCCGTCGTCGGTCCTCAGGTGGGCATTTGCCCGGCAGGGACCGGTTGCGGAGTGCTGCCGGTCACCTTCCCAATCAGTGCCGTCAAGTGCGACGGGACGAACAGCCAGATTGCGATCGGTTCCGACGACTGGGAGATTCTCGATCCTGCAGGCGTGACTGGAGATCCTCCGAGCGTCGACAACATGTCCATCATCCCGCTGTGCTCAACCGAAGCGGGCACGGAAACGCCCGGATCGGTAGGGTGGCTCGACTACGGCTGTGGCAACTTGGCGGACACGATCGAGGAACCGTGCAACGTCTTCATCCCGATCCCGGCTTGGGTCAAGACGACGACCGGTAATGTCAACAGCGTCGAGGACGAGCTCAATGCCTACACCGGTAACGAGATCAACGTTCCGGAGTTCGATCAGAGCGACACGGACCGCGACGAAGTCCTGCCTCTCCCAATTCACACCAACACATGCGAGAGCGATCCGGATGGGCCGAACAACGACATCGTTCCTCCCAGCCCGGATCCCTGCCCGGAGGGCGACTGGAGTGGGCAGGGAAGCAACACCTACTTCTTCGCTCAGTATTGGGTCGGCTTCATGCTTGACCAGGCGTACGTCCAGGGCAGCAACGTGACCGACTGCAACAGCCCGCCGGGGACGCCATCGGGCGCGGCCGGCAGCGGCGCCACGAGCTGCTTGAAAGGTTGGTTTGTCGCCAAGTTCGAGGCGCCGGGCACCATCGGCGTCGGCGACCTCGACCCGGGCGCTCCAGAGCCGATGGGTGTCGTCCTGGTCGAATAGCCTCGCCGGTTAGCACGTCCGCTTTCAGCGGCGGCGAGGGCGCCTCGGTCCACGCGGGCCGAGGCGCTTTTTCGTGCCTGCCGGCTGCCATGATGCGGCCATGAGCGGCGGATCCCGGTTCGTCCGAGTAGAGAACGTGACGCGCGGCACGGTGGTCGCCGAGCGATGCCGCGTCGCGCAGGGCATCCGCCAACGCATCTTCGGGCTCCACCTCTGGCCGGAGCTGCAGACCGGCGAAGGACTACTCCTGCCCGGCGCGAACAGCATCGACACGACCTTCATGCGCTACGTCATGGACGCGGTCTTCATCGACGGCGATCGGCGTGTCACCAAGGTCGTGCACGACATGAAGCCGTGGCGGATCGTGCCGCTGGCGCGGGGCGCGAAGGACTGCATCGAGCTGCCCGGTGGGGCGGCGGCCGCCAGCGGAACAGAGGTCGGCGACGAGCTGCGCCTGGTCGACCTCTAGACCTCGCGCGCCACGGCAAAGCCGTACACCGCCTCAACCCCGGCCTCGCGAAGGACCGATGCGCACGCCTCCAGCGTGGCGGTGGTGGTGATGATGTCGTCCACCAGGATCGCCACCGATGGCACCGATACGCCCGACGCCACCCGAAAGGCACCGCGCAGGTTCGCCAGGCGCGCCGCCCGATCCAGCCGATGCTGCTTCGTGGTCGGCCGCACCCGCTCGAGGATCGGCTCGCTCCGACCAAGCGCCCGGGCGATCAGCTCGGCCTGGTTGTAGCCACGCTCGCGGCGGCGTTCGGCGTGCACTGGCACGGGTACGAGAACGGAGGCCGGTCCGCTGATCGCCAGCAGCGTGCGCAGCGACGGCGCGGCGGGCCGCGCCAGCATCGGCGCCAGTCGGGAGGCGCCCGAGTACTTCAGCGCCGCGAGCGCGCGGCGCATCGGCCCTGCGTAGGCGAAGGCGGCCAGGGCCAGCACCAGGGCGTCGCCGAGGGCGACGCCGGCATCGGGCGCGACGAAACGGTCTTCGGCTCGAAACGGCGGCGCGAACGCGCCGACGCATCGGTCACACAGCAGCGAGCCGGACCGCCCGCAGCCGGCGCACGCCGGCGGCATGAGCAGGTCCAGCAGCGCCACGATGGCCTCCATGCTGGCAGCGGCTGCTTACCGCCGGCTTACCGGCCGCTTACCGGGGCCACCGGGCACGGTCGGTGCTACGGTAAGGCTCAAGGGATCCCACGCGCAGCCGGAGGCATCGGTCGTGAAGACGAACCTGAAGGCCCGCAACCAGGAGCTGAGCCAGCGGCTCCGAAGCCAGATCGAGAGAAAGCTGAGGCGGCTCGACCGCATCACGCATGACATGGCCGAGGCGGACGTCGAGTTGATCGCGAACGCCTCGCACGCCACTGACAGCGCCCAGATCGCCGAGGTCACGCTCCGCAACAACGGCGACGTCCTGCGCTCGACGGCGTCCGGCGCGACGCCGATCGCCGCGCTCGACGTGGTGATCGACAAGCTCGAGCGCCAGGTGGTCCGCACCAAGGAGCGGCCGGAGAGCCTGCGCAAGCGGCACTCGGACGAGGTCGAATCGGTCCTGCATCGCGAGGGGCTCGGGACGATCGAGCCCGGCTCGTCCAACGAGCCGGAGGACGGCGGTGGCCCGCAGATCGTGAAGACGAAGCGCTTCGACATGCCGCCGATGTTCGACGAGGACGCCATCGCCCAGATGGAGGAGCTCGGCCACGCCTTCTTCGTCTACCTCGACGCGGAGACCGAGCAGATCGCCGTTGTCTATCGGCGCAACGATGGCAACTACGGCGTCATCCAGCCGGTCGTGGGTGGCCCGAACGGGGGCGGTCGCTGAAGAGCGGGGCCCTCAGAGCAACGTGGGGGCGATCAGCAGCGCTGCCACGACCACGATCAGGGCGACGAAGAAGACCACCAGCCCGACCGTCAGCAGGTCGGCATTGCCCTCGGGCGGCGGTTGATCCATGGCCGGCACCGTAGCACGCCGCGAGCCGCGTCGACGCCTGACCTGGCCGGCGGAGGCGCCCGCGGTCGGAATGCATCTCGGCGTGGGTGCGGGGCTGGTGAAGGCCGCGCGTCGGTCGCGGCAGATCGGGGCAACGGCGCTCCAGATCTTCTCGGACAACCCGACCGCCTGGCGGCGCCGGCCGGAGCCACCGCTGGCAGCTCCGGAGTTCATCGACTACGCCACGCGCGAGGGCCTGCGGACGGTCGCCATCCACGCGTCGTATCTCATCAACCTGGCCGGCACGGCGGAGCCCTTCGCGTCGCAGTCGCGCGACGGCCTGATCGTGGAGATGCAGCGAGCTCCGTCCTACGGCGCCTCACTGGTGAACACGCACATCGGCTCGCACAAGGGCGTCGGAGCCGATGCGGGCCTGCGCCGCATCGTCGAGAACGTGCGGGCCATCCTGGCTTCGTCTCCGCCCGGGGTTCGGCTGGTGCTGGAGAATTCGTCCGGCGGCGGCGACCTGCTCGGCTCGCGGATCGAGGAGCTGGCCGCGATCCTGTCGGGCGTCGGGGCCGATGCGGGGGCGCTGGCCTTCTGCCTGGACGCGGCGCACCTGTGGGGAGCGGGCTACGACATCTCGTCGGCCGCTGGGGCTGCGTCGGTGGTCGATCGGTTCGCCGAGCTGATCGGGCTGGATCGGCTGGCGATGGTGCACCTCAACGACTCGCGATCGCTGCTCGGGTCGCGGGCGGACCGGCACGAGCACGTGGGAGCGGGGCAGATCGGCCCGGTGGGGTTGGGCGCTCTGCTGCGCGATCCTCGCCTGGCGACGACCACCTTCATCATGGAGACGCCGGGCGGCGACGAGGGCTACGACGCAGTGAACATGCGCCGCGCGCGACTGCTGTGGGGTGGGGCTGATGAGTTGCCGCTGCTGCCGCCGAAGGCCTTCAAGACGAATCGTCGGTCGACTCGCATGGTGCGGCGGTAGGTCGTTTCGCGCGGGGCGTGGGGGGCGCGACGCGGGGCGTGGGGGCGTGGGGGCGTGGGGGCACGACTTGAAATTTGCGCAGCGGGCGGCACATTACCCGGCCGATGGGCCGCCCGGCGACAAAGTTCACGCCTCATCGTGGCGGAATGCGCGGCTGATTCGCCGGGTAATGTGCGGTGGCGGACTCAATTTTCGAGTCGCGGGCGTGCGACTTGAAATCTGAGCGCTGGGGGAGCGTTATGCCGGTCGCGCGAGGCGCATCGGCCGGTCAGCGGGCGTTCGTGTACCCGTTGGCGGACCCGTTGCCGTCCGCACGGACGCGGCGAGCGCGGAGGGTGATGTATGCCTGCATGAGCTCGCGGACGTCACTCTCGGTCAGGGCGTCGTCGCCGCGGAGGGCGTACTCGACGCGCGTGGTCGGCAGGACGGCGCGGTTGTTGAGCGTCGCGAAGTAGGCGGGGCCCTCGTCGTCATCGGTGATTTCGCGCAGCCCACGGGCCAGCTTCGTCGCGGTGCCCAGCGACGGCATGCGGTCCCCCTTGATCAGCCGGCTGATGGTGGAGTGGTCCACGCCCGACTGGAGCGCCAGCTGACGCTGGCTCATCTTCTTCTCCTTCAACTGGCCGCGGAGCCAGGCGTTGAAGGATCGCGGCGCTTGCAGGGTCATGAACGCCCTTCGTGTGCTGAACGGCATCGACGCTTGTGCGCCGGTGGTGCGTCCGAGCAACCGCAGCATCCCTTTCGGGGGGAGCCGCCTCAATAGGAGGAAGGTACCGAGCACGCGGGTGCGCCTGGCGTCGGCAGTGGCGCGCGCCCCTACCGCCGATACATGGGGCAACGGCGCGCACGGCTGGCGGCTCCGGTGCCGTATTGCGTCACATATGGGGCGACTGGGCGCAGGAGCGAGGCCCCGCGTGCATGGCTGCCCGACATATCGGCGCCCCCGAGCCGCGACCTCAGCCCGTGGAGGGCGCGGGCGCGCCGTGGGCGCGCCGCACCTTCTGCGAGACCGCGTAGAGGATGCCGCCCAGCACGATGACGGTCACGACGGTCAGCCCGCGGTCGACCAGCGCGACGGCAGCGGCAGGCTCCTGCGGCACGCCGTACAGGTAGAGCACGCCGATGATCCCCGCCTCGACGAACCCGAAGCCGGCCGGTGTCAGCGGAATGGCGGTCAGCAGAGCGGCGGCCAATGCAACGAACACCGATGACGAGATCCCCAACCCGACCTCGGGCAGCGCCAGGGCTCGGATGACGAAGTAGAGGCGCGCGCCCTCGAGCAGCCAGATGAGGGTGGTCAGCACGAGGATGACCGGGATGGATCGGCCGGTGAGGGCACCGGTGCTGCCTTCGTGGAATCGGTCCCAGAGCTCGGCGACGCGGGCGGGCAGGAATCGGCCGACGTGCCCGCCCCACGCGCGCAGGGCCACGATCATCAGGATGAAGGCGATCGCGACCACGAAGCCGATGATGAACAGCATGTCGATGTCCGGCCGGTGCCGCCCGCGGAAGGACCAGAAGCCGGCGGTCAGGGCCAGGGCGGCGATGATGATGATGTCGGCCACGCGCTCGATGAACACGGTCCCGACCGTGCGCGAGATCGAGGCGCCGTAGTTGCCGCGCAGCAGATAGGCGCGGTAGAGATCGCCGAGCTTCGCCGGCACCAGGCAGTTGACGAACCACGACAGGAACAGGATCTCGGTCGCGTCGCGGAAGCGGACGCGCATGCCGCTGCGCTCGAGGACGTAGCGCCATCGGTAGCTGCGCACGGGGAACGTCGCGTAGTAGGCGATGAACGCGAGCGCCAGGAAGCCCGGGTTGGCCTGGCCGATGAGCCGCCCGACCTCGCCCCAGTCGAAGCTCGGCCCGAACAGCACGCGCGAGACGAGGTAGAGCAGGACGACGCCGAAGATCAGTGAGCCGATGGTCCGCACGTTGAGCACCCGGCGCCGCAGCGACACCTCCTGCTCGATCCGCGCGGCGTCCGACAGCGGCTCGGTCACTCGTCGGCCTTCTCGGTGGACGGCAGCTCAGACGGCGCCGGGCGCTGGACCGGCTCGCGCCGGACCTGCTCCACCGGCTGCGGGCCGAGGATCGGGCCGGCCGCGGTGCGCTTGCCGCGCCACGCGTCGAACGTGTTCTTCCAGACCGCCCATCGGGTGGTGAGGTGGATGAAGACGGTCGATCGGCTGGCGTGCCATTCGTTCTCGGGGAGGCCGGCCTTCAGCTCATCGGCGGTGTCGAAGGCGGGAAGGGCGTTGAACGCCATGGCCACCTCGAAGCTCGAGTGCGAGTCGCTCGCGGCGATCCCCGGGATGCCGTACGTGGCGGCGAAGTCGGCGGCCTCCTGGTTGTGGCGCTGGAACGTGACCCTGCAGTTGAAGACCTCGACCATGTCGATCTTGCCGACCTCGGCCAGGTTTCGCAGCGGCCCCTCCTTGATATGCGAGCCGCGGAACGGATCGAACGGGTGCGGGATGCTGACCAGGCCACCCTGCCGATGGATCTCGTCGGCGGTCTCGTTGGCGGAGAGGCCGCGCGGGATGGTGCGCTCCAGGAAGATGCCGACCACCTCTCCATCGGCGGTGGACACCTCCTCGCCGAGGATCACGGTCAGCCTGTCGGTCAGGCCGAGCTGGGCGACCTTGTCGCGCACGGCGATCGCGCCCTCGACGTTGTTGTGGTTCGTGACGGCCACGTGCGTCAGCCCGCGCTCGATCGCCTTCTCGATGAACGTCTCCTCGGTCAGGATCGAGTCGCGGCTGAAGCGGGTGTGGATGTGGAAGTCGGCGAACGCCTTCGCGATCGGTGGCTTGCCGGTTGCCTCGCGCTCTTCGGCCAGCATCGAGCGCAGCTCGGTCGCCGAAGTGGCGATCGTCATCTGTGGTTCATCGGCTGCATCGGTTCAGTGCGCGACCAGGCTCTTGCGGAAGGTTCCGAAGTGCTCGAGTGCCATTCCCGTGCCGAC